>CABUGI010000004.1 GCA_902491055.1 uncultured Collinsella sp. | reverse complement strand
AAAGGGCGGAGGCGGGGCATGCCCCGCCTCTTACACCACATCTCTGTGCGCTACCGAGATAGTAAACGAATGTGGAATATCTTGGCACCAAGCAGGCTGTGCGGAACTCAAAAAGGGCTCGTGAGGCGGTAATACGCTGCTACTAAATTGGTGACAGTACTCATATTTGCCGTTTTTTGCACAGGGCGCCCTGAGACGGGTGCCCCGGAGCTCCCCGTGGGGGAGCTCCGGGCTTCATAGGGGCACGAATAGCCCACTCCGACCTGCGAAATCTGTACTCGCGATGCGAATAACGTCCCTAACCTTAAACTTTAGCTTGAACTTAGCTATAATGCGCTACGTTCCTGCCAGGCTGTGGTTGCGGATGGGTGAAATGCCCACCCTAGTCCAAGACAGACGCGGTCAAAGGGATCCACGTAAGCGACCGCGTGCGCGCGGCGCGATCATGGCGCGTCCTAGATGTAAGCCGCACCGTCCGTTCTATTTTTCTTTGGGGCAATACCGCCTCGCGGGCGAGCGGGCCAGTCGTGAAGGTGGCTACGGCCTCCCGAGCAAACACCCCGGTGCGCAAGTGTGGGGTCAAATACCAGGTCAGCTGGTAGGAACAACCCGATATTCCGCGCAATGCACGGATTGTATACGACACAGAAGGCAGGGTAGTGGACATGGTGAGGGGCAGCTTGATGCACGCGGCTCGGTTGGGCGCTGGGACCGCGGCGGTCATCGCCGTATTGGGTCTGAGCGGATGCGCATTCAACCCGCTGTCCACGTTCACGACGCCTACGATCGACCAGATCGAGCGCGAGACCGTCACCCCTACGGTGTCGGACGATGCCCTGGTCACTCCCGGTACCCTTACGGTCGCCCTCGACACTTCCGATGCCCCGCAGGCCATGCAGGGCGCCGATGGCAACCTCACGGGCTACGCAGTTGACGCCGCTCGCGCTCTTGCAAGCCGCATGGGCCTCAAGGTCGCTTTTGTCGATGCGTCCTCGGCCGATTCCGCGCTTGGCGATAAAAAGGCCGACATCTTCATTGGCGACATCAATTCCACGAATGGCGACGTCAGCACGCTTGGTACATGCCTCTATGATGCTGCCGCCGTGTTCGGAAAGTCCAACGACGGCAAGTCGTTGAACGTCACTACCGAAACGCTTAACACCGCCACCCTGGGCGTTCAGGCTTCCTCGGCATCGCAGGAAGCACTCGCCAAACAGAGCGTCACGGCCAACCAAAAGACCTTCTCCAACATTAATGAGTGCTTTGAAGCGCTCGAGTCTGGCGAGGTCGACTATGTGATCTGCGATTCCACTGCCGGCGGTTACCTTGCACGTCTGATGAGCCAGATCTCCTACGTTGGCGCTCTCGAGGCGCCCTCGACGCTCGGCGTTGCGGGCCTTGCTGCCAACGACGAGCTGTGCCGTGCCGTGAGTGATGCCCTCGACGGTATTACGGCCGACGGCACGCTCGAGGCGGTCCACTCTGTCTGGTATGGCACGATGCCCTACGACCTCACCACTAAGACGGTTTCGGGCGTTAACGTGCAGTCGGGCGACTCTGAGTCCAGTGAGACCATGTCCTCCGGCGATGAATCCTCCGATTCCAGCAGCGATGACTTGTCCTCTGAGAGCAAATCGTCCAGCCAGGAGGGCACTATCACCGACGACGACATTAACAAGCTCAATAGCTAGTTATTGCTAGGGGTGACGTCTCCTATGCGCTAGGAGAGACACCTCTTCACGGTTTCAACACGCATTGCCGGGCTTTCCCAACAGGGGAGCCCGGCTTTTTTGTTTCCATAAAACCAGCAGGTCAAAGACACTTTTTAAGTGCAAAACCAAAGTCGCTGTCGCCCTCCTATAGCGCACTTTGCCACAGAAAAGTGCGAGGCTTCGGTATGCGGTATCAAGCAATCGTTATTCGGGTCTTTAGGAATCCGCGTGATTAAATGCACGGCAATGGGTACATAGCCAGTACAGTAAGTCCCCGAGGCAGATTGGAGCCACGTATGGATATCAAGGTTTCTGGACGCAAGACGACGGTAACCGATGCTCTGCGTGCGCATGTGGATGAGAAGATCGGCGAGGCGCTCAAGGTTTTCGATATCGAGCCCATGACAGTCGACGTTGTACTTCGCTATGAGAAGAACCCCTCGAACCCCAACCCGGCAATCGTCGAGGTTACGGTTCGCGTCCGCGGTTCGGTGATTCGCGTTGCCGAGCATGGCGCAGATATGTACGCCGCCATCGACCTCTCCGCCGATAAGGTCACCCGCCAGCTGCGCAAGTTCAAGACCAAGGTTGTGGACAACCGCCAGGGCGGTGCCAGCGCAGCGGATGTCGCACCGGTCGAGCGCGTCGAGGATCTGGCCGACCTGCTGTTGCCCGAGGAGGAGGACGACCTGCTCGTCCGCGAGAAGGTCATCGATGTCACCCCGATGACTGAGGAGCAGGCGCTGGTGCAGACCGATCTGCTCGGCCACGACTTCTACGTGTTCGAGAACGCGACGACCGGCCTCATCAATGTGGTGTATCACCGTAAGAATGGTGGATATGGCATCATCAAGCCCCGCATCGAAACACTTGACGAGTAAAATACGTTAACTTGCATGAGTTAACGGCTGGCGGCCATCCCATGCGGATGGCCGCCTTTTTTACGTAAGGAGTCGCTTTGATGGACAAGGCTGCATCTACCGGCCATTCTGACCGCTGCCGCATCGTCGTCGATACCTGCTGCGACTTTAGCCCCGAGGTCGCCGCGAACCTCGATGTCGATATCTTGGGCTTCCCCTATATCATCGATGGCGAGGAGCGCACGGACGATATCTGGTCGAGCATGAGTCCTAAGGAGTTCTACGACCGCATGCGCGCCGGCGCTCGCGTGTCTACCTCGGCTGTGTCGCTCGGTCGCTATATCGAGTTCTTTACCGAGTGCGCCAAAGAGGGTACGCCCACGGTCTACCTGTGCTTTACCTCGGCACTGTCGTCGAGCTACAACTCCGCGTGCCAGGCGGCAGATGCCGTGCGCGCCGAGTATCCCAACTTTGAGCTGTACGTGGTCGACAACGCTCTGCCCTGCGCGACCGGCGCGCTCCTGGCGCTCGAGGCCGTGCGCCAGCGTTCGGCGGGACTGACCGCCAAGCAGCTGGTCGATTGGGCAAACGAGGCAAAGACCTACGTCCACGGCTACTTTACGCTCGAGAGCTTCGACGCACTGGCTGCCGGCGGCCGCATTCCGCCCGCGGCGGCGCAACTCACGGCAAAGCTCGATGTCAAGCCCGAGCTCTCCTACGACCTGGCTGGCTCGCTGTCGCTGATCGGCGTCAACCGCGGCCGCAAGAAGGCGCTCAAGTCCATCCTCAAGTCGTTCCGCGAGAACTACGTGCCCGATCGCACCATGCCCATCGCCATCATGACGGCCGATGCCGAGAAGGACGGCGACTGGCTCGAGGCCGCCATCCGCAAGGAGGAGGGCTGCGCCGACGTCACGATCATTCGCGGTTCCGTGGGCCCCACCATCGGCTCGCACGTGGGCCCCGGCATGGTGGCCTGCGCGTTTTGGGGTAAGAACCGCGCCGAGAAAGCCTCGCTTTCCGATCGCATCGCCCGCCGCGTGCGCGGCCAGTAGACGGGCGCTACGACCGCAGGCGCCCCGCAGCTCAAGCGCTGGCGCTGAGTATTCAACCTGGTAACAACACCCAACCCAAAAGGAAAGGTTTCATGGCAAACAAGCTCTCCGTCGCATTTATCGGCACCGGAATCATGGGTGCCCCCATCGCCGGCCACATCCTGGATGCCGGCTATCCCGTCACGGTCAACAACCGCACCAAGTCCAAGGCTGCTGCGCTTATCGAGCGCGGTGCCGCCTGGGCCGATACGCCGGCCGATGCCGTGGCTAACGCCGATGTCGTCTTTACCATGGTGGGCTATCCCTCCGAGGTCGAGGAGCTCTACCTGGCGGGCGACGGCCTGCTTGCGTGCACCAAGCCGGGCGCGGTCTTGATCGATCTCACCACGAGCTCGCCCGAGCTCGCCCGTGACATTGCCGAGGCCGCCCAGGTTTCTGGTCGCATGGCGTTTGACTGCCCCGTCACCGGCGGCGAGTCG
This sequence comes from uncultured Collinsella sp., assembly GCA_902491055.1. Classification (GTDB taxonomy): domain Bacteria; phylum Actinomycetota; class Coriobacteriia; order Coriobacteriales; family Coriobacteriaceae; genus Collinsella. The sequence goes on along the minus strand of CABUGI010000004.1, from coordinate 45,977 downwards.
GGCGCTATCGCCGGTACGCTCACGGCTATCGTGGGCGCTACCGAGAACGACATCGCGCCGGTCCGCGATATCCTTGCCACCTTTGCGGCTAACATCTGCTGCTTCGACGGCGCCGGCAAGGGCCAGGCTGCCAAGCTCGCCAACCAGGTGTCGCTGGGCGCCTGCATGGTCGGCATGGCAGACGCCATGGCATTTGCCGAGCTGAGCGGCCTTGACCTGGAGAAGACCCGCCAGATGATCCTGGGTGGTACCGGCAAGTCCGGCGCCATGGAGAGCCTGGCGCCCAAGGCGCTCGACGGCGACTACAAGCCCGGCTTTATGGTCGAGCACTTCATTAAGGACCTGCGTCTGGCGCTCGCCTACGCCGATGACCGCGAGCTCGCGCTGCCCGGCGCCGACGTCGCCTTTACGCTCTACGACATGCTCGACGCCATCGGTGGCGCCAAGCTGGGCACCCAGGCCATCACGGTCCTCTACAAGGAGGAGGCCGACGCCATCGCCGCCGGTCTGGACTGGTCGCAGTATCGTCCCGAAGAGCACGGTGCTCACGAGGACGGCTGCGGTTGCGGCGAGCACGGCGACGATCACGAGTGCGGTTGTGGCCACCACCATGGCGAGGATCACGAGTGCTGCGGCGGCCACGGCCATGATGACGGCCACGAGTGCTGCTGCGGCCACCATCACGGGGAGTAGCACCCATGAGCTGGACGTTCGTGGTGCTCGCGCTGGTGCTCTTTATCTTTGCGATTTACATTGGCTTTTTGTGCGGCCAGTGGGCCTGCGAAAAGCGCGTGATCACCAAGCGCGACTACTGGATCGCTAATTTTGCAGGCGCGGCAGCGGTTGTCCTACTGACCTGGGTGTTTTCGCTGTTCCCGCTGGTGCGGTTTGCGCCGATCGGCTGGCTCGGCGGCTTTATCGCCGGCCTTAAGATGAGCTTTGGCGAGTCCGTCGGCCCGTGGCGCAAGCACGACGAGGTCTTTAATGTCAACAAGGCCCATCGCGCCGCCGCCGATGCGGGCGACGCCGAGGACCGCCGTCGCGCACGCCGCAATGGCGCTGCCGACCGACAGCTCATCTCGGTCACCGATGACAGCAAGGGTGCTGGCAAGCACGCCAAGAAATAAATAGAAGAGGTAACTATGGCAGAAAACAAAGACGAACAGCTCACCGACGAGGAGCTGGCACAGCTTCAACTGGCAGAGGAGAACGAGAATGCCGTCGACCGCCTGGTCCAAGAGCTCGGCTGTCCCACGCGCCGCATCCGCCAGTTTGCCGCCCGCGTGCTGCATCTGCTTGCCGAGCGCGATCCCCAGCGCGTCGTGTCCTGCATGCCCGCGCTGATCGAGGCGCTCGACCGCCCCGAGGCGCAGACCCGCTGGGAGGCCCTCGATGCCCTGGCGGCGCTCGCCACCACCTGCCCCGAGCAGCTGGGCGATGCCTTCGAGGGTGCCGAGACCGCGCTGTTCGACGAGATTTCCTCTACGCTGCGCTACGCCGCCTTCCGCCTGCTGTGCGTGTGGGGAGCCACGGGCGTCGAGCGTTCGCGCGAGGCTTGGCCGATCCTGGACGAGGCCATCCAGTGCTACCACGGCGACCTTGAGTATCGCGATATGCTCGGTTGCTTGTACGAGTTTGGCCAGGGCGAGATCGACGCCGAGGTCGCCGAGAAGCTCGCGCTGCGCCTTAAGTTCGACGCCGAGAACGGCAAGGGCAGCTATCTCAAGGCCCGTTCGAGCGAGATTTGCGAAATGCTTGTTAAACGTTTTGGCCTGGATCTCTCCAAAAAGAAGAAGCGTGCTAGCGTTAAAAAATCTGAGGCCGCCGAAGACGAGGAGTAACAGATTATGGCGCACGATGTAGTCCTGATTCCCGGTGACGGTATCGGTCCCGAGATTACGCAGGCCATGCGCCGCGTGGTCGAGGCCACCGGTGTCCAGATCAACTGGAACGTCCAGGAGGCCGGCGCCGGCGTCATGGACGAGTTTGGCACGCCGCTGCCCCAGCATGTGCTCGATGCGGTCGCCGAGACCAAGGTTGCCATCAAGGGCCCCATCACCACACCGGTCGGCACGGGCTTCCGCAGCGTCAACGTGGCCCTGCGCAAGCATTTCGACCTGTATGCCTGCGTGCGCCCCTGCCTGTCGCAGCCGGGTGACGGCTCGCGCTTCCGCGACGTCGACCTGGTTATCGTGCGCGAGAACACCGAGGACCTCTACGCCGGCATCGAGTTCGATGAGGGCGCTGCCGAGGTCGAGGAGCTCTCGCAGCTCGTCGAGCGTTCGGGCCAAAAGACCTTCGCCGCCGATTCCGCGATCTCGATCAAGCCGATCTCTATCGCCAAGAGCCGCCGCATTGTGGAGTATGCCTTTGAGTATGCCCGCCGCTGCGGCCGCAAAAAGGTGACGGCCGTGCACAAGGCCAACATCATGAAGGCGACCGACGGCCTGTTCCTGCGCGTGGCGCGCGAGGTGGCCGCCAACTATCCCGATATCGAGTTCAACGACAAGATCGTCGACGCCACCTGCATGGGCCTGGTCCAGAACCCCAACGACTTCGATGTCCTGGTGCTGCCCAACCTGTACGGCGACATCGTGAGCGACCTGTGCGCCGGCCTGGTGGGCGGTCTGGGCATGGCCCCCGGCTCCAACATCGGTGCCGACTGCGCAATCTTTGAGGCTACGCATGGCTCCGCGCCCGATATCGCCGGCCAGGATATCGCCAACCCCACGGCCGAGATCCTCTCTGCTGCGATGATGCTCGATCACCTGGGCGAGAACGACGCGGCCAATCGCATTCGCGCCGCCGTATCTGCCACGCTCGACGAGGGCGAGCAGGTTACCGGTGACGTGCGTCGTGCCCAGACCGGCTCCGTTGAGGGCGCTGTGGGCACGCAGGCCTTTGCCGATGCCGTTATCGCGCACCTGGTCTAAGGTATGCACGCTGCAAACGCCTAAATAGTACTTAAGTGTTTGCGTATAACCTAAGAATCAATACGCCCGGCGCTCTGCCGGGCGTATTCTATTGGGGACTATGTTTCCTAACAAGGAGTAACTGATATGGGTCTGATTCAAAAGAAGGACGAGAAGGACGAGATCGACGGCATCCAGATCATCGAGCGCGGCGAAGGCCCCGACGGTGATGAGGACGAGAAGATCGACCTGGTCGCCGGCACGTCTGCCGAACATATTGCCGCCGGCACGACCGCCGAGGAGGAAGACGCTCGCCTGGAGGCAAAGATCGCCGCGGACGCCGCCGACGAGAACCTCATGCCCGAGGAGCAGGACGAGGACGACGATATCCTGGGTTCCGACGAAGACGACCGCGCATCCAAGCACAAGAAGACGATGATTGCCGCCTTCGTGGTTGCAGTCGTGATCGCTGCTGTGGTCGGCTTCTTTATCGGCAACGGTGGTTTTGGCGGCAAGGGCGTCGGCTCGGCGACCCTGTCCGAGGACCAGCTCGATTCGACCGTGGCGAGCTATAGCTACAACGGCAAGAAGAGCGACATCACCGCGCGTGAGGCCATCGAGAGCCAGTACAGCCTTGACACCGTCAAGGACGACGACGGCAACTACACCGCTCCGTCTGCCGACGTTATCCTGTCCTACGTGCGCAACCAGATTCTGCTGGACGCTGCCGAGGACGAGGGCATTACCGTCTCTTCCAAGGAAATGAAGCAGTATGCCGAGGATTCCATCGGCACCTCCGACTACAAGACCATGGCCACGCAGTACGGCGTGTCCAAGGACCAGGCCAAGCAGATCGTCCGCCAGTCCGCGACGCTGCAGAAGCTCTACAAGAAGAAGGTGGGCGATAGCTCCGCAAGCATGCCGACCGCCCCGACCGAGCCTGCTGACGGCAACGAGGAGACCGCGAGCAAGGACTACGCCGATTACATCATCAACCTTGCTGGCGATGAGTGGGATAGCTCAAAGGGCACTTGGAAGGATGCCGACAGCACCTATGCCAAGGCCTTTGCCGATGATGCCTTTACGGCCGATAGCGCTACCTACAAGCAGGCCATGACCGCCTACTACACTGCTTATCAGCAGTACTCCTCGCAGGCTTCGAGCGCCAGCTCCAAGTGGACCGAGTATGCTAACGGCCTCTACGCCAAGGCCAACATCAGCATCTACGGTCTGTTTGCGTAAGGGCCGCCCGAGCCGCCGAGCACGTAGCCAAAAATCTGATATGCCCGCTAGAACGGACATCGTTCTAGCGGGCTTTTTGCACTGTGGGGAGGGCGATGAGAGGGGGTGGTTGTATGCAAATTTTGGGACACTTTATTCATATAAAGTGAAAACGATTTCGGCTAAACTGGTAGTAACAATGTGGTACCACTGTTCATCTGGTAGTAACCAATTTTGAAACGAAATCGAATGGAAATTGCTAAGAATTAGTTTGGTAATGAAATATATGCAACATGCCTACCTGCGCAAATTATCGTTTACGGGCCAAAAATAACCGTTTGGCAACGATATAGTAATTTGAACGAAATGTGGTGGACGTTTGAATTGAGTGTGTGCTACCGTACATACCAGCAACCCCAAATAGGGACTGGGTTGTCTAAGTTTGCGCATCAATGCCGGCAAGCGGAGAAGCCGGTATGCACAAGGCGCGGACATGGAACTCGTTGGTGAACAACGAAAGAAAGGTTGGAGGAGATACCAATATGATGAAGTACCTCCAGAAGCTCGGCAAAGCGCTGATGCTTCCCGTTGCGGCGCTTCCCGTCGCAGGTATTCTTATGGGCGTGGGCTACCTGCTCGCTCCCGCAGTCATGGGTGCTGCCGGTGACACTACCGGTTTTGCCTATACCGCCGGTTTCCTGCTCATCAAGGCAGGCGGCGCTCTTATCGATAACATGGCCTGGCTGTTCGCAGTCGGCGCCGCTGTCGGCCTTGCCGACGATCACGATGGCACCGCTGGCCTCGCTGGCCTCGTCGCCTTCCTGATGATCCAGCAGCTCCTGAACCCCGCTGTTGTTGGCACCATTCGTGGTATGGACGCCGATGCTCAGACCGCTTGGCTTGCCACGACCGAGGGCATCGCGTTCTCCAAGATCGCTGGTAACTCCTTCATCGGCATCCTGTCCGCCGTCATCGGTGGCACTTGCTACAACAAGTTCAAGGACACTCGTCTTCCCGACTGGCTGGCCTTCTTCTCCGGCAAGCGTTGCGTCGCCATCATGACCGCCGTCATCTGCATCGTCGTCTCCGTCGTCCTGCTCTTTGCTTGGCCGCTCATCTTCGGTGCTCTTGTTGCTCTTGGTGAGGGTATCGCCGCCATGGGTGGTATCGGCGCTGGCATCTACGCCTTCCTCAACCGCCTGCTCATCCCGACCGGTCTGCACCACGCTCTGAACAACGTGTTCTGGTTCGACACCATCGGCCTGGGCGACCTGACCCACTTCTGGGCTGGCGAGACCTCTGCTGACGTCAAGTGGAGCCTCGGTATGTACATGTCGGCTTCTTCCCCTGCATGATGTTCGGTATCCCGGGCGCTGCCCTGGCTATGGTTCAGACCGCTAAGAACAAGAAGGCTGCTATCGGCCTGGTTGTCTCCGCTGCTATCTGCGCCTTCGTCTGCGGCGTCACCGAGCCCTTCGAGTTCGGCTTCATGTTCCTGTGCTTCCCGCTCTACGTCGTGTACGCTGCCCTGTACGGCGTCTTCACCGTCATCACCTACTTTGTTGGTTTCCGTGCCGGCTTCTGCTTCTCCGCTGGTGCTACCGACCTCCTGTTCTCCGCTAGCCTCCCGGCTGCTGCCAACACCTGGATGATTATCCCGCTGGGCATCGCTGCCTTCCTGGTCTTCTACCTCGTGTTCCGCTTCGCCATCACCAAGTTCAACCTCATGACCCCTGGTCGCGAGGATGAGGATGTCGAGGAGACCTCCACTTCCGCCGCTGCTGGCGATGACAAGTTCGCCGCTCTGGCCGCCGCTGTTCTCGCTGCCGTCGGTGGCAAGGAGAACGTCAAGACCGTTGACTGCTGCGCTACTCGCCTGCGCTTCGAGCTCGGCGATTCCGATCTGGTCGACGAGGCTGCCTGCAAGAAGGCTGGCGCTCTGGGTGTCATGAAGATGGACAAGGGTGCTACCCAGGTCATCATCGGCACGCAGGTCCAGGCTGTTGCCGAGGAGCTCAAGAAGCTTCTCTAAGCCTTAAAGACGTATCTGTCTTGCAAAGGGTCGTCCCGCTCCGCGGGGGCGGCCCTTTTTGCTACCTCGATACTTGATGCAGCGATGTGATTGGTATTACAGTGCGCAGGCTATCATCCGGCAAACAATATCGAAATGTGCGGGTTGACCTGCTGTTATTCCATTAAAACTGCTATAGTACGTGGTGTCTGGTTACAACCAATTTCGAGTCATTTATCCGGCAGGTATCATTATGGCAATGGGAGCGCGCAAACAACCTCTGTACGATCAGCTCGTCGATTTGCTGACCGATAAAATCGATCACGAGCTTCGACCCGGCGACTATTTGCCGTCTGAGCGTGACCTGTCGGAGCGCTACGGGCTCTCGCGTACGACGGTTCGCCTTGCCCTGCAGGAGCTTGAGCGCCTAGGCTTGGTGGTTCGTCAGCGCGGCCGTGGAACCATGGTGTGCGACCGCTCTCTGCAAACGGCAAACCTCTCGCAAATCTATAGCTTTACCGAGCAGATGAAGGCGATCGGCCGTGTGCCCAAGACGACGATTCTCGAGTTTACCGAGGTCGAGGCTGACAAGAATATTGCCGTAGAGATGAACGCGCGCCTGGGCGAGCGTCTGTACAAGATCAAGCGCCTGCGTATTGCCGATGGTGTGCCGCTGATGATTGAGTGTACATATCTGCCAAGCCGCAAGTTCTTTGCGCTTAAGCGCCCCATGATCGAGAATAAATCGCTGTACGACATGATCGAGCAGGACTTTCACGAGAAAGTTCGCGTGGCAGAGGAAGAATTCTACGCGAGTATCGCCCGCCATTCCGACGCTCGTCTGCTCGAGATTACCGAAGGCGCACCGGTGCTGGATTTGATTCGTACCACATATGACATGAACAACGAGGTTATCGAGTATACGCGTTCGGTTGCGCGCGCCGACCAGTTTAAGTACAAGGTCTACCACAACCGCGCAGTCTAGAGTTATTGGGTATAAACGGCTTGGCGTGTTTTGCGGCGGGTGCAGAATGTGCCAAGCGGTAGAAGGCAACGAACAATCGCTCGAATTAACAATGCAGTGGTTTTTGATCCGCCCTAAAACGCACTGCGGGTACGGGAGCATAGATGAGCACGTATGCTATTAAGGCCGACAAGTTCTTTTTGCCGGCGGGGCCGCAGCTGGGCGGCTACCTCATGGTCGAAGACGGCGTCTTTGGCGCTTGGCAGGCCGATGAGCCCGCTTGCGAGATCAAAGATTATTCGGGTACATGGATTGCGCCGGGTATGGTGGACACCCATATTCATGGCTTCTATAACCATGCCACGACCGATAACGATGCCGAGGGTATCAACATCAGCTCGACCGAGCTCGCTCGTCGTGGTACCACCAGCTGGCTGCCTACGACCTTTACCGACGGCGTGGAGCAGATCAAGGACGCCTGCGCTGCCATTGCACAGGCGGACGAAGAGCGTGGACCCGAGTTCTGCGGTGCTCGTATTCAGGGCATTTACCTGGAGGGTCCGTTCTTTACCATGAAGCATGTGGGCGCCCAGAACCCTGCTTATCTGATCGACCCGTCCGAGAAAGTTTTTGACGAGTGGCAGGAGGCTGCCGGCGGTCGTATCGTCAAGAGCGCCATGGCGGCCGAGCGCGATGGCGCTGCCGCTTACGCTGCGGCTCTGAGCGCAAAGGGCGTCGTGACCTGCATTGGCCACTCCGATGCCACCTATGATGAGTGTGCCGCCGCCATCAATGCTGGCGCCAGCTGCTTTACACATACCTACAACGGCCAGCGCGGTCTGCATCACCGTGAGCCCGGTGTCGTCGGGGCCGCTATGACCACGCCCAATACCTATGCCGAGATCATTTGCGACGGTAAGCACGTGAACCCTGCTGCTATCAAGGCACTGCTGCAGGCCAAGGGCTGGCAGCACACGGTGCTGATTACCGACTGCCTGGGCTGCGGCGGCATGCCCGAGGGCAAGTACACCAGCGGTGGCATGGATGTCATTATGAAGGACAACCTTTGCTGGCTCGCCGATGGCTCTGCTATCGCCGGCTCGGTGCTCACGCTCGCACAGGGCGTCAAGAATATCGTCGACTGGGGCCTTGCGAGCGCCGATATCGCAATTCGCATGGCGACCGAGGTGCCTGCGCGCTCTGCTCACGTTGAGGATAAATGTGGCAGCATTATGCCGGGCCGCGATGCCGACTTTGTCGTGTTCAATCCCGACCTTACCCTGGTCGAGACGTATGTGGGTGGCAACAGCGTCGGTAACGCGTTTACCGAGTAGCCGCCAAAGAAGTGATCCGAGAGGGGATTTAGATGATTTACGGTGCATTGGGCGATATCGAGGAGTATCGCGGAATGCTCAAGGGCCTCGACGTGCTGGTCGACTGGCTCGAGGAGAACGACCCGGCGGAGCTCGAGGTCGGCAGCCATCCGATTCTGGGCGACAAGGTCTTTGCGAACGTCATGGCTCCCACGACGCGTCCCGAAGCCGAGGCTCACTATGAGACGCATCAGCGCTATCACGACCTGCAGATCGACGTCGAGGGTCGCGAGGCCTTTAAGGTTGCCACGGGCAGCCTGACGCTGGTCCAGGAGTTTGACGAGAAGGACGACTACGATCTGGTCGATTCCGACGCCTCGATCGCCGGCGATCTTGCCGACGACAAGTTCGCGCTGTTCGTTGCCGGCGAGCCTCACATGCCCACACTCGAGTTCCCGGGCGATGGCGCACAGCCGGTCAAGAAGATCTGCTTTAAGCTGCTTGCAGACGCTTACTGGGAGGAGTAACGCGCTGCTCGGCTGAGTTGTTCGCCTGATGGCGTGATTCCCCTAGGGAAATCACGCAAGGACCCCGCCAAATGTGTTTCCCCTAGGGGAATCACGTTTGGCGGGGTTTTATGTTTATGAATAGGGGAACTGAAGCCGTGACGATGCTTGGGTTGGCGCACGCGCACTCAAATCGGCAACAACAAAGTAAATAAGCATTTGAAGAAATGCGATTGAAACATAATGTAACTAGTATGAAATAGTGGATAGCTGGTACATACCACCTTTCAAATATAGAATCGTTAGAAATCTATAGTTAAAAAGTAATTTACCAGCGGGTTTATATTTTGTTCATTAAAGCCGTTCATCGCCATTTCGCTACCGTTTACGGACCACTTCAGATTCTGTCTACATAATTGCGTTAATGCGTCCATAATAGGCAAGGCGTTTAGCCGAGGGCCGAGGAACCGGCATCGGCGTCGTAGAGCACGAAGATCGGGAGTAGCATGCATTCGTTTAAGATCACCAATCAATTCCTACTTGATGATGAGCCGTTCACCATCTTGTCGGGGGCGATTCACTATATGCGTGTTCATCCGAGCGACTGGCACCACTCGCTCTATAACCTTAAGGCTCTTGGGTTTAATACGGTCGAAACGTATGTACCGTGGAATCTTCATGAGCCAAAGCCTGGCGTCTTCGATTTTTCTGGCTCAATCGATTTGGCGGCGTTTCTTGATGAGGCAGCATCGCTCGGTCTGTATGCAATTGTTCGGCCCTCTCCGTTTATTTGTGCAGAATGGGAATTTGGCGGCATGCCAGCATGGCTGCTGCGCGAACATGATATGAGGCCGCGTAGCAGCGACCCCAAATTTCTTGCTCACGTTGCGCAGTACTACGACCATCTCATGCCGATACTCGTCTCGCGTCAGATTGACAAGGGCGGAAACATCATCATGATGCAGGTTGAAAACGAGTATGGATCATATTGCGAGGATAAGGACTATCTTCGCGCGATTCGTCGCCTTATGGTCGAGCGTGGGGTTTCCGTGCCCCTTTGTACTTCCGATGGCCCGTGGCGTGGGTGCCTTCGTGCCGGTACGCTCATTGACGATGATGTGTTGTGCACCGGCAACTTTGGTTCTCATGCAAAGGAGAACTTTGAGGCTCTTTCTGCTTTTCACAAGGAGCATGGAAAACAATGGCCTCTTATGTGCATGGAGTTGTGGGACGGCTGGTTCAATCGCTATGGGGAGAACGTCATCAGACGCGATCCCGAAGATCTTGCCTCTTGCGTTCGCGAGGTGCTCGAGCTTGGAGGATCTTTAAACCTCTACATGTTTCATGGAGGCACCAACTTTGGATTTATGAACGGATGTTCTGCACGCCATACGCATGACCTGCACCAGGTGACATCATATGACTACGATGCTCCATTGGACGAACAGGGCAACCCGACCGAGAAATACTTCGCAATTCAAAGGACAGTTCACGAGCTGTATCCCGATATCGCGCAAAGCAAGCCGTTAACAAAAAAGGCGTTTTCCATGCCCGATATTTCGGTGAGTGAGCGCGTAAGTCTCTTTAATGTGCTCGATATTCTTTCGGAGCCGATCGAAGCCCAATATCCTATGCCCATGGAAGAGATGGGTCAGTCGTATGGATATACGTTATATACCACGACTGTCGAGCGTGACCGTGCAGATGAAGAGCGTATTCGGGTTATTGACGCCCGCGACCGCGCTCAGGTGTTTGTGAACGGTGACAAAGTGGCGACGCAGTATCAGGAGCACATCGGGGAAGATATTCACTGCGTTCTTCCCTGTGAACACAACCGCCTGGATGTTCTGACCGAGGATATGGGTCGCGTCAATTATGGTCACAAATTGCTCGCTGATACGCAACATAAGGGCATTAGGACAGGAGTTTGCGTTGATCTTCACTTTGTTACCGGTTGGGAGATGCGTTGTCTGCCACTCGATAACATCGATAATCTTGATTATTCCGCCGGCTGGGTAGAGGGGCAACCTTCCTTTTATCGCGCAAAGTTTGATATATCTGAGCCGGCTGATACCTTTATCGACACTACGGGTTTTGGAAAGGGTGTGGCATTCGTAAACGGAACGAATGTCGGACGTTTTTGGGATAAGGGTCCCATCATGACGCTCTATGTTCCGCACGGTTTATTACACCCTGGTACCAATGAACTCGTTATGTTCGAAACAGAGGGCGTGTATGATGCGAAAATCTCCCTTCGCTCTGAGCCCGTTATCCGTACACTTGAACAAGAAGGAGTTGAGTAGAAATGATTGTAGGCGCACGAATCGACTTTCGCTTGATTCACGGACAGGTGGCAAACCTCTGGTCTAACGCCCGTCAGGTAAGCCGCTTCATGGTAGTTGACGACGAGGTATCGCAAGATGCTACCCAAAAGCAGGTTCTTCGCATGGCTTGCCCGGCAACTGTGAAGTTGTCCGTGCTTCCTGTCGACAAGGCCGCTGCCAACATCACTGCTGGCAAATATGATGCGCAACGTCTCTTCATTGTTGCGAAAAAGCCTGAGGTCTACGTTCGACTTTTGGAACAAGGTGTTAAGCTTGAGCAGCTCATCGTCGGTAATATGACGACAATGGAGCCGGTCAAGAAGCTGAATCGCAACATTAGTTGCGACCAGGGGGACCTTGACGCATTTGCCAAACTCAAGGCCGATAATCTTCCTATTGTCATTCAGCTGACGCCGCAGGATAACCCAGAGGCTCTCACGCTCTAGTCGAATTAACGCTAGGCCGTGAAGGGGGATGCACGGTTTATATAAGCGTATTGGTATTGTAGAAACTGTTACACCTTAAATAAGGAGTTTACCATGATTGCTTGGTGGCAGATTCTTCTGTTAACCCTGTATGCGGGTTATCAGATTATGGATGAGCTGAACTGGTACACCTGTGCCGGCTCAGCCGTCTTCTCCGGTATGATTACCGGTTTGATTATGGGTGACCTGCAGACTGGCCTGTTTATCGGCGGCAGCATGCAGCTCACCGTCCTGGGCGTTGGTACCTTTGGCGGCGCCTCTCGTATCGATGCCAACTCCGGCACTCTGGTCGCCACTGCCTTTGCCGTGGGTGCGGGCATGAATCCCGAGACGGCTCTTGCCGCCATCGGCGTACCTGTCGCTGCCATTCTCGTTTACACCGATATCGCCGGCCGTTTCGCCAACACGTTCTTCGGTCATGCGTGCGATGCCGATATCGAGAAGATGAACTGGGGCGCCTACAACGTGCACTACTTGCTCGGTGCCGTTTCCTGGATGTTGTCCCGCATGATTCCGGTCTTCCTGGCTCTCGCATTTGGCCAGGGCTTGGTCGAGGGCATCACCACCGCCCTTAACGGCGACTTGAAGTGGCTGGGTGACGGTCTGTCTGTTGCTGGCGGTGCCTTGCCCGCCGTTGGCTTCGCCATCCTGCTCCGTTACCTGCCGGTCAAAAAGCACGTCGCCTACCTGCTGCTCGGCTTTGTAGTCGCCGCCCTGTTTGGTACGGCCTTCACGAGCATCATGAACCTCAACGCCAACATCGTCGCTGTGAACGGTGCGCTTGGTAAGGGTGCCGTGGATATGGTCGGTATGTTCAATAACATGTCGATGCTGGCGATCGCTATTATTGGCTTTGCTCTGTCTTTGCTGTACTACAAGAACAACCAGCGTCCCGTCGCTGCTGCTGGCGCTGCGGAGGGAGACGACGACGATGAGCTCTAATGAGAAACTCGCCAATGGCACCACTGGCTACAAGATTACCAAGGACGACCTTGCGCAGATCAACCGTCGTAACCTGCTTGGTTTCCAGGATGGTTGGAACTACGAGCGCATGCAACACTCTGGTTATCTCTGGATTATCCTGCCCACGCTGCGCAAGCTGTACGGTGACGGCACGCCGGAGCTAAAGGAAGCCTGCCGCGCCCAGTGCGCACCGTTCTTCAACACCTCAAACTTCCTCAACACGATCATCACCGGTATCGATTTGGCGATCGAGGAAGAGGAGGGCATTGAGGGCCTCGAGGCTGTTGCCGGTCTCAAGACTGGTCTCATGGGACCGCTGGCTTCCATCGGCGATTCCATCTTCGGTTCGCTGCTCCCGACCATTTTTGGCGCCCTGGCTGCCAATATGGCCATGAACGGCAACCCCTTGGGTATCTTCATCTGGGTCGCCGTTAACATCCTTGTTGACTGGTTCCGCTGCAAGCAGACCCACATGGCCTATGAGCAGGGTATGAAGCTCGTCACCACCATGAGCGACCGCCTGAACGCGTTGACCGACGCGGCCTCCGTAATGGGTGTCTTTATGGTCGGTGCCCTGGTCGCAACCAATGTCGGTATCGTCATTGCAGCGAAGCCTGTTATCGGTGGCGTTACCGTTGACTTGCAGAATATCTGCAATATGATTTGCCCCAAGCTGGTTCCTGCCGCGCTCGTCGGCTTCGTATACTGGCTCCTTGGTAAGAAGGGCATGACCTCGACGAAGGCTATCTTTATCGTCTTGGTTCTGTCCATTGCCTTGGGTGCATTCGGTATCATTTGCAAGGGCTAAGTACCCCATATTGTCGCGACATTTGATCCTCAATTAAGATGTGGCGCACACCTCCAAGGCGACTTTATCGCCATATCCCCTGGAGTGTGCGCCTCTTTTGTTTTGTCGGACACCGCTTTTCATAGGCGGTTATGCAGCCATCGTGTTCGATTAATTCATTAAGGCTGCCTTGAAGGGAATATAGTGCAATGCCATTTTGGATTGTCCTGTTCATTTGTGTTGTCGTGGCTTATTTCGCTGTGACCGAAGGAGCGAAAAAATACTTCGATATGAAATTGCAGGTATTGTTTAACTTGGGCTTATACCAAGATTGCATAGACCTGCTCGATCGCAAACTAGCGCGTATAGTAATGTCTACGTATAAGCAGTATTACCTTCGTTTCACGATCTACGAAGCTGCTGATATGGACGCATATGCAGATCGAATGCTTGACCACTTGCTGGAGATGTCGTGCAGCGACAAACAACGTCGACAGCTTGCGGTTCGCGCCTTTAATTTCTATATCAAGACGGGTGACCGCAAGCGGGCGGCGTCCATGTTGGAAGAGATGCGCCCCGTCGTGTCGAAGGGTATTTTGGCGGACAGTCAATTGACCTACGACATAGTCTTTCGCCGTCGGCATGATAAGATCGATGAGATGGAAGCCATGCTAGATACGAACGACCTTGGGTTACGCGGAAAGCTCTATCTGCTGCTCTCATATCAATATGAGAGTAGCGGGAACAAGAGCGAAGCACGTAGATATCGCAACCTTGAAAAGCAGCTTAGAGACGCTCACAGACCTCCCACGATAAAACAAAATACTCACTAAACTTTAATGATGCAGTGGTCGTAAGAGCCCTTTTGAGGGGTTCTATGGCTAGAGAAAGCGAACGGTAGAAAGGTAGATAGAATGATTGGATTTGTACTAACTGGTCACGGTCAGTTTGCACCTGGTTTGAAAAGCGCTGTGGATATGGTCGCCGGCGAACAGCCTAATTTTGAGGTAGTTCCTTTTGCGGGCTCGGAGGCGGTTACTTTTGGTGATGATTTGCGAACCTGCATTGCCAAGATGCGTCAAGCTTGTGATGGCGTATTGGTGTTTGTTGATTTGCTTGGCGGTACTCCGTTCAATCAAGCTATCCCAATGACGACTGAGCTCGATAACGTGACCGTTGTCACCGGAACAAATCTACCTATGTTGGTGGAGCTCGTTATGACGCGTGCGTTTGGAGACCCAACGCTTGATGAACTTGCCGAACGCGCACGGGTCGTTGGTCGTGAGGGAGTCGATCTCAAGAAACTCGAGAGTACTGACATTGATGAAGACGATGAGATGTAGCGTCGCTATTAGCCCATTTATTGGACATGTTGGTGCGTTACCTGAAGGCTGAAGTATTGGTCAATTGCTCATTACGTGGAGAATATCATGACGTGCACGAGGCACAGACAACCGCTATATGACCAGCTCGTAGATATGCTGATCGAAAAAATTGATCATGAATATCAGCCAGGTGATTTGATTCCGTCCGAACGTGAGCTTGCCGAACGTTTCGGGCTTTCGCGGTCGACTGTCCGGCTTGCAATTCAGGAACTTGAGTATCTTGGTCGGATCGTGCGAAAACAAGGTCGCGGTACGTTTGTTGCCGATCGACTAGCCCAAGCAACAAATCTTACCCAATCGTACAGTTTTACTGAACAGATGAAAGCGATGGGCCGGCTGCCAGAAACAACCATCTTAGAGTTCTGTGAAATGGAAGCAGATAAAACGCTCTCGATGCAAATGGGGATTCATTTGGGTGAAAAGGTATTAAAACTCAAACGTTTACGAATGGCAGATGGTATACCTATGATGGTTGAGCGTAGCTATCTTCCAGCAAGGCTCTTTATTTCACTCAAGCGTCCTCTACTCGAACAAAAGCCCCTTTACGATGTCATTGAGCAGGATTATCAGCAGAAAATTCGAGTAGCGGATGAGGAGTTCTCTGCGGGTATAGCACGTCCATGTGACGCTCGGCTTCTAGGTATTGGTGAGGGTGCGCCAGTTCTGGACATAGTCCGAACTACTCACAACACCCAAAATGATGTTGTCGAGTTCACGCTTTCGGTGGCTCGTGCCGACAAGTTCAAGTACAGAATCTCTCACTATCGAGATACTTTGTGATCGGATACGAGTGCCAACGAAAGAAAAACAGCCTATGACTACTACTCGATTTGACTTTTCAGGTTGAGTCTTTGTATATCAGACAATTTAGTAAAGAAAGAGGTATTAGAAATGTTCGAGAAGAGTGTCGAGGAGCTCACCGAGCTCGGCGCCCAGATCACCACGGCCGAGATTGCTCAGCAGCCCGAGCTTTGGCGTGATACGCTCAACATCTATCGCGAGAACAAGGAGGCCATCGAGGCCTTCCTGGCCGAGGCTCGCGCTATGGGCGAGGGTCGTCTGTCCGTTGTCTTCACCGGTGCCGGTACGTCCGACTACGTTGGCGATACCTGCGCCCCGTACCTGCGTCGCGCTGGCAACACTGATCTCTACGACTTTAAGCCCATCGCCACGACCGACATCGTGAGCGCCCCGCGCGACTTCCTGCGCGCCGAGGATCCCACGCTCGTGGTTTCCTTTGCCCGCTCTGGCAATAGCCCCGAGAGCCTTGCCGCCGTTGCCGTTGCCAAGGAGCTCGTCCACAACGTCAAGTTCCTCAACATCACCTGCGCTCCCGAGGGCAAGCTCGCCGTCGAGTCTGCCGATGACCCCAACGCGCTGACGCTGCTCATTCCGCGTGCCAACGACAAGGGCTTCGCCATGACCGGTTCTTATTCCTGCATGACTTTGCTCTCCACCCTTATTTTTGACACTGCCTCTGACGAGCAGAAGGCTGAATGGGTCGAGACCATCGCCAAGATGGGCGAGGAGGTTATCGCTCGCGAGTCCGAGGTCGCCGATTACCTGGCTGGCGACTTCAACCGCGTGACCTACTTGGGTTCTGGCTCCTTCGGTGGCCTTGCCCAGGAGAGCCAGCTCAAGATCCTCGAGCTCGCTCACGGCCTGGTTGCCACTTCTTACGACACTTCCATGGGCTATCGTCACGGACCCAAGTCCTTCGTCGACGACAAGACCCTCGTCTTCGTGTTCGTCAACAACGACGCCTACACCCGCCAGTACGACATCGACATCCTCAACGAGATCGGTGGCGACGATATCGCTCAGCACACCATCGCCGTTCAGCAGGAAGGTGCCACCGTCTATGAGGGTGAGTCCTTCACCTTTAAGGGCTACGAGGCACTTCCCGAGGGCTACCTTGCTCTGCCGTTCGTAATGTTTGCCCAGGCTATCAGCCTGCTCAACTCCGTGCGCGTGGGCAACACGCCCGATACGCCGAGCCCCACCGGCACGGTTAACCGCGTGGTTAAGGGCGTGACGATTCACCCCTTCACCGCTTAATCGCGTCCCCCTGCAAGGGCGCCCGTCCGCTCATAACGGCGGGCGGGCGCTTTTTGTTTTACGTGAGCTGTGTATAAGCATCACCACAGTCAACTGCTTTAGAAGCAAGGAGTGCATATGAGCACGTACGCAATTAAGGCTGACAAGTTCTTCTTGCCGGCAGGTCCGCAACTGGGCGGCTATCTTATGGTCGAGGATGGCGTCTTTGGCGCCTGGCAGGCCGACGAGCCCTCCTGCGAGATCAGGGACTACACGGGGTCGTGGATCGCACCGGGCATGGTCGACACCCACATCCACGGCTTCTACAACCACTCAACTACCGATAACGATCCCGAGGGCATCGATATCAGCTCGACCGAGCTCGCCCGTCGCGGCACAACCAGCTGGCTGCCCACGACGTTCACCGATGGCGTCGAGCAGATCAAGGACGCCTGCGCCGCCATCGCCCAGGCTGACGAGGGCCGCGGCCCCGACTTCTGTGGTGCTCGTATCCAAGGCATCTACCTGGAGGGCCCCTTCTTTACCATGAAGCACGTGGGTGCGCAGAACCCCGCTTACCTGATCGATCCCTCCGAGGAGGTCTTCGACCAGTGGCAGGAGGCTGCGGGTGGTCGCATCGTTAAGAGCGCCATGGCGGCCGAGCGCGACGGTGCCGCTGCTTATGCGGCTGCTCTGAACGCCAAGGGCGTCGTGACCAGCATCGGTCACTCCGACGCCACCTACGATGAGTGCATCGCCGCCATCAACGCCGGTGCCAGCTGCTTTACGCATACCTATAACGGCCAGCGCGGGCTGCATCACCGTGAGCCCGGTGTCGTGGGCGCTGCCATGTCCACGCCCGAGACCTACGCCGAGATCATCTGTGACGGCAAGCACGTTAACCCTGCTGCCATCAAGGCGCTGCTGCAGGCCAAGGGCTGGCAGCACACGGTGCTCATTACCGACTGCCTGGGTTGCGGCGGCATGCCCGAGGGCAGCTACACCAGTGGTGGCATGGACGTCATCATGAAAGACAACCTGTGCTGGCTCGCCGACGGCAAGAGCATTGCCGGCTCGGTGCTCACGCTTGCCCAGGGCGTCAAGAACATCGTCGACTGGGGCATCGCCAGCGCCGATATCGCCATTCGCATGGCAACCGAGGTGCCGGCTCGCTCTGCGCACATCGAGGATAAGTGCGGCAGCATCATGCCGGGTCGCGACGCCGACTTTGTCGTGTTCGACCATGAGCTCACCCTCGTCGAGACGTATGTTGGCGGTCAGAGCGTCGGCAACGCCTTTACCGAGTAACGATAGAAAAAACGGCGGGCCCGAATCTGCTCGGACCCGCCGTATGGGTTAAACGCTCAAAAGCACCTTTACAGTTACAGCTTGTTAGCGATCTTCTTTGCCGTGCGCTTGACGCCGGCCACCAGGCCTCCTGCAGGATGCTCCTTCTCGTAGGCTAGACGCTTCTCGCGCTTGGCATACTCTTCGACGATGATGTCGCCGTACTCGTCTTCAATCTTGTCGAAGAAGTCGACGGCGCCCTTAATTTCTTCAGCGGTCGGGTGTCCTTTTTGGACACCGCCGGTGAGTTTGAACGGCCCCCACGTATCAAAGCCGGGGCAGCCGTAGACCTCCATAAAGATGGCCTGCCTCATGCGGCAGATACCATCGATATCCTTGCCGTACCACTTGTTTTTGCCACCGTAGGTCATAAGGCCAAACACCTTGTTCTGCGGCTGCAGCACGTTCGTGAGCACGCGTGCCATGTCCTTGTCGATCTCGGAGTAATAGATGCCCGTGGCGACGCCAATCAGATGGTATTCGTGCAGGTCGGGGTACTCGTTTTTGCCAAGCGCCTTGACGTCGAGGGTATCGATTTCGGGGTGCGCCTCGACGATGGCGTCCACGAGCTTTTTCGTATTGCCGTGGTGGCGCGAGGCATAGAGGATGATGGTTCGCATAAGAAGGCCTTTCAGCTGTAATTGCATCAATGTCTGTATGGTGCCCCGTTGCATGCCTGGGATACCGGATGCATCGGTGAACGTGCGGGTTTGTCCTTTGGTCAGGGCCGAGACAGGTACTTGCGAGCAAAAGCAGTTGTTCGAAAGGATGGGCAATGGAATACGCTCTCTCCAACGATTCGATTTCTATTAAGGTGTCCACGGCTGGTGGTTCGTTTACCTCGATTGAGGCTGGAGGTCGCGAGTACTTGTGGCAGGGCGATCCCGCCGTGTGGTCCGGCCAAGCACCGATTTGCTTCCCGATTTGCGGAGGCTTGCGCGACAACAGCGCCATGACGTTTGCCGGGCATCATGTAAAGCTCGCTCGCCACGGGTTTGCGCGCAAACAGGAGTGGAAGCTGCTGAGCCAAGGCGAAAACGAGCTGGTGATGTGCCTGGCTTCGGAGAATAACGCCGCGCTGCTGAGCGATTATCCGTATCCGTTTAAGCTTGTCGCTCGCTATACGCTCGAGGACGCTGCCGTGCGCGTCTCCTATGAGGTGACCAACGAGGGAACCGAGGACATGCCGTTCTTTATCGGCGGTCATCCCGGCTTTAGGTGTCCGCTCGATGAGGGCGAGGCCTATACGGACTACGAGTTGCGCTTTGAGAAGGACGAGGCTGCGGAGCTTTGCACTGCCGTCCCCTCGACTGGCTTGATTGACGTGACCAATCGCTCCAAGAACCCCATGGTGGGAAAGACACTGCCTCTGTCGCATGAGCTCTTCGATTTTGCGGAGACCATCTTTGATGTGCTCGAGAGCCGTCAGGTCACGCTTTCCAAGAAGGGGGAGGACAAGGGCGTCCGCCTGAGCTTTGAGGGCTTCCCGTATCTCATTGTGTGGAGTAAGCCCGAGGGCGATTTTGTGGCAGTTGAGCCCTGGGGCGGCCTTTCGACCTGCTCCGATGAGGACGACGTGCTTGAGCACAAGCGCGGCTGTCTTATCGCCAAGCCCAAAGAAACCATCGTGCGCTCGTTCACGATCGAGATTCTGTAGTCGCGTGTAGCCAATTCGTTTTGCAAGGCACAAGGAGCCTGCGAGATAAGGAGCTAAAAATGATCCTCACCGTTACGATGAACCCGTCTGTCGATACGCGCTATCAGCTCGATGAGCTCATTATCGACGACGTTAACCGTGTGACGCCCGAAAAGACCGCTGGCGGCAAGGGCCTCAACGTGGCCCGTGTGCTGGGTCAGCTGGGCGACGACGTTGTGGCAACCGGTCTGCTCGGCGGCCACATGGGCGCCTACATGGCTGAGCTCATGGACGCCAACGGTATTAACAACGACTTTGTGCCCATCAAGGGCGAGACTCGTATTTGCCTCAACATCCTCCACGCCGGCAACCAGACCGAGCTGCTCGAGAGCGGCCCGACGATTGCCCCCGAGGAGCTCGATGCCTTTACCGCCAAGTTTACCGAGCTTGCGAGCAAGGCCGACGTTGTCACCATCTCGGGTTCGCTGCCCCGCGGTGTCGAGGCAGACTACTATGCCAAGATCACGGGCATTGCCGAGAACGCCGGCGCCAAGGTGCTGCTCGATACTTCGGGCGCTTCGCTCGAGGCCGCCCTTAAGTCCGAAATTAAGCCCGAGTTGGTCAAGCCTAATCTGACCGAGATCAACGGCCTTCTGGGCACGAGCTTTACCACCGACGATGTGGACGAGCTCCGCGCCGCGCTCGCCTCTGATGCCCGCTTCTCCGATATCCCCTGGGTCGTCGTGTCCATGGGTGCTGCCGGCTCCGTTGGCTTCCACAATGGCCGTGCGTTCCGCGCCAAGACCCCCGATATCCCCGCCGTTAACGCTACGGGCTCTGGCGATTCGACCATTGCCGGCTTCGCACATGCGATTGCTGCCGGAGCCGACGACGAGACGGTGCTGCGTACCGCCAACACCTGCGGCAAGCTCAATGCCATGGATCCCATGACTGGCCACTTGGTCATGGATCGTTGGGACGAGGTTTACAACGGCGTTGTCGTGACCGAGCTGTAGGAGCTTGTGCTGCGGCCCCGGCATCGGTTGCTAGCTCATGTCGACGACAAGTGCAGTAGCATTATGCCGGGGCGCGACGCCGACACTGTCGTGTTCAATCCCGACCTTACCCTGGTCGAGACGCATGTGGGTGGCAACAGCGTCGGTAATGCGTTTGCCGAGTAGCCGCCAAAGAAACGATCCGAGAGGGGATTTAGATGATTTACGGTGCATTGGGCGATATCGAGGAGTACCGCGGAATGCTCAAGGGGCTCGACGTGCTGATCGACTGGCTCGAGGAGAACGATCCGGCGCAGCTCGAGGTCGGCAGCCATCCGATTCTGGGCGACAAGGTCTTTGCGAACGTCATGGCTCCCACGACGCGTCCCGAAGCCGAGGCTCACTATGAGACGCATCAGCGCTATCACGACCTGCAGATCGACGTCGAGGGTCGCGAGGCCTTTAAGGTTGCCACGGGCAGCCTGACGCTGGTCCAGGAGTTTGACGAGAAGGACGACTACGATCTGGTCGATTCCGACGCCTCGATCGCCGGCGATCTTGCTGACGACAAGTTTGCGCTGTTTGTTGCCGGCGAGCCTCACATGCCCACGCTCGAGTTCCAGGGCGATGGCGCGCAGCCGGTCAAGAAGATTTGCTTTAAGCTGCTTGCAGATGCTTACTGGGAGGAGTAGCGCGCTGCTCGGCTGAGCTGTTCGTGTTGCGAGCGTTATCCCTTGGGGGAGCTCGCTTGGGCCCCGCTGAACGCGGTTCCTTTGGGGATTGCGGTTGGCGGGGCTTTTGTTGAGTAGGAGAGTTTCCGGCGGCGTTGTGCTTGGATTGGCGGAAGCGCGCCCGAAATCAGCAACAAAAAAGCCGCCCGAAGGCGGCTATCTTGTGCAATGGAGCCAGCGACCGGGCTCGAACCGGTGACCCCCGCTTTACGAGAGCGGTGCTCTACCAACTGAGCTACGCTGGCGGCCATGTGGTGACGCAGCTGAGGCGTCAACGGCTGTCTATGATACGGGACATCGCAAATCCGCGCAAGTGTTCTGGCGGCTTTTCTCACTTTAAATGCACTAATATTGGAGACGTGATGTCTGCGGCACCCATTTGGCGCTTGACCTGCTGTCGAGTTGGCTGCCGGCGTCCTGTTCGTATGGATGTCGAGCGAAACGAGGCGGCGATGGCTCAGCCCAAGATTCTCCTGACGCGTATCGACGACCGCTTTATCTATGGGCAAGATCTTGCGCTGTGGAACGAGGCCGTGGGCACCAATCTCGTCCTAATCGTCAACGACGAGATTGCGGCGGATTCGCGCCAATGGGCACCCATGAGGGTGGCGGCGCCAGAAGGCGTTTGGACACGGTTTTTCTCGGTGCAAAGGGCCATCGACATCATTCATACCGCAACGCCGCGCCAATTGATTCTGATCATGGTGGCCTCACCCGCCGATGCGCTCGCGCTGGTTAAGGGCGGCGTGCCGATAACCAAGATCAGCATTGGCCATATGCAGGTGGGGGAGGGCAAGCGTCCCATAACGCCCGCGGTTGCCGTGAGCGACGCAGATGTCGCTGCCCTCAAAGAACTGCAGGCGCTCGGCATGGAGCTAGAAATCCGCTATCTCCCCAGCTCCAATCCCGACCCCATCGGCAATCTGTTCAACTGATCCCTTGGGGACGGAGGAAAACGGATCATTTTGCCCTTGCGAGGGACGCGCGCGATGCCGCCTGTCAAAAACTATGTCCATTTACTACGTTTGATCGGCAATCGCCGAGCATGTCGAATTTGAGAAAAACAAAACCGCAGGTAGACGGCTCGCGAATTTAAAAAAACCGGTGCATGGTCGAGCCTCCCGGGCTAAACGTAGTAAATGGGCATAGTTTTGATATGTCACTCATACAGTCACAGCGAAAATGATCCTAAAAGATGGAAAAACGCCCGTCGGCGGTGGTGTCGGCGGGCGTTGCTGTGCAATATGTCGCGTTGTGGGCCTAGTGCCTCATAAAGTGGTATTCGATCACATTGCTGTATGGGTGACCCGGGCCCACAATGCCCTGCGGGAACAGCGGCTGGTGCGGCGTGTCGGGGTACATCTCTGCCTCGAGGGCAAAGCCGGCGCCCCAGCTATAGTTGGCATCGTCTTTGGCGTGTTCGTCGCCCAGCCAGTTGCCGGTGTAGAGCTGCACGCCCGGGGCAGTGGTGTAATAGTCCAGCTCACGGCCGGTCCACATCTCCTCGACGTGCATCGCGCGGCGCAGATTACGGCCGTACTGATAGCCATCGATGCACAGGCAGTGGTCGTAGCCACGGGCCTGCTTAATCTGCGGGTCGTCGGCTTCCATGCCGGGCGCGACGGGGCGCAGCTCACGGAAGTCAAACGGCGTGCCCTCGACCGGAGCGATCTCTCCGGTGGGGATATTCTGCTCGTTGATGGGCAGGTAGTGGGCAGCGTTAGCAACAAAGAAGTGCTCACAGTCCATTCCGGCGTTATGGCCGGCAAGGTTAAAGTACGTGTGGTTGGTCATGGACACGTACGTGGCGCGGTCGCTCTCGCAGCCGTATTCGATACGGAAGTGGCCGGTGCGCGTCACGGTAAACACAGCCGTAAAGGTGCGGTTGCCGGGAAGGCCCAGCTCACCGTCCTCAAGCGAGGTGGTCATGCGCACGGCATTGTGGACCTCGTCGAGCTTAACGTCCCATACGCGCTTGTGCAGACCATGCTCAAGATCGCTGTGCAGGTTGTTGGTGCCCTCGTTGGCGGGCATATGCCAGTCCGTGCCGGCGATGGTGATCGTGGCACCTGCAGTGCGGTTGGCCACAGGTCCGATGGTCGCACCAAAGCAGGCGGGGTTGTCAAAGTAATCCTCGAGCTTATCGAAGCCCAGCACCACATCGCGCACGTTGCCGGGGATGTCGGGCACGTCGATGCCCAACACGGTGGCGCCATAGTCCATAATGCGAACGCAGATCTCGGGCCCGTTGAGGGTGTAACGATGAACGGGGGTACCGCACGGCGCGGTGCCGAAAAGCTCGGAAGTGATCATTTGGTTCCTAACATCGAGGTATTTCCGACAAACTGTAGCGCGAACAGGCGAGATTATCACTACACCCCACTAAAGCAGGGGGTATTTTTCTCAAAAAAGTGATGATTGGAGCTGTGCGGGCGTTCATTTCTGACGCGCGCGAGTCTGATACAATTTGTTCGTTATTGTTTGAATTGACGTGAGCGTGGAACAGCGAGGACTCATCGTGATTAAAGCGGAGCGACAGGATAAGGTTCGGCAGCTGCTCGAGGAACAGGGAACGGTTTCGGTTAAGGAGATTTCGGATGCGTTAGGTGTCTCGGATATGACGATCCGCCGTGACCTTGAGGAGCTTGCGAGCCTGGGCGAGATCGAGCGCGTGCACGGCGGAGCCCGCAGTGCGCAGAGCCGTCCACACGCTATGCTGCGCCATGAGTATTCGCACAGCGAAAAGCGCACGAAGCATGCCGAGGAAAAGTTGCAGATTGCGCGCCGTTCTGTGGAGCTTATCGAGGAAGGCTCGACCATCTTTTTGGGCACGGGCACCACGGTTGAGCAGATGGCCTCGATGCTGCCGGCGTTTCGCCTGCGCATTGTGACCAATTCGCTTTCGGTGTTTAACCTGCTCGAGGCGCGCGAAGACTGCGAACTGTGCCTGGTGGGCGGCGTGTACCGCCGCCGCACTGCCGCCTTTGTGGGCCCCACGGCCGAGGACACCTTGCGCGCACTGGGGATCGACGCAGCCTTTATCGGCGCAAACGGCATTTTGGACGGCGACGTGTCTACGTCTAACATGGAAGAGGGCCGCATCCAGCAGCTCGCCTTTAGCAAGGCCGACTCGCGCTATCTGATCGCCGATTCCAGCAAGATCGGCAAGCGCGACTTCTACACCTTCTGCCGCCTGGACAGTTTGGATGCCGTGGTGTGCGAGCCGGGCATCGCCGCCGAGGATCGCGCCGCCATCGAGGAGCACACGCAGGTCATCTGCTAGCTAACGCTATGGGATGCCCACAAGCGCTGCGGGAGGACTTTTGTCTCCTGTCATTGTGGGGAATCAGCGCGTCAGCGCTACGCGATATGACGCGCAAATGAGGACTCCACTATCAAATTGTCTCAACCTGTGATATCTAGGCGGCCAAAAGCGAGTCAGATGTTACAGATCGAGATTTTTGGCTCGGCCTATTCCGTTTGTCTCGATCTGTAACAGCTAGGACCGAAAAATTCAGCTAGTTGTTACAGATTGAGATTGAGAGGATTGACCTGTGCATTCATCTCAATCTGTAACATCTAGACGTCCAAAACCGGTCTAAGTGTTACAGATTGAGACAATTCGGCGGGTCTACCTTGTTTGTCTCGATCTGTAACGGTTGGGACTTAAAAACTCGGCTACGTGTTACAGATCGAGACAAAAGAAAAAGAACATTAGGACTTGAAAATAAAGTTTTGATAAGGGATTCGCCCAGTTAAGACGGTGCGGCAGACAATTGAGATTAGTTTGCCTCCGGAGTCGTAAGCATAATGAGTCAGTTCGATGACCGGAAGTTTTGCAACACCATAATTACTGGCTTCGGAATCGCTAAGCTGACGTGCTCTATAGCTTTCCCTAACAGATTGGATAGACTTGGACAAGTCGTCCATGATTCTGCTAAATGCCTGAAAATCTAACTGGTTATTCGGAACGCGCGACTTTGAAATGAAGAACGTATCAGCGCCTATGAAGCTGCCTTCAAGTTCGTAGGTCAATTCAAGACGCTGAATTTTGTCGCGACTTTGACATCCAAATTGTTGGAGCATCATTACGGAAATTGGACGACCTGATGTGAGGCCGCCGAAATGTTTGGTAATGGCATCTGGATCAACGCCATCGCAATGGCTTGCAAAGTCAAAGTCTAAAAGTGAATTGAGCTCGCTAACGCGTTTCGGTGCAACAAACGACCCCTTACCTTGGATTCGATAGATACTTCCACGACGCTCCAGCTCACTCATGGCAAGTCGGACGGTTGTTCTGCTTACGGCGTATTCGTCGCAGAGTTCCATTTCTGTTGGAAGTTTATCGTCTGCTTGATATTCATCGACGATCTGCTTGAGCAGCGCGTCGGTGAGCTGTAAATAGAGTGGCCGTTTTTCGTGTGTATCGAGCATTAGAGCCTCAGTTTGCATGTTGGTTATACCTGATGGTTGCCTCAGTCGGGATGTAACGTGGGCAAGGTAACCTTAACGTATCACAGAGCGGCTCAGCATGACGATCTGATGCCTGTATCCACGAAGGGCTTGTCCGAGCGTGAAGATATTCTGGGGCAGGCAAATACCGTTCATGGAGTCCCCGATATGTTGGAGGTCAGCGCCGGCTGCTTTTGCTGCAAGGCCTATTTTCTTAATGGTCTCGCTGTCGCAGGAGTCTTGACTCGTCCCGTTCGCCGCCATGACGAGAACCTTCTCTTCAATTGACTTGCCTACGTTGTGGGATCGTACAAAGTCTACGATGGCGCGCAGGTCTGCTTCTTGGAAGCAAGGGACGGTGTAGGGGGCTGGCACGAGAAGGATATCGACGCCGAGGTCAACAAACTTGCGCGCAATTTCGAGCGTCATGACAGGTTCCGCAACGCCCGCTCCATGCATTTTTCCGGCTATGACCAGGCCATTGAAATGCTCTTTGGAGAGTTTAATCGAATGGGCGATTGCATCGTTGGAGACGCCGGTTCCAGGGTTGCCCGTCAGGCAGATAAAATCAAATCCGAGTTCGTTAGCCTTTTCTAAGGTCTTGGGAGAGACGCGACGACCCATGGGGATTTCCGTTCGGGATTCAGACATCTCTGCCTCGTTATCAACTGGCTCCAGATTGACGCCAATGGGCCTTCCGCATGCTCGCTTCACCCAAGTGACCGGGTTTTCATTGAGATCATCTGGAATACCGGCAATAACTGGATCGAACACATCGAGCGCGTTAAACAGAAGCAGGTCGGCACCTGCGGCACGTTCGATTTCTGCATTAGTAACGCCGCCGAGAAATTGGGAAGAGGGTACGTTTTCCGCCATGATGGTACGTCCCTCGGAAGCCAGAATTGCCTGTTTTAGATCCATGGGTGACGTGGCGGCAAAATCGGATGCGGACATGTTCAGTAATCGTTTGGGCATTGTTACTTCCTTTGACTAGAACGACAGGCTTGTGACATTGTCTCTAATATTGTTACAACAATATATTCAATATGTTATATCCAATCGGTGAACGGTTGCAAGCTTATTGTACTGCTCGGAAAAAATAGCCTTTAACTGGGAAAACCTTATATTAATCAACTACCGTTCACCGAATAAGTATTTGAATTCTTGACATATCGAAAAAGCGGAAAAGAATTGGTTATGACAAATCGCGCAAATGATATTACATTTCGCACAAGAACGTATTCACTTACATAAGTGGATACAAACGGGGACGACGACGGTTGAGTCCGGATAAATCGTTGTGTGCCCGGGAATCATGAAAGGATGTGTTATGGACGCTATCGTCAAATTCCTTGAAAAACACCAGCCTCTCTTCGACAAAATCTCGAGGAACATTTATCTGGTGGCGATTAAGGATGGCTTTCTCTCGAATATGCCAATTGTGCTGTTCTCGAGCCTGTTCCTTCTTCTTTCGACGCTCCCTGCCTATGTAGGCATCACGCTTCCGTCTGAGGTGCTGGATTTCTTCAATAAAATCTATGCATATACCATGGGACTTCTTGGCATTATGGTGGCCGGCACCACGGCGAGCTCACTTGCCATGTCGATGAACCGTCGCATGCCTTCGGGTAAATCTCTCAACCCCACCTCGTGCATGGTTTGTGCCATGTGCGGCATGCTCTTGCTATCGGTGACGAACGATGTTGTCTCGATTGGCGGAGCAGATACATCTGTTTTTGAAACCGGCTATATGGGAACTAAGGGTTTTCTCGCTGCGTTCGTAGCCGCATTCTTGACCGTTAATATCTATAAGGTGTGCATTAGCCATAATGTGACGATCAAGCTTCCCAAAGAGGTCCCTGGCTCTATTGCGCAGAGTTTTCGCGATATCTTTGCATTTGGGTTTTCGATCCTTGCGTGCGCTTTTATCGATCTTGCGAGCCGCAAGCTGCTTGCTGTGCCGTTCGCCAATTTGGTATCCGCTCTCATCTCGCCGCTGTTCTCCGCGGTCGACACCTATCCTGGCATGGCGCTTATCGAAGGCGCGGTCGCACTTTTCCAATTTATGGGTATCCACGGTGCTTCGGTTGTCATGAGTCCGATTAATGCTGCGCTCTACGGCAATACCGTTACCAATCTTGAGGTTTTCCAAGCAGGTGGACATCCGTCAATTGCTCTCACGCAGGACTTTACAAGCTTCATCGGCGGTCTGGGCGGTTCTGGCTGCACGTTCATCGTTCCTATTATCCTGATCATGTTTATGCGCTCCAAGCAGCTTAAAGCCATGGGCAAGGCATCGATTATCCCGGTGATTTTTGGAGTTAACGAGCCCGTTATCTTCGGTATGCCGATTGTTCTCAATCCCTATATGTTCGTGCCCTTCCTAGTGGCTCCTATGGTCAACGCCATTATCGGTAAATTTTTCATTGACGTCATTGGAATGAACGCCCCCATGTATACCATGCCGTGGGCGCTTCCCGGCCCAATCGGTGCGTTCCTCACCACGGGTCTCGATCTGCGTTCTCTCGTATTGATGGCAGTGCTGTTGGTCGTTGACTTTGTGATTTACTATCCGTTCTGCAAGGCGTATGACCATCAGCTTTGTTTGGAAGAGTCTGCAAAGGAGACTGCAGGAACCTCGGATGCAGATGCTATTGCCGCACAGGAAAATGTCGCAAAAGCTCTCGAGGCGGTAAAGGACAAGGCGGAGCAGATCCGCGTGCTTGTGCTTTGCCAGGGTGCCGGCACTTCGACTCTCTTGGCAAATGCTCTTCGCGAAGGTGCCGCTGCTAAGGGTATCGATCTGGTTTCTCAGTCCGGTGCGTACGGAAGCCACTATGAGACGATGGATCAGTACAACGTGATTGTTCTGGCGCCCCAGGCACGCATGTACTATGACGCTATGAAGGCCGATACCGATCGCCTTGGAATTAAACTGCTCACCACAAGGGGCAAGGAGTATATCGACCTTACCAACGATCCCGAAGGTGCAATTGACTGGATCGTTCAGGAGCTGGCCAAATAGTGGATGCACTTCGTCGTTGATTCGTCGGTGTATGGTACGGCCCCGCAGCTTATTGAGCTGCGGGGCCGTATTTCCTTGAGTATCTAATTGAGACAATACGCGCAACCGTCGTGAGATCGCATTGGCGCTCTCCGAGTCACCGACAAACTGTCTTCCATCTATGTGACCAATTCGCTTTCGGCCTTTAGCCTGCTCGAGGCGCGCGAGGATTGCGAGCTGTGCCCGGTGGGCGGCATGTACCGTCGCCGCACCGCCGCCTTTGTGGGCCCCATGGCCGAGGATACCCTGCGCGCACTAGGGATTGACACGGCGTTTATCGGTGCCAACGGCATTCTGGACGGCGACGTGTCCACGTCCAACATGGACGAG
This sequence comes from uncultured Collinsella sp., assembly GCA_902491055.1. GTDB lineage: Bacteria > Actinomycetota > Coriobacteriia > Coriobacteriales > Coriobacteriaceae > Collinsella. The sequence goes on along the minus strand of CABUGI010000004.1, from coordinate 16,514 downwards.
GGCCGTATCCAGCAGCTCGCTTTTAGCAAAGCGGACTCGCGCTATCTGATCGCCGACTCCAGCAAGATCGGCAAGCGCGACTTCTACACCTTCTGCCGCTTGGACAATTTGGACGTCGTGGTGTGCGAGCCGGGTATTACCGCCGAGGATCGCGCCGCCATCGAGGAGCACGCGCAGGTCATTTGCTAGCTAGCGCAGCAGGAGGACTTTTGCCCTTGCCAGCGCGGGGTTACCGCTTCACAATGACGCGCAAATAACTTTGGGCAACAAGGATGAGGCTATTCTGAGATATGACTAGACTCCGTATCTCGTCTTTATGTCCCTTGAGAATGAATCGTAGTCTTCATAGAGCCCTTCTCTGCTTTCATCCTCGGCGTGGTTTACACGTTCAAGGAGCTTATCCTTTGAAGCCTCTTTTGTTATTGCGGCCTCGCCATCGGGTATTGTGGCTTGCAAGAATAGTTCTAGAGCATGGACGTCTTTGAGTATGTAGCCCGTCGAACGACCCGCTCCTGTTTTTTCGATTGCGCTGCAACTAACAAGCTGGCCGAGGGTTCGTTTAACGGTTACCTCGCTGATATCGGGGCAGCTGGACCGGATGTCGGATTTCTTAATGACGCCGGGTCTCTGTTGAAATAGAACAGCGATGCGCGCTTGCTTCGACATGGGACGAGTGCTTGATTCAATTAAGGTACGCTGCTCGAGCTGTCGGTAGGCGGCCAGGGTTGTTCCGAGCATGAAACGGATAAAGGGTACTTCGGTGTTTTGATTTTCATTCCATCCAGTGGAGCTTGCAGCGAGGGCGTTGTAGTAAAGCGCTTTGTTGTCTTCAATAAGTCGTTCGATGCTGATGTAACGCGCAACATCGTATCCAGTCTTTTCGAGCAGCAGCGTTGTAAGGAGCCGGCTCATCCTGCCATTGCCATCGTTGAAGGGATGAATGCTAACAAAATCGAAGATAAAGCGGAGCGATATAAGGAGGGGATCGCAAACTTGGCGAGATAAAGCATCGTTGAGGGACTGGCAGGCTTCTTTAATAAGTCCCGGGGTTGCTAGAGCCGAAGGGGGCCTAAAGCGCACAAATCGATTACCTTGATCGTCAATGGAGACGATTTCGTTATCGCCATCTTTCCAATGGCCTCCATACGAGATTGCCGTGTGCGCCATGAGGTCACGATGCAACTGCAGAATGACCGATGGCGTTACGGGAATGGAATCGTGTTGCTCGTGAATAAGCGACAGCACATCTCGGTATCCAGCGATTTCTTCCTCTGCGCGGGAGCTTGGCTTGGCGGAATACGCCATGATCGCTTTGAGTCTTTTTTGGGTGGTAACAATTCCTTCAAGTCCGTTGGAGGATTGGGTGCTTTGGATCTTAGCTTCCTCCATAAGGGACGATAGGAGTTCGGGTTTGACTTGACTCAGAACAAGCTGTCGGCCTTTATGCTCGCGTATCGAGAGGAGGAGGTTGGTGATTGGAGTTGCTTCGAGTTCCGCTGGGACTGTGGCGTAATCGAACTGGCGCATGTGGCTCCTTTCGGTATCACGAACATACTTTCGATATCATAATACCATTAAATGATACCGAAAGTATGTTCGTGATACCGAAAACTAGAAACCATGCTTCATAACTGCTTGGAAAGTTTGGATTTGACTATCTTATTGTCTTGATCTGTAACAGGTAGACGGTCGAAAGTGGGCTACGTGTTACAGATTTAGACATTTCTGCTCGGGCGTTCCGTTTGTCTCGATCTGTAACATTTAAGACCGAAAATCCCTGCTAGATGTTACAGATCGAGACAAACGGCCTGCACGGGCCCACCAAAAACAAAAAGGCCGCATACGAACCCGTGGAGGGATTCGCATGCGGCCGACAGGGGGTATGCGGCGGAAACTAGGCCATGAGCAGGCCGGTCTCCGCGACGTTCTTGTACCAGTACGCGCTCGCCTTGGGGTAGCGCTTCTGGGTCTCAAAGTCGATGTAGAACAGGCCATAGCGCTTGTTATAGCCGTTGGTCCAGGAGAACTGGTCCTGTAGCGACCACACAAAGTAACCGTCGACGTTTACGCCGCCGTCGATTGCCTTGAGGATCCACGCGAGATGCTGACGCATATAGTCGATGCGAGGGGCGTCGTCGATAAAGCCGTCCTCGAAGTCGTCCTTATAGCCCATGCCGTTCTCGGTGATGTAGATCTTCTTGTAGTTGGGGTAATCGTTCTTAATGCGGAGCAGCAGGTCGTACAGGCCCTCGGGATAGATGATCCAGTCCCAATCGGTCGTGGGAACGCCTTCGCGCACGCATGCCTCGCCCACACCCTTGAGGAACCAGCGCGAGGAGCCCTTGTCGCCGGTGCCATTGTGGTTGATGTCGTTTTCGCCCTCGGCGGCACGCAGGAACTGGCACTTGTAGGTATTGACGCCCAGGCAATCGTTGTAGGGGAGCGCGGCGGTCAGCGCGGCGATGTCCTCGTCGCGGACGTCGAGCTCGCCGCCGGCGATATGGGCCAGCTTGGTCGCAGCCTCCATGGTGTCGGCTGCATAGTGGCCGCGGAAGGTGGCGTCGAGTACCCAGCGGTTGTTGATGACGTCGGCCATGCGGGCGGCCTCGCAGTCGGCGGCGCTGTTGGGGTCGAGGGGATACTTGGGCTCCAGGTTCTGGACAATGCCGATCTCGCCCTCAAAGCCGCCCTCATGGAAGGCGACGACAGCCTTGGCGTGAGCCACCATCATGTTGTGCATGAGCTGGAAGGCCTTGTCCAGGCGGTACTTCTCGCCGTGCGGCCAGTTGCCGACGATAAAGCTGCCCTCGGCGGTTGCGGGAATCTCGTTAAAGGTAAACCAGTGCTTGACCTCGGTGAACTCGGCAAAGCAGAACTTGGCGTACTCGATAAAGGCGTCGATCGTCGTGCGCGTCAGGAACCCCTCGCCGCCGTTCTGGTAAAAGGCCTCGGGCGTATCGAAGTGATCGAGCGTGACATAGGGGATAACGCCAGCTTTGTTGCAGGTGGCGAAAAGCTCGTGATAGAAAGCGACGCCCTCGGGGTTAATCTCACCGGTGCCACTGGGGAAGATGCGGCTCCAAGCGATGGAGACGCGGATACCGTTGATGCCGAAGCGCTGGCACAGGTCGATATCGACCGGATATTTGTTGTAGAAGTCGCTTGCGGGATCGGGGGAGAAGCGACCCTGGGCTGCCAGGAAATCGTCCCAGGGCACTTTGCCCTTGCCGTGCGTACGGGTCTCGCCCTCAACCTGGTAAGCAGCGGTGGCGCCGCCAAACACGAAGCCGTCGGGGAACTGCATGGGGTTGGTCATGAGTCATCCTTTCTGTGGGATACGAATAGGGAGAGGTGCCCGAACTGGGGATCCGGGCACCAACAGAGGGAGGAAACTAGTCGAGGTTCTCGCGGAGCCACTTAATGGCGCCGGCGGGGTCGCGAGTAAGGTCGATATATTCCTTACCGCGCGGGGCGAGCAGCTTAATGCCCAGGCGATCGGTGTCGGCCTTCATGTCGTTGTAGTAGCTACGAACCTGCGGGGCAAGCACGATAACGTCGTACTGATCCATGATGGCAGTGTGCTGACCATAGGCGCCTGCGGAGGAAGCGATGTTCTCTCCGGTCTGCGCGGCACCTTCCTTGATGGCGTTGGCAAGCATGGCAGAGGTGCCGGCACCGGCGCACAGGACGAGGACCTTCAGGCCGTCGACATCCTTCTTAGCGGATGCGTCGGCGGCAGGCTCGGGCTGATCGGCGACAGGCTTGCTGTCGGCGGCAGCGGCGGTCGGCTCGACGGAAGCGGCAGTCTGCTCGACAGCGGGCGCAGAGGCGTCGGCGGCGATGGCAGCGGCACCATTGGACTCGAGACCCAGCTCGGCGGCGCGCTCGGCCTCCTGGTCGCAGAGCAGCTTATCGTATGCCTTCAAGAACGGCAGGTAGATGATGGCGTCCAGCAAGATGATAATCGCGACAAACACCAGGGCGATAAGCTGGAAGTTTGTGGTGATGAAGATGCCGATGGGGGCAGGGGTAGCCCAAGGCACCACGAAGGAGAAGCCGTTCATGCCCACGTTATCGATAAAGAATTTGGCAACACTCACGTTGACGCAGCCGGCGGCAACAAAGGGGATGAGCATGTAGGGGTTAAGGATCATCGGCGCGCCAAAGAGCAGCGGTTCGTTGACGGCGAAGGCAACAGGAACGATCGAGGCCTTACCGACGGCTTTGAGCTGCTTGGACTTCATAAAGAGAATCAGCAGAAGCGGCACGATGAACGTGGCGCCGGTGCCGCCGAACTCACCCACGAGCGACATGTTAAAGGTGAGGGAGTGGGCGGGGTGGCCACCGGCCAGCAGAACCTGCAGGTTCTCGGCCTGGTTGGCAAGACGGATGGGGTCGATGCCCGGCTGGACAATCGAAGGGCCGTGGACACCGATGAACCAGAAGAACGCGGTGGCCGCCTGAATAAGGATGAGTCCGGGGTAGGTCTCTGCCGCAGTGAAGAGCGGGGAGAGCAGCTTGATGAGCAGCTCGGAGAATGGAACGCCCATGAGGTTGCGCACGACGACATCGATGATGCCGCAGAAAATGACGGCGCCGCCAAAGGGGATGATGTCGCGGAAGTTCTGAGCGATGGCACCCGGGACCTCCTTGGGCAGCTTAATGGTCAGATCGCGCGAGACGCAGAACTTATAGACCCAAACGGTAATGAACGCGGCGATATAGGCGGAGAACAGACCGCGCGTGCCCATGCTGGTGCAATCGAAGACCGAAAGCTCGGAGCCGTTGAACTTGGTGGTGAACTGCGTAACAGCGAGCAGCAGCATGCTGCACTGGGCGGCAACCATAGTGGAGCCGTCGTTGAGCACCTTGCCGGCGGGCATGCGACGGTTCATGGAAGCCGTAAAGTTCTTGGCGGTGGTGCCGGCAACCATGATGCCCATGACGCCCATGGTGAAGTTGTAGAGCTTGTTGCACCAGTCGATGAGCGGCTGGGGCAACGTGATGCCGACTACGCCGGGAAGGGTGGCGATCAGCAGAAAGATCGAAGAGGTAAGGACGATGGGCATGCACCCAAGGAATCCGTCTTTGATGGCCTGGAGGTAGATGTTTCTCGAGATCTTCTCGAAGAACGGTTGATGCTTTTCGAGCATCTTTACGATGGCGTCCATAGAGCTCCTTTGTTACTTGATGCGCGATGCATGTGGATGGAACTGGTCGTCGATGGATGGTCAGGACTGCCCGGAAACCTTCCTGATTAAGGAAGGCATTAACGAAATGACAACGTTGTCATTTCGTTAATGACAACGTAAGACATTTTTGGAAGAGCAACAAGGATATACGGGTGAGCGGTCGATATTGTCCGGTAAACGGTTGATTTGTCAGTCGGGCAGGTAGTGTATGCTAGAACGCAAAAAGCAAGCGATAGAGAACCGAGTGGAGAAGCAGTGGCAACGATGGACAAGAAAAATGTCTCAATGAATGATGTGGCAGTTGCCGCGGGCGTTTCTCTCAAGACGGTGTCGCGCGTGATCAACGAGCCCGATAGCGTGCGAGAGTCGACACGCGATAGGGTCCATGCTGCCATGGAAGCGCTTGAGTTCCGAGCGAACTTTGCCGCGCGTTCACTCAAGTTGGGCCGTTACGGGTGCATCGGCGTGGTGCTGTTCCACTTGTCGGGCGGCAACGTGGACATGATTGACGGTATCGCCGATGCCGCCGCAGAGCGAGGCTTTGCGCTCACGATGATTAAAAAGCGGGCGGGGGAGAAGATGACCCTTGCCGAAGCGGCACGTAGGATGTCGCAGCTTCCCGTCGACGGCATGATTTTCAACCTGCGCCAGATGGTCGATGACTTTGATACCTTTGAGGCGCCGAAAGACCTCAAGACGGTGATTATCACGTCGATGGAACATCCTACCTGCTCTACCGTCAGTGACGACCAAGAGGGCGGCGCGCGCATGGCATGCGAGTACTTCTTGAATCGCGGACACAAGAATGTGTACTTCGTCTCTGGTAAGAAAGAGTCGCTGTCGAGCCAGTGCCGTATGAAAGGTTGGCGTGCGGCACTCGAGACGCGTGGCATTGAGCCGCCCGCGCCCCTGCAAGGCGATTGGAATGCGGATAGTGGCTATGCTGCGGGCCTTGTGCTTGCCGATAAACCCGATTGCACGGCGGTCCTTGCGGCTAACGACTGCATGGCAAACGGCGTGATGATGGCTTTACGTGACAAAGGGCTCAGTGTGCCCGACGACGTGTCCGTGATCGGCTTCGACGATGAGCTCTACAAGACGATTCCCAACTCGATTCTGACGTCGGTGAAGTTCCGCCACCGCGAGCTGGGCGTCCGTGCGCTTAATGAGGTCGTCGCAGGTCTGGAAGCCCCGAGCTCCAGAAGCCGTACGCTTGTCTCGGGTGTGCTGGTCGAGCGTTCCAGCGTAAAGGACTTGCGGGCGTAGACGTGCTCGGCCTATTCCGTTTGTCTCAATCTGTAACAGCTAGGACCCAAAAACTCGGCTAGATGTTACAGATTGAGATGAACAGGAGGACGGGTGCGGTCTAAACAAAATGGCCCGCGCATCACACATCGATGCACGGGCCATTTATTGTCTGCAAGCGGCAGGTGGTGTCAGCGTCTTATGCCTCGAGGTTTTCCTCGATCCAGGCGACGGCACCCTTGGGATCCTTAGTGAGGTCGATGTACTGTTTGCCCTTGGGCGACAGCAGCGTGATGCCCAGGCGGTCGGTGTCGGCCTTCATCTCGTTGTAATAGGTGCGAACCTGCGGAGCCAGGACGATGACGTTGTACTGGTCCATGATGGCGTAGTGGCTGCCGTAGGCACCGGCGTTGGCGGTAATGTCGATGCCCAGCTCGTCGGCGCCTTCCTTAAGCGCGTTGGCGAGCAGTGCAGAGGTGCCGGCGCCAGCGCACAGAACCAGAACCCTCAGATCCTTGCCCTTAAGGGCGGACGGAGCTGCGGAGGCCTCAGTGGCAGAAGCGGTCTCGACAACAGGAGCCTCAACGGCGGGGGCGGCAGCGGTCTTGACGGCCTTGGTCTCCTCGGCCTCTTCTTCGGCCAGGGTCTCGGCCTCCTGCTTGCACAGGACGTTGTCGTAGGCCTTGCAGAACGGGTAGTAGATCAAGAAGTCAACGACCAGCAGGACGACAACCAGGACCAGAGAGATCGGCTGGAAGTTGGTGTCGATGAAGGTGCCGATCGGTCCGGGGAGTGCCCACGGCATGGCATAGATAAAGCCGTTCATGCCCAAAAAGTCGATGAAGAACTTACCAATGAGGACGTTGGCCACGGGGGCAAACAGGAACGGGATCAGGAAGTACGGGTTGAGGATGATGGGCGCGGCGAACAGCAGCGGCTCGTTGACGGCGAACATCACGGGCACGACAGAGGCTTTGCCGACGGCCTTGAGCTGCTTGGAGCGCATAAAGAGCAGGAAGATGATCGGGACAATGAACGTGGCGCCGGTGCCGCCGAGTTCGCCGATGTAGTTACCGAAGTTTTCGGTCAGGGCGAGGGCGGGGTGACCGCCGGCCTGCAGCGTGGCGAGGTTGGTAGTGATGTTGCCAAACAGCGCGGCGTTGAGGGCAGGCTTAACGACCGAGGGGCCGTGGATGCCCATGAACCAGAACAGCGGGATCATGAACCAGATGAGGGCGAGGCCGGCGTAGGAATCGGCAGCGGCGAACAGCGGGCTCACCAGCGTGGAGATGACGTTGGCAAACGGGACGGCCAAGCAGGTGCGGCAGATAACGTCGATGACGGCGACAAACAGGATGGAGAAGCTGAAGGCGAAGATGTCGCGGAAGTTCTGGGCGATGGCGCCGGGGACTTCTTTGGGCAGCTTGATGGTGATGTCTCGCTTAATGCAGAAGGCATAGATGTTGACCGTGGCAAATGCGGCGACAAAGGAGCTCAGCAGGCCCTTGGTGCCCATGTTGTCGGTAAAGAACACCGAGACATCGGCGCCGTCGATCTTGGCACTCGTCTGGGTAACGGCCAAGATGAGCATAGCGCACATGGCGGCGACCATGGTGCTCGTGGCGTTGATGGCCTTGCCGGCAGGCATGCGGCGGTTCTTGGAGCCGGTCAGCGCGCTTGCGGTGGTGCCGGCGACCATGATGCCCACGACGCCCATCGTGAAGTTGTAAACCTTGTTGCAGAAGTTCACGACGTCGACGTTCCACCAGTCGGGCAGCGTAAAGCCGCCGACCGTGGCGACAACGCCCGGCAGGGTCGAAATAAGCAGGAAGACAGAAGAAGACAGGATGATGGGCATTGCTGCCAAAAAGCCGTCTTTAATGGCCTGAAGGTAGATGTTCTTAGAGACCTTGTCGAAGTACGGCTGACCTTTCTCCAAGAACTTAACGATCGATTCCATAGTTCACGCTCCTCTTTGCATGAAATCTTAATGGCATGGACGTTGAAAACCTATATGGTCTCCCGCTTGCTAAAAGCCCGGGTGCAGGCGGGGTCGGTCCCAGGGGGAGAGAGGGGAGCGGCTGGGTTTGTATCGCATAGGGCCGCTCCCTTCTCGGGGGAAAGCGAGGCGATGCGCTACTGCGCGTCCGCCATAGTGTCGGCGAGCTCCTTGTACCAGAGTGCCGACTGCTTGATGTAGCGTTTTTGCGTGTCGAAGTCGATGTAGAACAGGCCGTAGCGCTTGTTATAGCCATTGGCCCACGAGAACTGGTCCTGCAGGCTCCAGATAAAGTAGCCCTGGACGTCGACGCCCTCGGCGCGCGCCTGGAGCACCTTCTCCATGTGCTGGTCGACAAAGTCGATGCGCTCGGGATCGGCGACGATGCCGTTTGCGTCGGGCTCGGGGTCCTTGTGGCCCAGGCCGTTTTCGGTGATATAGATGACGGGGAGGTTGGGATAGGTGGCGCTGATGTGCTTGAGCGTGTCGTAGAGGCCTTGCGGGTAGATGAGCCAATCCCAGTCGGTGGTGGGGATACCCGGCATATCGACCTGCTGCCCGACGCCCTTAAACTTAAAGCACGAGGTGCCCTTGTCTCCGGTGCCGTTAAAGCTGTTGGTTGACTCGCCATCGTAGGCGGCGATAAACGCCGACTGATAGTAGTTGAGGCCGAACATATCGTTGCGGGGCGCCGCCTTGGCGAGCTCCTCCATGTCGCTGTCCTCAACCGTAAGTGTGGCGTTGTTGGCACGCAGAATCTCGTTGATGAGTGAGAGGGTGCGCGCGGAGTAGTGACCCAGGAAGGCGCCGTCCATGATGAAGTCGGTGTAGAAGGCGTTGTACAGGTCGGCGGCGTGCTGGTCGGCGGGCGAGTCGGTGGCAGGATATGCCGGCGTCAGGACGTTGACCATGCCAATGCGTCCGCCCAGGTGCTCGGTCTCGTCAAGATCCTTATACAGGTTGACGGCGCGGGCGTGGGCAACGAGCTCGTTGTGCTGGCTCTGGATGCCGCTCGTCACATCAAAGTGATGGTTGGGCGGGAAGTTGCCTTGGATGTATTGGGAGTGCGAGAGGCTGATGAGCTCGTTGATGGTGAACCAATTCTTGACCTCGCGGAACTCGCGGAAGCAGAACTCGGCATAGCGCACATAGGCGTCGACGGTCTTGCGGTTGAGCCAGTCGCCCTGGTTGAACAGGGCGGCGGGGGAGTCAAAGTGATGCAGGGACACATAGGGCTCGACGCCATACTTTTTGCAGCAGGCGAACAGCTCGTGGTAGTGCTTAACGCCCTCGGCGAGGGGTTCGGCATCGTCGCCGTTGGGGAAGATGCGGGTCCAGGCGATGGACACACGAATGGCGTTGAGTCCATGCTCGGCAGAAAGGCGGATATCCTCCTCGTAGCGGTTGTAGAAATCACTGGCCGGGTCGGGCAAAAAGCGACCCTGGGCGACAAGGTAATCGTCCCACATGGTCTTACCCTTGCCTGCCACCTTCGTGGAACCTTCCGTTTGGTACGCGGCGGTTGCGGCGCCCCAAACAAAGCCCTTCGGCAGCTGCTGTACGCGGTTTAGCAAAGACATATGCATACACCCTCTCGTCTCGCTGTTCGATATTGTGCGTTTGCGCTCAGGAGGCTCCCTGGTTAGCGTTCAGCGGTGAAAAAGCCCGATAAACACTATCTTAAAATGATTAGAACCAAAATGAGCACGTGAACATTTGACAATGAGCACGTTAACATCCGGCTGGGATGTATAGAAACAAAACAACTTCAAACAGCCGCGAACGGTTGTATTTGTTCGGTAAGCGGTTTTGATTGACAGAAGTTTTCATGTTGTGGTATATGGCTCGGGTATCATGAGCACGTTATCAATGTATGTACGATGCGCCATGGGCGCGGGGAATAGTTGGGAAGCAGGTTAGCGTGGAAGGCATGGATCAGCAGACAAGGAATGGTCGTTCGGCGAGCGCGGCAGAGGTTGCGGCGCTCGCTGGCGTGAGCCGCCAGACTGTGTCTCGCGTGGTCAACGGTATGCCCAACGTGACGGAAAAGACGCGCAAGCGTGTGCTGGCCGCCATGGAAGAGCTGGGCTTTCGTCCCAATTTTGCTGGAGCGGCGTTGCGCGGCGGGTCGTATCGTTCTATTGGCCTGTGCATGTACAACATCACACGTGTCGGTAACCTGGCGACGCTCGAGGGTATCATGCAAGCGGCGCGCGAGCATGATTTTGCCGTCACTATGATCGAGATGGGCGGCGACAAGCCCTATGCACTTGCCGATGCCTCGCGCCGCATGGTCGAGCGACCCGTCGACGGCATGATTCTCAACATGAACCGCATGGCTCCCGATTTTGAGGAGTTTGTTCCCCAGCCGGGAGTGCGAACGGTCATCCTGTCCATGTATGCGCATCCGCGCTGCACGACGATCGACTCCGACCAGTATGGTTCGTGCGAGCTGTTGACCAATTATCTGCTGGAACATGGTCACTCGAATATGCGGTTTGTGGCGGGTCCGGAAAACTCGATTTCCTCGCGTTTTCGTGAGGCCGGTTGGCGCGATACGCTGGGTCGTGCTCATGTCGATGCCGCTCCGATGCTGCGTGGCGATTGGAGTGCGGACAGTGGGTACGCCATGGGCGAGCGGATTGCGGCCGAGGTGCTTGCCGGCGGGTCGCAGACGCCGACTGCCGTGCTTGCGGCAAATGACCAGATGGCGCTGGGCGTTATCGCCGCGCTCGAGAACGCGGGCCTGTCCGTGCCCGACGACGTGAGCGTGGTTGGTATCGACGACGCACTCGAGGGACTTGTTCCTCACAATCGGCTGACGACGCTGCGATTTGATTTGCGCGGTGTCGGTAAGCTTGCGTTTGAGGCGGCGATTGGAGAGAGCTCGTCTATCGAGGCGATTCATGTGCCGAGCACGCTGGTCGAACGCTCGACTGTTAGGGACATACGGGGTTAGGTCCTACTCCGTCTGTCTCGATTTGTAACAGGTAGACGGTCAAAAGCGGGCTACGTGTTACAGATTTAGATTCTTCGGAAAGAGCAATCCTGTTCGTCTCAATCTGTAACAGCTAGGACCCAAAAACTCGGCTAGATGTTACAGATTGAGACAAACGGACCCCGAACCGCCCAAAAAGGCCGGGGGCGGCGCGCCGTGTGACGTGCCGCCCCCGGCTGAGAAATGGGGACAGGTTATGTGGGCGGTGCAATTCCGCCAACCGCTCGTCGCAAGCCGCTAGTCCAGACGACGGGTCTGCGCCACGTGCTTATACCAGTATGCGCTTGCCTTGGGCGTGCGCTTCTGGGTTTCAAAGTCAACGTAGAAGAAGCCGTAACGCTTGTTGTAGCCATTGGTCCAGGAGAACTGATCCTGCAGGCTCCACAGGAAGTAGCCGCCTACGTTGACGCCAACCTCCATGGCCTTGAGCAACCAGCGCAGGTGCTGCTCGATGTAGTCGATGCGCGGCTGGTCGTCCACAAAACCGTCCTTGTAGGGGTCCTTGTAGCCCATGCCGTTCTCGGTGATGAAGATCTGCTTGTAGTCGGGGTAGCGCTGCTTAATGTAGACGAGCAGATCGAACAGGCCCTCGGGATAGATGATCCAGTCCCAGTCGGTGGTGGGGATACCAGGCTTGTTCACATGCTCGCCAATACCCTTAACGCGCCAGCGGCCGGTGCCCTTCTCGCCCGTACCGTTGTGGTGCAGGTCGTTCTCGCCATCGTAAGCCTTCAAGAAGCGGCACTGGTAGTTGTTAACGCCCAGGTAGTCGTTGTAGAGCGCGGCCTCGCGCATAATCTCGAGGTCCTCGTCCAGGATCTCGATGGTGCCGCCCGAGACGGCAGCCAGGCGGTTGGCGCACTCGAGGGTGTCGGGGGCATAGTCGCCGCGGAAGGTGGCGTCGAGCAGAAACTGGTTCTGCAGCACGTGCTCGTTGTTGGCGGCCTTGATGTCGGCGGGGTCGTTCTCGTTGAGCGGATACTTAAACTCCAGCGACTGAATGACGCCGATCTTGCCCTTAAAGCCGCCGTTGTGGAAGGCCAGCACGGCCTTGGCGTGGGCGAGCATCATGTTGTGCTCGCACTGGAAGGCCTCGGCCAGATGCGCCTTGACGCCACCGGGGAAGGTGCCCTCAATGTAGGTGTTGGAGGCGTCGGCCCAGATCTCGTTAAAGGTGAACCAGTAGGTTACCTGGTCGGCGTACTCCTTAAAGCAGAAGGTGGCAAAGTCCACAAAGGCGTCGATGGTCTCGCGGTTGAGGAAGTCGCCCTTCTCAAAGAGGGGAAGCGGCGTATCGAAGTGATGCAGCGTGACAAACGGCTCAACGTGGTGCTTGTGGCACTCGGCGAAGAGGTCGTGGTAGAACTGGACACCCTCGGGGTTGATTTCGCCGGTACCGTTGGGGAAGATGCGGCTCCAGGCGATGGAGAGGCGGATGCCGTTGATACCGAACTCCTCGCACAGCTCCAAGTCGACGGGGTACTGGTTGTAGAAGTCCGAAGCGGGATCGGGGGAGAAGCGCCCCTGGGCCTCCAGGAAGTCGTCCCAGGCAACCTTGCCCTTACCGTGGGTGCGGGTCTCGCCCTCTACCTGGTAGGCAGCGGTGGCGCCGCCAAAGACAAAGTCCTCGGGAAACTGCGCAGGCGGGTTGGTGACGCTAGCAGGGTTAACGGACATGATGATCCAATCGTCTAAATCGAAGGGCCAGCCGGCTGTGGATGGTCGGCTGGCCCTGAGCGTTACTTACTTCGAAAGCTGCTCGGAGACGAAGGCGAGAGACTTATCGCCGTTCTGGGAGAGCTCGATGTACTGCTTGCCACGGCAGGCGACGCACTTGTTGCCCACGCGCTCGCAGTCCTTCTGCAGGTCGGCCAGGTAGCTTGCGGCCTGCGGGGCCAGGACGACCAGATCGAAGTCGGGGAGCATGTCCACGTGGTTGCCATAGGCCTCGGCAGCGGTCTCAAGATCAATGCCGCGCTCCTTGGCGGCCTTGGCCAGCGCGTTGGCGAGCAGGCCCGAGGTTCCGCCACCCTGGCAGAGCACGAGTACGCGCTTGCCGTTGAGGTCGCTGGCGGTCGTTGCCTCAACGGCGACAGCGGCGGGAGCATCGGTCTTTACAGCCTCGGCAGCAGTGCCGGCGGCAACGCTCTTGGCGTCAGCCTTGCCCTGGAAGGCATCGTTAAGCTTGGCGGCCTTCTCGGCGTTCTTGGCGGCGAGCTCCTCCTGGGAGATCTCGGCCTCCTCGGCGCACTTCTGGGCGTCATAGGCACGGAAGAACGGATAGTACAGAACGAAGTCGACGACCAGGATAAGGGCGAGCATCACAAAGGCGAGCGGCTGGAAGCCCAGGCCCATGATGGTGCCGATGGGGCCGGGGACGGTCCAGGGCAGGGTGTACATAAAGCCGTTCATGCCCAAGAAGTCGATAAAGATCTTGAGGATCCAGATGTTGGCGATCGGGGCAAAGACAAACGGGACAAAGAAGACGGGGTTGAGCACGATGGGTGCGGCGAACAGCAGCGGCTCGTTGACGGCAAAGCAGACGGGGACGATGGCGGCCTTACCGACGGCGCGCATCTCCTGAGACTTGGCCAGGAAGCAGAACATAAAGACCAGGACGAGCGTGGCGCCGGTGCCGCCCATGCAGACGACGAAGTACTGGGCACCCTGGGTCAGGACAGCGGAAGCGTGCTGGCCAGCCTGGAACGCAGCCAGGTTGTCGGTCATGTTGGCAACGAGGGCGGCGGCGATGGCGGGCTCGACGATCGAGGGGCCGTGGACGCCCACGAACCAGAACAGGCTCATGGCGCCGTAGATCACAGCGAGGCCGATGTAGCCATCGGCAGCGGTGAACAGGGGCTGGAACACCTGGATGACGCCCTGGGCAAAGCAGAAGCCAAAAGCAGCGCGGAAGACGATGTCAAAGACCCAAAAGACGGTGATGCAGACGGAGAAGGGGATGATGTCCTTAAAGGTCTGCGAGATGTTGGGCGGAACCTGCTCGGGCATCTTGACGGTGATGTTACGCTTGATAAAGAACTTGTAGATGATGCCGGTCACAAACGCAGCGATGAAGGCGGTCAACAGGCCCTTGGAACCAAGGTAGGTGGTGTTGAAGCCACTGGCGGCGTCCGTGGCGATCGTGTCGCTCGAAAGGAGCAAGAAGCCGATGATGGCCGCGCACATGCACGAGATAAAGTTGATCTGGTTATTCTTGGGCAGATCGCGGTTCTGGGCGTCGGCGAAGTGCTTGGCGGTGGTGGCGGCACAGGCGATGGCCAGGATGCCCATGGAGTAGTTGTAGCACTTCCACAGGGCATTGTTGATGTCATCGGGCCAGTAGAAACCCCAGATGTTGGGGACCGAGGCTACCAGGCAGAAGATGGACGAGAAGATGATGATGGGGATGACGGAGATAAAGCCGTCGCGGATCGCCTTGAGGTACTTGTTGCGGGCGATCGCGTTGAAAAAGGGCTGGCCCTTTTCGATGATGGCGATGAGTTGCTCCATGCAATGCTCCTAAGAGTCGGTGGGTTAGCAACGATGGTAGCTTTTGACTTTCGGTTGCCAAAATGTTGACGTTGCCATTTTGTGACACAAAAAAGAAGCGAACCGGTGGTCCCTGTGCCTGTGGACCGTCGATTCCTTGCGCGTAAACGTTTGAGCCGCCCGGTGGCTCCATGTTTGCACAATGGCAACGTTAACATTTGGTCGACAAAAGCCGTTCGGGGAAGCAAAAATGTCGGTGAACGGTAGGTTTTGGGTGGTGAGCGTATGGTGGGGAAGGCGTTTGATATACTTGAAGGCGTTAAAAATGACTGCACAAGGTGCCACCAATGGCATCGTTGACATAGAAAGATCGACCTATGGCCGCTGTTAAAAAATCGGTATCCGTTAAGGATGTGGCGCGTCTCGCGGGCGTCTCGGAGCAGACAGTCTCGCGCACCGTCCACGATTCGCCCAGCGTACGCCCAGAGACCAAGGAGCGCGTGCGCGCCGCCATGCGCGAGCTGGGGTATCGCCCCAATTTTGCCGGTCGATCGCTGCGCCGTGGCAAGTTTAAGACCGTCGGCGTCGCCATGTTCAACATTACCGGTACCGGCAACCTCGACCGTATGGAGGGCTTTGCCGCCGCCGCCGATAAGCACGGCTACGCCATCACCCTCACTAAAGTAGATGGACATCCCTATACCCTCGAGAGCGCATCGTCGCGCATGAGCGCGCTGCCGGTAGACGGCATGGTCGTGATCATGAATCGCATGCCGGCGGACTTTGGCACCTTTGAGCCGCTGCCCGGTATGCAGACGGTGCTCGTTACCATGCTGGAGCACCCGCTGTGCTCGACGGTCGATAACGACCAGTTCGATTGCTCGCGCCAGGTGGTCGAGTACTTGCTGGGGCGGGGGCACAAGACTGTGCACTTTATCTCGTGTCCCGAGCGTTCGCTTTCGGGCATGCGGCGCGAGGAAGGCTGGCGCGAGACATTGCGCGCGCATGGTATTGAACCGCCGCGACTCGTCCGTGGGGATTGGACGGCACAGAGCGGATATGCCGCAGGCCAGGCTCTGGCGGATGATCCGACCTGCACGGCCATCTATGCCTCCAACGACGCCATGGCCTACGGCTGCATTTGCGGGCTCGAGTCGCGCGGAAAGCGCGTGCCCGAGGACGTGGGCGTGGTGGGTGTTGACGATAGTCTGGGCGATATCGTGCCTGATCGTCGCCTGGCCACCGTGCGCTTTGACAACAAGCGTGTCGGCATGTGGGCAGTCGACAAGATCGCCGGTGCCGAGGGGGCTGCGTCTGACGTGGAGCACATGCTGATCCCCGGCGTGCTCGTAGAGGGCGATACGGTGCGCGATTTGCGTTAGGGTGCGGTCCTGTTTGGGTTTCCGCTAATCATGTTTGATATTGTTCGAAATGGTTTGGAAACCGTTCACGGGCGAAAAAAGACCGTTCACGGCTCGAAATAACGGTTTGCATTGTTCCTTTTTGTTTGAATGTTATTGTTTCTGTCATACACAGCGCAGCGCGTATGCCCGGACGCGATGCTCTCCGTTGGTTCATATGTGAAAGGAAC
>CABUGI010000003.1 GCA_902491055.1 uncultured Collinsella sp. | reverse complement strand
TCCGTACATGTGCGGATGAATGTGGGAGGTGTTCGGATAAAGTCGATAATCAAGGTGTTTGCCTTTATCGAGCATGGCCAACCCCATAACCATCACGGCGGAGAGAATATCATTACGCTATCGCATGCTTCCGTCCGCAAGCCTTGCCAAAAGCTGACCAAAAGCTTGACGCCGCAGGTCAGAGCTTCAAAAAATAATTCCACTCTCGGTAGACGGTCGCTACGACCCTCCCAACGGCATCAAAATCCAACCTTACAAATAGTTGCGGTGAAATACGGACTACATGGGCCATAAGGGGGTGCGGACAGAAAGTTGGACCGCGGGGCGGTCCGGACTGGAGGTTCGCATGTACAGCAGGGAGAAGGTCGAGCTCTTCCTCCTGGCGACGGAGGACGGCATGGGGCCCACCACCGCCGCGAAGTTTGCGGGGGTCACGGTGAGCGCGGCCAAGAAGTGGGCGACGGGGCACCTCCCGCGCAGCTACACCGGCGGGGGCTGTAGAATCGTGGCGAGGAAACCGCCACGGAAGGAGGCCAGCATGGGCCCCGACAAGTCGACCTACGCCCCGCCCGCGACCGGCCCGCTCGCCGGACTCAACGAGGACCAGATAGAGAACCTGCTGCTCAGGGCGGTGTTGCCGACCTAAAAGCGGAAGGGTGGGACCCGGCTTCGATCTCGAACAGGAGCAAGTGCGAGCTCGGCGAGAGATTGAGGCGGGCGACCGCCCTGCCCCTCCGCTCGATCACAGGTTTCTTGAGGATATCGAAGAGCTCCTATGAGTACTGGAGGCCCCGCGTCGCCGCGCCGCGCGACCGCGACGCCGACATACGCGACCGCGTGGTGCGCATCTTCCGCGAGGGCTCGGGGTGCTGGGGGTACCGCACCGTCTGGGCGCGCCTGCGCCGCGAGGGCGTCCGCGCCAGCGAGAAGCGCGTGGCCCGCGTGATGCGCGAGGAGGGCCTCGAGGTCGTCTACAACAGGAGGCGCGCCCGGGGCTACAGCTCCTACGCCGGCGAGGTCTCCAAGGCACCGGAGAACCTCGTGAACAGGAATTTCCACGCCGACGAGCCCAACCGGCTGTGGCTCACCGACATCACCGAGTTCAGGCTCCCGGGCGGCGAGAAGGTCTACCTGAGCCCGGTCATCGACTGCTTCGACGGGATGCCCGTCGCCTGGTCGATCGGGCTGCACCCCGACAAGCGCCTCGCGAACTCGAGCCTGCTCAAGGCCTGCACGGCGAGGCCGGCGGGGGCGCGCACGACGATCCACTCGGACCGGGGCGGCCACTACCGCTGGCCGGAGTGGATTGGGATCTGCGAGGAGAACGGCCTGGTCAGGAGCACGTCCGCGAAGGGCTGCAGCCCGGACAACTCGGCCTGCGAGGGCTTCTTCGGGCGCCTCAAGAACGAGTTCTTCCGCTACAGGGACTGGGAGGGCGTGACGGCCGAGGAGTTCATGGGAAGGCTCGAGGCCTACCTCGTGTACTATCGTGAGGAGCGGATCAAGAAGTCCCTCGGGTGGCTGAGCCCGATGGAGTACCGCAGGAAGCTTGGATACGCCTAGGCGCGGTCCAAGAAATCGTCCGCACCCCCTAAAAGCCGGAAAATAGTCCGTATTTCACCGCAACTTAGGAGGGGATGTGGGGTCCCCGGCATGTATATGAAAACGGCTCTGGCGCCAAATGGAGCCAAAGCCGTTAAAACTATCCTATGGAGCGGGCGACGGGAATCGAACCCGCGTCATCAGCTTGGAAGGCTGGGGTTCTACCATTGAACTACGCCCGCAAGATATGGTCGGGACGACAGGATTTGAACCTGCGACATCCTGCTCCCAAAGCAGGCGCGCTACCAAACTGCGCCACGTCCCGAAGGTGTTGAGCAGCTAAGGTCTAAACCTTGCGTGTCCCAAAGCGAAGGAAATTATAGGGGAGACTCCCCGCCTGTGCAAGCATTGATGCCTTAGCTTCTCGAATGTGCGACAAAACGACTATGGAGCAGACCGATCACAAATGCCACCACAGCAACCGGTGCCCACGCAGCACCGATATCTGCCAGCGGCAACGCATCGAACGGCAGCCACGCGCCCGCAAAGAACGCATCGCGGACCGAGGTGATCACGCTCTGCACGGCAACCACACCGCCAACCCAGACCCACACCTGCGGATGAGCGTCGCAAAAGCCGTGTACCAAACCCATGAGAACCAGCACGATGGCGACGGGATACAAGGCGTTAAGCATGGGCACCGAGAACATAAGGATCACGTCGAGGCCCACGTTGGAGAGCACGCACGAAAACGCCGCGAACACAAAGGCAAGGATCGCGAAGGGGTGGCGCATGGCCTCCTCGGAGGCCTCCGCTCCCCCTTCAACTACGTACGTCTCACAGAAATAGCGCGAGCAGCAGCTAATAAGACCGATGCACACGTTCATGCAGGCGAGGAAAAAGATCGCGAAGACCACGACCGTGCCAGCAAGCCCAAAATGCATGGAGGCCGAACGAGCGAGGATGGCAGCGCCGTTGGTGGCATCGGGCATAACCGCGCCGAGTTGCATTCCGGCAAGCGCCAGGCCACAGTAGATGATGGCCATGAGCACGCCGGCGATCACGCCGGAACGCGAAATCTCAAAGGCCACGCGCTTGTCATCGGTAACACCCAACTCGTGGATGGTCTCGGCGATGATGATGCCGAAGGCGAGCGACGCAAGCAGATCCATGGTCTGATAACCGGTCAAAAAGCCCTGCACGGTAGCACCGGCACTGTAGGGAGTCTGCGGCGCGGCAGCCGGTCCCAGCGGCGAGATCACGGCAGCACCCACGACCAGCACGATGAGCGCAATGAGCGCGGGGCCCGTAATGCGCCCGAGCACGCGCGTGATAACGCCCGGACGCAGCGTGAGCGCAAACGCGACGACAAAGAAGCCAACGGCAAACACCAGGCGAGCCGTGCCGAGCGAAACGCCCTCGGGCAGTAGCGGCACCAGCATCTCGAAGGCCGTAGAGCTTGTGCGCGGAATGGCCAGGCACGGGCCGATGGCCAGATACACCGCCGCAACGAAGAATTCGCCAAACTTAGGATGCACGCGCCCAGCCAGCTCGCGGGCCGTGCCGGCGAGCGCGACGGCGATAAAGCCCATGACGGGCAGGCCGATGGCGGCAATCAAAAAGCCAATCATGGCAAGCGGCGTGGCCGTGCCGGCCTGAAGTGCCAGCAACGGCGGAATGATGAGGTTACCGGCGCCAAAGAGCATCGAAAACAGCGCAATGCCGACGGTGACGACATGGTCGGAGCGCAAACCGCGCGGAGCGGATGAGGCCATATGCACACCTTTCGGGTCGAAACAAAAACGGGACGGGCAAAAACACCCGTCCCGCAAGTATAAACGGTCTAGCAGCTTTAGCAGGCTAAATCGCACAGAGCATCGATGGCCGTGTCGACTTCTTCGGTAGTGTTGAAATACCCAAACGAGAAGCGGACGACGCCCTGGCGCTCGGTCCCCAGCGCACGGTGCATGAGCGGGGCGCAATGGGCACCGGGGCGCGTCGCAATCCCCCACCCTTGCATGAGCGCGTCCGAGATCTCGGCAGAGTCGATATCGCCCACGTTGAGCGACACGATCGCCGAGCGCGCGGGTTGGTCAAACGCACCGTAGAGCTTAATCCCCGGAATCTCGCGCACACCGGCAAGGAAGCGATCAGCGAGCGCACGCTCGTGGGAAGCAATCGTCTCCACCCCACCCTGGGCCTCGATAAAGTCGAGACCAGCGGAAAGGCCGGCGATACCGTGGCCGTTGAGCGTGCCCGCCTCAAGGCGCGTGGGCCACTCAAGCGGCTGCAACGCATCGAAACTGTGCACGCCCGTGCCGCCCATGGCCCACGGCGCCACGTCAATGCCCTCTGCCACGGCCAGGCCGCCGGTCCCCTGCGGACCCATGAGCCCCTTGTGGCCGGTAAAGCACACCACGTCGAGCCCCATGGCCTTCATATCGATATGCGCCGTGCCGGCAGACTGCGAGGCATCGATGATCACGAGCGCGCCGGCCGCATGGGCCATGACAGCCACGCGCGCAATGTCGACCGCGTTGCCGGTCACATTGGAGGCGTGCGTCACCACCACGGCACGCGTGCCCGGCGTGACCAGCTGCTCGAGCTCGTCGTAGTCGAGCACGCCGTTCGCGTCGCAGCCCGCATGCTCAACGGTCACACCCTGCTCTGCCGCCAGGCGGTTGAGCGGCCGTAGCACCGAGTTGTGCTCAAGCACCGTCGTGACCACGCGGTCGCCGGGGCACACCACCCCGTTGATGGCGGTGTTGAGCGCCGCCGTAGAGTTGGGCGTAAAGCACACATGGTCCGCCCGCGGGCAACCCAAAAGGCACGCGAGCTTGGCACGGCAAGCGTGAATCGTACGAGCGGCATCGAGGGCACCCGACGTGGCGCCGCGCCCGGCATTGCCGAGCGAGCACATCGCCTGCGTCACGGCATCGATGACCGTCTGCGGCTTGTGCATGGTCGTCGCCGCGTTATCCAGGTAGATCATCGCACGACCTCCCACATATCGATCACGGTATAGCCCTCGGTGGGAACGCCCGCCGCGGCAAGCTCGCCGCGCAGCAGTTCCTCATCGGCAGGCAACGCCTTCCATGCCAAACCGCAGCCGGCAGCGACCTCCCCGGGCACGGGAATCGTGCGCCCGGGAAGGCCGCGCTCGATGCACAGGGACTCGCAACCCATGGCGGCCGCCGTGGTGGGAAACGTGATGACAAGCGCCGGGCGCTTCTCCCTCATGGCAACTCCAACCAATACGCTACGGGCGCACGACGCGCACGGC
This sequence comes from uncultured Collinsella sp., assembly GCA_902491055.1. GTDB lineage: Bacteria > Actinomycetota > Coriobacteriia > Coriobacteriales > Coriobacteriaceae > Collinsella. Next base: position 70,103 of record CABUGI010000003.1, on the reverse strand, counting down.
CTGCTCCATCTTCTCCACGATCACGTACATGTTGGTGACCTCGCCCACCGCAAGCTGGTCTTTAATGCCAAAGTGGTCTAGGCAGGTACCGCAGGTAAGAATCTCGACGCCCTGCTCGGCCAGACCCTTCAGGTCATCGAGCACCGGCGAGCCCTCGACGGTGAGCTTGGCGCCGCCGTTGTAGAACAGCATGGTCGAGGGCAGCTCCTCCTGCTGCGTCACGGCAAAGATGAATGCCTTCATGAGCTTGTGGCCCAGCTCGTCGTCGCCGCGGCCCATGCAGTCGGTGTAGACGGAAATGACGAGTTTGCCCTTGCCGGCGCTGGCGTCGCAAAAGGCAGCGCCATCCTGCTCAGGATCGGCCACGGCAACGGCGCCAGAGGTCGCCACGGTCACGTGCCACTCGGCGTCAGAAACCTTCTCGACCGAGGCCGTGCAGCCCTTCTCCTGCGCCATCTTGGAGATGTTCTTGACGGCGGTCTCGTTATCGACCGAGGTCACCACGGCACCCTCGCCATCAAGCTGTTTGAGTGCCTTAAGCGTCTTGACGACGGGCAGCGGGCAGGCATCGCCCATGGCATTGACTTCAATTTTGGTAGACATAGTTTTTCCTTTCGAATAAATCGTTTTAGAACGGTGCATAGTTCAATAAACGTATCGTTAACGGACAACACGAACGGCAGGACCGCCCGGCACCGGCTCGCACACGCGGCCGATTGTGGCGGAAACGCGCCCCTCGGCATCCAGGCGGCGCGCAAGCTCATCCACATCGGAAGCAGGCGCCGCGATGAGTAGGCCGCCCGAGGTCTGCGGATCGTACAGCGCATCCAGCATGCCCGGCTCCAGGTCATCGTCGGCAGCCACGCGCGGGCCAAAGAAGTCCTGGTTGCGGTAGGAGCCCGCGGGGATAATGCCCAGACGCGCCATGTCGAGCACCTGGTCAAAGAGCGGCACCGCCCCCGACGCGAGCTCGATTTGCACGCCCGAGCCCTCGGCCATCTCGCACGCATGCCCGATCAGGCCAAAGCCCGTAATATCGGTACAGCCGTGAAGCTCGAGCCCCTCGGCCAGACGGATCGGGGCCTCGTTGAGGGTGCGCATCGAGTCGAACATCGGACCAGCCTCGTCCTGCTCGATGAGCTCGCCCTTAATGGCCGTGGTGATGATGCCCGAGCCGATCGCCTTGGTCAGCAGCAACGCATCGCCCACGCGCGCGCCGCTGTTGGCGAGCATACGGTCAAGCGCGACAAACCCGCTCACGGACAGGCCGTACTTGGGCTCATCGTCGTTGATGGTGTGGCCACCCGCGATGGAGCAACTCGCCTCGACGCACTTGTCGGCGCCGCCCGCCAGAATCTGACCGGCAACCTCAACGCCCAGGCAACTGGGAATGCACAGCAGGTTCATGGCATGGCTCGGCCGCCCACCCATGGCGTAGATATCCGACAGCGAGTTGGCCGCGGCGATCTGGCCAAACAGAAACGGGTCGTCGACCATCGGCGGGAAGAAGTCGATGGACTGCACGAGGCCCAAGTTATCGCCAACGCGAAAGACGCTCGCATCGTCGGAGGTATCGAACCCCACGAGCAGGTTGTCGTTATGCACATTGGGCAAGTCGCCCAGGACCTGGGCGAGGGCTCCGGGAGCCAACTTAGCGGCTCAACCGCTCGCGGCCGTCATGGACGTGAGCCTCACGGTATCTTTAGCCATACGAACCCCCTTCCAACAAATCAACGACTTTAAGTATACGCGCCAGGCACGCTTCCCAAGAGACCGCCGACGGCTCGAACGTCGAAGGCAGAGCCGCAAGCGCCTGCGCGATAGCGTCTGCCAGTGCGCGCTCAAACAACGGAAGGTCGGCCGCCACGGGCGTGTCGACATCCATCATACGCGGCGGCGCCACCCACGTCACGGGAGCACCGGGAAGCATCGCCTCCATCCAGGGACGAACGCCGGGCAAATCGGTCGCCACAACATTGCAGCCGCACGCGAGGGCCTCGATCGTCACGAGCGGCAGACCCTCGTAAAACGAAGGCAGCACAAAGACGTCGGAACTGCGGTAGGCACGCACGAGCCCATCGCTATCCAGGCGGCCCGCCAGCGTCACCGGCACATCCGAGGCCGCGGCCAAGCGCTCGATACGCGCGTACTCGGCATCGTCCCCGCGGCCGCCCACAAGTACCAAGCCAGATGGGCGGACGCCATCGTCAATCGGCAATGACATGGCTCGAACCAGCGACTCGACGCCCTTTTTAAAGCAAATCTTGCCCACGTACACAAGCGATCCCGGCTGTCTCGCCACGCTTGCGTCGCGGCAGAAGACGTGATGGTCGTAGCCCGTCCCAATCACGTGGATGCGATCGGCATCGACGCCGCACACCAGGCCAATCTGCTCAGCCTGCTCAGCATGGAGCGCAAAGACGGCATCGAGCCGACGAACCGCACTTACGATGCGATCGCGCTCGAGCGCATGCGAACGCAGCTGGCGCAGGTCGGTCGAATGGCACACGGCAACAACCGGCACGCCCCGGACGCACTCGCGCGCCAATGCGGTCACCAGATACAGGTGATGGCAGATCACCAGATCGGGCCGAAGCTCAGCCACCGCCCGATCGATTGCAGCAGCAAATGCCCGCTCAAATGCCTTGAGCATCGAAGGCGTCAGGTCACGATAGCGTGTGGAGGGATAGGGCATGACATCGGACATACCGCAGATGGGAAACGGCAGCTCGGGCGACTCGAACGGTACGACAAACACGGCAGCACGCCGGTCCAGCTCGCCTTGGGTATCACCCGGCGCCGCGCCGCAAAGCACGGCGGCGCAATGCCCCGTCTCAATCTGCTCGCGCACGAGCGCGGCAAGGTAGGTGCCGCTGCCGGTGCTATCTGGTTTTTGTGCCGAGATATTGAGGATGCGCATGTCGCGGTACGCCCCTAGGCCAAGGCGGCGGCGCGAATCGCCGCGCCGATGGCACCTGCAAAGCGGGCCTGGGGCGAGGTGGTCACCGGCGACCCCAGCAGCTCGCCCAACCGCTCCACCACGAAGGCGTTCTCGCACAGGCCACCGGTCAGGTAGTACGGGGCGCCCGCGGCCTGCCCGGCCATGGTCGCCACGCGCGAGACCACGCTGTCGATCACGCCACGCGCAATGTTCTCGCGCGGCTCACCGCGACCGATCAGGCTGATGACCTCGCTTTCGGCAAACACCGTGCACATGCTGCTGATCTTGGTGGGCTCGCCGGAACGCGCCAGATCGGCCATCTGCTGCTGGGAAATGCCCAGGCGATCGGCCATGATCTCCAAAAAGCGCCCCGTGCCGGCAGCGCACTTGTCGTTCATGGCAAACTTGGACACGCGGCCACTTTTAAGCTGAATGACCTTGGTGTCCTGACCGCCCACGTCGATCACGGTGCCGTGGTCGCCAAACAGGCACACGGCACCGGTGCCGTGGCAGGAGATCTCGGTCACGACCTTGTGTGCATAGGGCACGGCGACACGACCGTAGCCGGTCGCGATCACGCGCACATCGTCGCCCGTCACGTCATAGCCGGCCGCTGCCAGTGCCTCGCGCAGCCGCTCGGAAGCATCGACCGAGGAGAACCCGGTTGGCTGCACGCACGTCCACGCCACCGAACCCTCCCCATCGACCACAGCAGCCTTAGCCGCCGTAGACCCGATATCGATCCCGATCCCTATCATGGCTCTCTCCCAATCTAAACATCAAAGGTAACGGCGTGTTCAGGCGCCTTAGCTCTAGGTTTCTCAGGTGCCGGAGATTGCCCCAAAAGAGGAGCGCAGCGTACTTTGGGTACGCAAGCGACGGTTTGAGGAGCAAGATCCTATGCCTGGGGAAGCTAGAGCGTCTCGATAAAGGCGGCGATGCGCGTCTCGATCTGGCCCATGTCGCCGTTGCTGTAGTCGGTCTCGATCTTCATGTACGGAATATCCGCACCCTCGACGGCCTCCTGCATGCGTGCGCTCTCAACGTTAAAGGTGTGGCAGGCCTGCAGCACGCTCTCTACCACGCCATCGACATGGTACTTCTCGCACATGGCCAGCGCGTTTTCCATACGACCGTCGTTGGGCGTCATGACCGAGCAGTTAATGTCCAGGTAGCGGTCGGCGATGGCGCGCAAGATGTCGGGAGCCTCCGGGTCGATCATCATGGCCGCCGTGCGCTCGCCCGAGCAGTCGTCCATGCACACGACCACGCCGCCGTTGGACTCGATGGTGCGGCCGATCTTGTTGATCACACCGCCCACCGGGCAACCGGTGATCAGAATGCGCTTGGCGTCCGCCGCAACCGGGCGCTCGCCCGCGTCGTAGGCCTCGCGCAGCTTGGCGACCTTTTGCTCCAGCTGCTGCGTATAGGCCTCGATATCAAAGCTGAACGTACCGGCAAACATAGTGCTCATCAAGTCGACGCCGCTCATGGCCGCCGGCTGGTTGGCCTGCAGCGCAAACATCTTGAGCTGAGCCGCACGCAAGCGGTTGCGACGACGGACGGCAGCACGCAGGTCATCGTCGGTAATCGTGATGCCGTAGAAGCCCTCGAGCTCCTCCTTGAGCAGGCGGCACTCCTCGTACCAGCCTTCGCGCTCGTAGGCGCGATCGCGACCCTGCGGAAGATGCAGAATGTGCGTGCGCTTGAGCTCGTTGAGTAGCTCGTACATCTTCTTCTTGCCGTCGCAGGTGGTCTCGCCGATGATCATGTCGCTAAAGTACGTAAACGGGCACTTTTGCGAGTAGGCAAAACCGTAGGTCGACTTGATGAGCGGGCAGAGGTTTGCCGGCAGCACCTTCTCGGCCTCGGGAATCACCTCGTCGGATGTGCCGCACAAGGCCACACTTGCAGCGCCCGCGGCATCGATAATCTCGAGCGGCGTGTAGCTGCACAAAAAGCCGACCAGGCGATTACCCGCCTGCTTATAATCCTTGACGCGAATAAACGCCGCCTTGCGCTGCTCGTTGAACTCCTCAAACGTGGACGGCAACGGCTGCTCAATATATTCCGACATATAGCTCCTTAACAAACCTTTTAACCAACCAAGGAAACGGCTTTCCCAGGTGCTCGAGGTTGCCGTGAAAGAGGAGCGCCGCGTACTTTGGTACGCAAGCGACAGTTAGAACGGCAAGATCGGGTGCCTGGGGAAGCCGCCGAGACGGATAGCCCTAAATGGTTTCCAAGAAAGCCTCGATCCTGGTTTGCAGTTGGCCTGCATCCTCGCCGGCGTAGTCGGTCGTGATGTGCATAAACGGAATGCCGGCCTCCTCGGCGGCCTTCTCCACGGCAAACGACTCCATCTCGTAGAGTGTGCAGAACTGCAGGGCCACGTCGACGATGCCGTCGGCATGCAGGTCCTTGGCCATCTGGACAATGTCCTTCATACGCTGGTCATTGGGCGTAAAGACAGCGCAGTTGATCTTAAAGTAGCGCTCGGCGATGGCGTCGAGCATCTCGTCGACCGTCTCGCCGGACTCGTCGACCAGATCCTTGTAGTAGCGCGAGCCCGTGCAGGACTCCTCGCCCACCACGACGCCGCCGGCCTTCTCGATGAGGTTGAACAGCTTCCAGTTGGGCACGGCCATGGGCGTACCGGTGTACAGGATGCGCTTGGTGCCCTTGGGCGCCACACCCTCGCCGGCCTCAACGCGCTGCTCGCACTCAGCCGCCATTTCGTTGATGGCGCCGGTCAGGCGCGGCGTGTCATCCATAAAGGCGGCCTGAACGGTCAGCAGGCTGTCGAGACCGCTGATGGGCGCCGGATCGGCAGCGCGGGTCGCAGCCAGACGCTGCAGGGCGCGACGCTTCTCGTTGACGGCGTGGATGGCAGCCTTCAGGCGCTCGGGCGTAATCTTGACGCCACACTCTTCCTCGATCTTGGCGGCGAGCTTTTTGACCTCGGCCTTCCAGGTCACGAGCGTCGACTCGTCGTGCACGTTGGGAATATCCATGACGTACATGTTCTTTTGCGTGGCAAAGAACTCGTAGGCCTTCTTCTTACCATCGCAGGTGTTCTCGCCCACCACCAGATCACTCGACTCAATGTAGGGGCAAACCTCGCCCAGCTTAAAGCCGGCAAAGCTCTTGATGAGCGGGCAGGTGTTGCGCGGCAGATGCTCCTCGACCTTGTCGGTCGCCCAGTCGGCACCCGAGCACAGGCCCACGGGGATGCCATCGCAGGCAAGCACGATCTCCTCGGGCACGTACACACAGAACGAACCGACGATCTTGGTGGCCTCGCCGGCCTCCTTCTTGTCGAGCATCTCCTTAATACGGCCGCTGTGGATGTTGGTGGCGACAAAATCCAGGTAGGACGTAGACTTGGGGCGATTGTTCTGCGTCAGGAACATATCGCCGTACATCTGGCCCACGGCGCCCAGCAGCATGTCGTGGTCGGCAAGATTCATGCCGAGGCTCTCCCACATCGGATGGAAATCGAATTCTTCAGCCATGACGGTTCCCCTCTCGAACCAAAAATGAATAGCTACGGTATTTCTGCACGGTGGGTGGCGAAAACCCAGCCGTGCTCAAACCCGGAATTTTGGGGAACCCGCTTTGCGGTCGATTATTTAGTTGTGCGTCGTCTCTCCCGGAGCCGTGAACATACCTGCTCATATGCGGCTCCGAGCCATATACAGGGCGCGCGCGGCAACGCGACGCGAATATGTCTTCTGCAGCATCGGCGCGCCCTCCTTTTCTCGTCGAAGGTAACTATATCAACGGTTGTCGTCAAGACGAACACCGCCGACACGCGTACGACAACGTTGGGATGTGAGCATCTCGCTGTCTGATAATTAATTATCAGACTGATAAGGTTTAGTCATGTAGAAATCGGCGAACGGCGAAGTGAAAACAAAGCGGTCGAGGACTACCTCCTCGACCGCATCGCACCCGCATTATCGGCAAACGAGATGGATCCTGCTTGCATCAAAATGCATGCGCAGAGTCTCACCCGCCTGCGGCAGCTCTTCCACGGGTACACTCACCTTATTCACCTTCCACTGCAGACGCGTGGGCGCATCAGCACGCGGCACGTCCAGCAGCACCAGCCGCTCAAAGCGCGAATCGCTCACACGGGCCACGTGCAAATCGTAGCTGTTGCGACCGCGCTCCGCGCGATTGTCAACATGGAAGTAGCTCGCACGAATACCGAGGTACGTCACGTTATCGGGAACCTCATGGCCCACGTTAAAGGTCATGCCCCAGTCCAGGGCTTCAACTTCCTGAGACCCGATCTTGCGCGCCCGGCTTGTGTTCTTGCAGCCCGTCAGGCGCAGTGCCGCCAGCGTCTGCGGACGGCGGACCACGTCCTCGACGGAGCCGATCTCCTCAACATGCCCGTCGTGCATCACGCAGATGCGCCCGCACAGGCGGCACGCTTCGTCGATGTCGTGGCTCACGTAGAGCACGGTGCGGTTGCATACATCGAACAGGTCGAGCATGTTCTGTTCGAGGGCGCTCTTAAGATAGGAATCGAGTGCGCTCATGGGCTCGTCGAACATAAAAATGCCCGGATGCGCCGCCACCATGCGGGCAAGCGCCACACGTTGTTGCTGACCGCCCGAGAGTCGCGCGGGATAGCGGTCGGCAAAATCGGACAGACCGAAAATGCCCAGATAGCGCTCGGCGAGCTTTTTGCGCGCGGCGGCGTCGCCCGCATCCTTTACACCGGCGCATACGTTATCGGCCACCGTCATGTTGGGAAACAGCTGATAGTTTTGGAACAGCAGGGCGCATTTTCGCTCCTGGGGCGACAGGTTGATGCCCGTCGCCGAGTCAAAAAAGGTCACGCCGTTGACGACGATCTTGCCCTCGTCGGGCGTCTCCACGCCGGCGATGCAGCGCAGCGTACAGCTCTTGCCACAACCCGAGGCACCGAGCAGCGCCACACGATCCTCGCCGGCCTCAAGCTGCATGTCGAGCATAAACCCGGGATAGCGCTTTTTGATATCCAGAACGAGCGACATGGCCTATCGACCTCCCTGCAAAGCGGCATCATCGCGCATGAGCTCGGCCAGCGCCTCGCGATCGATACGCAAGGCATCGCCGCCCGCCGGATCGAGCGAATCGCCCTGTCCGGCAAGATCTTTGATCCGCTTGCGCTCCGCACGGGAAAGGCCCCGCTCGCGATACTTTTGCGAATGAGCGGTGTACATGTTGATGAACAGGATGACCAGGAAGCTGAACACGATCACGACGGCGACCCAAAAGAGGGCCACCGAGGTGTTGCCGCCCATCCACTCAAAGTAAATCGCAATGGGGATGGTCTGCGTAATGCCGGCGTAGTTGCCCGCAAAGAACAGCGTGCAGCCAAACTCTCCCATCGCGCGGGCAAAGGCGAGGACCGTACCAGCGGCAATAGAAGGCCACCCAAGCGGCATCATAAGCTTGGCAAAGATGCGACGCTCGGACCATCCCAGGGTTCGCGCGGCGTCAAGCATCTGCGTGTCGAGGCTCTCAAAGGCGCCGAGCGCCGTACGGTAGACCAGGGGGAACGATACCACCACGGCAGAGATCACCGCCGCCGGCCACGTAAAGACAATCGAGACGCCGTGCGCAATCAGCCACTGGCCCACCCCGGTCGAGCGACCAAACAGCATAAGCAGCAAAAAGCCGCAGACCGTGGGCGGCAACACCATGGGGATGGTAAAGACCGAGTCGAGCAGGCCCTTGATGCGACTCGAGGTACCCATAGTCTTCCACGCGGCGAACAGGCCCAGCGCAAGGGAGATCACCAGGGCAAGGCCGCTCGTTTTAATGGACACCCAAAACGGGCGATAGTCGATGTCGCCCAAAAAGGAGACCAGAGAGGTCAAGGGCCCCTGCTCATCCCGCAATATGACAGACGACGCCTCTACCATTTGAGCGCTATCAAGCCAACGCGCGCCGCCCTTGGCATCACCCGAGGCTGATGCAATCACCACATAGCGGTCCCCATCCGCACCACGCTCATCAAAGCCATAGGTATACCCGCCGGCATCAAACGTTGTTTCCGCCGTGACATACCAAGGAAGATCCACGTCCCCCAGCCGCGCACCTCCCATGCAGTTTGCGCTGTCGAGGTCACAGACGAGGGCCTTGAGACCCGATACGCACTCGTTGTCCTGCGGATCCAATCCATACTTCTCGACCGCCTTGGGCGATATCCACGCCACAACGCGATCGGCAGCAGGCGCCACTACAAGGTCCACATCCTCGTCAACGGGAAACCGGTAGCCCTCAGGCTGGCCCTCCATGGCACGAGCGGTCCCCTTCGCCAACCGCTCAAAACCCTCGATTCCATAGGAAAGCCCATGAGCGGTCGCAGCAACCTGGGCCCCGTCCTCGGCGTCCCCGGCAAACGCAAATCCCGGCACCCAGCAAAGCGCGAAGGTCAAAGCACAAGCGGCAAGCATGCGGAATCTATTAAGCACGAAAAGCTCCAAGCGAATACAAGGACGGAGTGAAACACAAAACGATGGAATTATCGCGCCAAGCCGCACTACTCGGAAAGCTCAAAGCCGTACTTGGCCCAAATCTTCTGGGCCTTCTTGTTGGTCAGGCAGAAGTCGATGAACGCCTTGGCCTCGTCGGCGTGCTCGGAGCTCTCGGCGACGGCACCGGGATACACGATGGGCTTGTGCGAGTCCTCGGGGCACACAAAGGCCTCCTCGATGCCGTCGTAGCGGAAGATGTCGGAGCTGTAGACAAAACCCGCCACGCAGTCGCCTGTAGAGACGTAAGACGCAGCGGTGCCGACCTTGTCGGCCAGGGCTACCTTGTCGGCGAGCTCGGGCGCGCACTCGCCGTCGTCGCCCTCGGTACCGGTATAGAGGCCCACGGAAGCCAGCGCCTGGTTGGCGTACTTGCCGGCGGGGACGGTCTTGGCGTCGCCGATGGCAATCTTACCGTCCAGATTCGCGACGTCGGCGATGGCCTCGACCTTAGTATCGGAGCCCTCGGCGCGAATGATCACGAGGTCGTTGACGAACATGTCCTCACGCGTGTCGGCGTCGACGAGCTCGGCGGCCTCGGCGTCATCCATGGTGCCCTTGGAGGCCGTGACAAGCACGTCGACGGCGGCACCGGCGCGCATTTGCTCGACAAGGTCGCCAGACGCCTTAAACTGCGTGTCGGCAAACGTGGTACCGGTCTGGTCGGTGTAGAGCTCCTGAACCTCGGGCAGAGCCTTCTCGAGCGAGTTGGCAGCAAAGACCTGCAGCTCGACGACCTTCTTGGAAGATGCCTTAGCAGAACCGGCATCGGATCCGGCCGGCTCGGACGTCTTGTTGCCCGAGCAGCCGGCAAGGCCAAGGCCGGCGGCAGCGGCAGCAGAAAGCGAGACAAAACCGCGGCGTGAAACCATATCGAACATATTCAACCCTTTCGAACGCTATGCCCGGGCACCCCGCCGCAGGCTTTATTCTGTTACTAGATTATACTTCCGCGCGAATAATGATAATGAGAAATTATTCTCGCCAGAGAATATAGTTTCAAGTTACCGTGCACCTTGGCGTCGATTCGGCAGAAAACAAAAGCGGAGCGACCGATAAGGTCGCCCCGCCGCAGGTAAACCGCTTAGTTGGTATGTCCGCCGCCCGCTGTCATCTGAGCCGCGTGCTCCAGCTGGTCTGCTATGGCCTCCCAGCTTTCGCGGGCGGCCTTCGTAGAACCGGGAAAGTTTACGACAAGTGTATGACCTCGTTGCATGCACACGGCGCGCGAGAGCATGGCGCGGCGCGTCTTGGTCATGGAGTACGCGCGAATCGCCTCTGCAATACCCGGCACATCGCGGTCGCAGACGGCGCGCGTCGCCTCGGGTGTCACGTCGCGCATCGAAAGCCCCGTGCCGCCGCAGGTGAGCACGACATTGGCGTGGCACTCATCGGCGGCTTCCACAATGGCATCACCGATCTCGCTGACGTCGTCGCGCACGACCACATGTGAGGCGACCGTCCAGCCCTGTGCCTCGATAAGTTCCTCGAGTGCGGCTCCGGCCTCATCCTGCAAAAGATCGCGTGTGTCCGAGCACGTCACGATCGAAATCTTCAACTCCATAGCGTTCCTCCTATAGCGCCGTTCCCTCGGGCAGGTCGACGCGAACAACGTCCACGGCATCTCCCGCCTTGAGCTCGCACGGCCCTTCGTCAATACGCAACAGGCAATTCGCACGCTGCATAGTTCCAAGCAGCGCCGAATTCTGTGTCTTAGCCTCGGTCACCAACAACTCACCGGTCTCGGGGTCGCGCAAAACCGTGGCGCGATCGAAGAAGCGGCGATGCTGTCGCTTTTTCACGCCGTGTGTGAGCGTCGCCTGCTGCACGGGACGCGCAACCTCGGCAAAACCGCGCATCTTGCGAATCGCCGGACGGGCAAGCATCTCAAAGCCCACATACGCCGCAGCCGGATTGCCTGAAAGCCCTAGGTAGGGCTTACCCCCGAGCAAGCCAAACGTGATGGCCTTGCCCGGACGCATCGAGATGCGGTCAAACAGTACCTCGCCCTCGCGCCGGACGAGCGCCGTCACGAAATCGTAATCGCCCGCCGAGGCGCCACCGCTCGTAATGACAAAGTCGCACTCCTGCACGGCACGATGCACCAGCTCGGCGATCGCCTGCTCATCATCGGGCGCAATGCCGTAGAATACGGGCTCGGCGCCGGCATCGAGTGCCTCGGCCATCAACGCCGACGAGTTGGAATCGCGAATCTGCCCGCGCGCCGGCAGCTCACCCGGCGCGACCAGCTCCGTGCCCAGCGAGATAATGCCCACACGCGGGGCAGCGTGCACCTTCACGCTCGCGTATCCGGCGCTCGCCAGCAGACCCGCGCCCGCCGGAGCCACGACCTCGCCGGCGTGCATCACAACATCGCCGGCATGGGCCTCCTCGGCAGCAGAGCGAACGTTCTCCCCTACCTTGGCCGGCGCCGAAAAGCGAACGTGCGAGCCCTCGTTGCCGTCACCGTCGAGCACATCGACGATCTCGTACTTCACCACGGCATCGGCACCCTCGGGCACCGGCGCGCCTGTCATGATGCGGACCGCCTCGCCCGCACCGATTGCGCCCTCAAACACATGGCCCGCGGCCTCGTGTCCGATAACGTCGAGCGTCACCGGCGCCTCGCCAGATGCCTGCACCAAGTCCGCCGAGCGCACGGCATATCCGTCCATAGCGCTGTTGGCAAACGGCGAGATATCGATATCGGCCGCCGCGTCCTCGGCCAAGGGAAAACCAGCCGCCTGCCACACGGGAATCTCGACGAGATCGGTCGGAGCAACGTGCGACAGGACAATCGACTGTGCGTCCTCCAGTGGAATGAGTTTCTCTGCCATATGCACCTCTTAATGCCACGGCGCACAACAGGGGCGCCAATTCTTTATGCTTGTCTCAGTATAATCCCCCGACGCACGACCGCGACTCGGCCTGTACCCGCAAATACACCTGTCGGTTGCAGGCCGCGAAACAGAATGGAAACCAACCCACCGGCTCGTCGCGTTTACCGCGTTTTATAATGCTTGCGTTGCAACCTAAAAGAGGAACGTATGGCTCATAACGACAAACCCGAAAGCGCAAACAAAGCGCAGGATCATTCCCAGCCGCTCGACGACGGCGGCTTTTTCTCCCTTAATGACGTCATCACGGCAGGCAGGCATCAACTTACCCGCTCCGAGCATCTCTTGGCTGCCGACACGCGCCGCAACGCCCGCAACCTACTCGCGAGCGCCAAGTTGCTCGCACTCGTCGTCATCGTCTCGCTCGCCATGGGCGTTGCCGCTTGGGCGTTTTTGGCCTCGTTGAATATCGCGACCGACTATCGCGAGCACCATGCGTGGATTTACGCGCTGCTTCCCGTTGTGGGCGTTGCCACCGCATGGGTGTACAAAAACCACGGTCTTGCCGCCAAACGCGGTAACAACCTGGTCATCGACTCCGCCCTGGGCACACGCCTCATCCATATGCGCATGGCCGTCCTCACCTTCGTCTGCTCCACGCTCACGCACCTAACGGGCGGATCGGCCGGTCGCGAGGGAGCCGCGGTGCAGATTGGCGGCACCATCGCCAGCAACATCTCGAGCCTCGCCCACCTCAAAAAGCATGACCACCACGACCTCATGCTCGCCGGCATCTCGTCGGCCTTTGGCGCCGTGTTCGGCTCGCCCCTTGCCGGAGCGTTCTTTGGCATGGAGATGTGCTTTATCGGCAAGATCGACTACACCGCAGGCATCTACTGCCTGGTCGCCTCGTTTACCGGCTACTTTACATCGCTTGCCTTGGGAACCGAGTACGAAGCGAATGTCATCGCCAGCGTTCCCGCTATGACGCCCAAAACGGTCGTCATCGTTGTTATCAGCGCCATTATCTTCGGTCTGACGGCACGCCTCTTTGCCTGGTCGGTTCGAACCGTCAAGAGCCTGTACGGTCGCTTTATCACCAATTACCTCGTTCGCGCACTCATGGGCGCACTCGTGGTTTTGGCCGCCTATGCCCTCCTCGACGCCTGGAACTACGCCGGCCTTTCCACGTGGCTTTCCGGCGCCGGATTTGCCGGCAACACCACCCTGGCGGACGCAGCCATCAAGTTGGTCGTCACAGCGCTCACCCTGGGTGCCGGCTTCCAAGGCGGCGAGGTCACGCCCCTGTTTGGTATCGGTGCGGCGCTCGGCGGCTGGATCGGTTGCCTCGTCGGAATCGATCCCAGCTTTCTGGCAGCGCTGGGCATGCTCGGCGTGTTCTGCGCCGGCCTTAACGTGCCTATCACCACCTGTATGATGGCCATCGACCTGTTCCACGGCACGGCAGCCGGGTTCTTTGTCATCGTGGCCTTTATCAGCTACCTAACCGCCGGACACCGCGGCGTGTACCCCGCCCAGCGCATCATCTCGCCCAAGCGCCGTTCGCTTATTGTGGATGAGGGCGGTACGGTAGCGGATGCTATCGAGCGCCACAACGACCTGATAGAGTAGACGTAAGTATTCGACGTGCAGCCACAATCGGGGGCAATTCGACCTGAGCGCGACCGCACCGTCACGTCATACGCCGGGAGTCGCCCCATGCACGCAACTGATTTTGGCCGCACGCTCATCATCGCCAACCCAGCCGCCCAGTCGGGTGCGGCGCGCGAAGTTGCCGAGCGCCTGCAACGCTTTTTGGATATGACCGCGCGCGCATCCCAGTTTGATCTGGTGCTGACCGAGCGCATGGGACACGCCAAGGAGCTGGCCGCACAGGCTCAGGGCTATCGCACCGTTATCGCCCTTGGCGGCGACGGCGTGATTCGCGAGGTCGTCAACGGGCTTATGACGCAAGAGGAGGACGCCCGCCCCGCTCTTGCCGTCCTGCCCGTGGGCTCCGGCAACGATTTTGCCCAAACGCTCGGTATCGACGATTTCTCCGGCAAAGATTTTGGCGCGCTGCTCACCTGCGAGCTGCAGCACCAGGACATCGGGCGCATTCGCTCATGGAACCCCGCAAGCGGCAGCGGCGAGGCTACCGTTGAGTACTACGACCAGACGCTTTCGATCGGCATCGATGCCGCCATCGGCCTTGGCACCACCGAGCTGCGCAAAAAGACCGGCTTGACGGGCGCGCCGCTCTACACCCTTTCGGGACTTGAGCAGTTTGGCCTGCGCTATCGCAACTACCCCATGACAGTCAGCTTTGACGGGGCGCCCGCCGAGCGCGTGAGGGCGATTATCATGGCGATTCAGCTGGGTCCTACCTATGGCTCGGGCTATCGTATCTGCCCCGATGCCGACCCCTGCGACGGCGTACTCGACGTCTGCTACGCCTGCGGTCCCGTCCCTCGCGCGGTTGCCCTGCCTATGTTTCTTTCGGCCAAGGACGGCCACCATACCAAGTTGCCGCCGGTTCGCATGCGCCGCTGCCGCCATGTCGAGCTCACCTTTGAGGAGCCCGACTATCCCATCCAGGCCGACGGCGAGCCCATCGTCGCCTCGCGCATCGAGGTCGACATCCTTCCCGCCGTCCTCGAGGTCTGGCACCCGGCCCGCTAACCCAACCTAAGTTGCGGTGAAATAGGGACTGTTTATGCAGCTAAAGCCGCAAAACAGTCCCTATTTCACCGCAACTCATGAGGAGGCTATTCGTCGCTACCCGGCTTGCGACGGTTGGCCTTTTTAATGGCGTTGAAGTGCTTGTCATTGAGCCTGCGCTGGCGAGAGCGCAGAGGCACCTTAGTCTTTACGCGTCGGCGCGGTGGACGCCCGCGACGCTCCAGCTCAGCGCGCAGCTTACGCAGGCAGCTCGCGCGATTCTGAAACTGACTACGGCTCTCGCGCGCCGTCACAACAATCCCCGTGGGCCCATGCTTCATACGCACCGCCGAGTCCGTCGTGTTCACGCCCTGTCCGCCCGGACCTGTCGCGCGAAACACCTGCACCTCGCAATCTCGCGCCAACTCCTCGACCGACATCTCGGCATAGCGCGCATACTCGCGCCATCCCATCTTGTTCTCATCCATATCAACACCTCCCTTCATAAAAAATGTGACAAAGGGAAAGTCCCTTTGTCACATCGCATACCAATCGCTTGTGTTGCGCGCTTAGGCGAAGGTGATCTCGCCGGTATCGCAGTCCATATCGGCGATACGGGCTAGGCTTTCAACGCGGAAGCCGCGCTCGCGGAGCTTATCGCCACCGCCCTGGAAGCCCTTCTCCACCGCAATGCCAATGCCGGATACCTCGGCACCTGCAGCCTCGCAGATCTTGATAAGACCCTCGAGCGCGCAGCCGTTGGCCAAAAAGTCGTCGATGATCAGGACCTTGTCGCCCTCGGACAGGAAGCGTTTGCCAACGATGACCGGGTACTCCTTCTGCTTGGTAAAGGAGTAGATGGTCGTGGCGTACTGCTCGCCGTCGAGGTTGATGGACTGTGCCTTCTTGGCAAAGACCACCGGCACGCCGCCAAAATGCTGAGCCGCGATGCAAGCCATACCAATGCCCGAAGCCTCAATCGTCAGGATCTTGTTGATCTCGACATCCTTGAACAGACGGGCCCACTCGGCACCCATGTGGTCGAACAGCTCAACGTCGCACTGGTGGTTGAGGAAGGCATCAACCTTAAGGACGTTACCGGCCTTTACGATGCCGTCATGGCGAATACGATCCTCAAGCTCCTGCATGGCGCAACCCCTTCTCGCGGCAAGGATACCGCGCGATTAATAAACGTTGTTCGATAGTCTACCACGGACCGACCCCCGCCCGCCCCACAAGCCGCATCGCACCACAAACCAGTCTTTTTGGGACGGCGCGGATACGTGGCAGGCAGCCTCCCAACACGCTAATGGCGGGCGCGCATCCTCACCAAACGAACCATCGAGAGGACAAAGCCCACGGCTGCCACGGCCATCAACACATAGAACACCGAACGAAAACCAAACAGGAACACATCCGGACGGCCTGCAACAAAACTGGTCACGGCCTCGCCCATCGCCACGCTCATCTGCCCATACAGGATATGCGACGCCACCGTAATGCCCACTGCCATACCCGCATAGCGCGCCAGGCTACCCAGGCTGCCCGCAAAGCCGAGCGCTTCGCGCGGAGCCGAGCCCATGTACAGCGAGTTGTTGGGGCTCTGGAAAATCGACGTTCCGCACGACATAAACGCGACACAGCACACGATCACAGGGATGGAAGAGTGCTCGTCGAGCGTACTTACCGCAAAGAGACCGCACACGTACACACCCAGGCCCACCGCCGTGGGGCCCTCGCAACCAACACGGTCCGAAACCGTACCCGAAAGCGGGCCGATAAAGGCATTCACCATCGGCAGCGCCAAAAAGAGCAGTCCGGAAATGTCGGAACCAAAGCCGTGGGCGTCCTGAAAATAGAACGGCAGGATAAACTCGGATGCGCCAATGCCAACAAACACGATGAGCATGCAGGCAAGATTGATGGTGAAGGCCGAATTTGCAAAGCAGCGACGCGCGGCCTCCGCCAGCGACATGGGGCGCTCGCCGGCCTCCGGCTTAACATGCGGCAGCGTGTAGAGCCCCACGATAAACGAGATGACGCCAATGGGCAGGTTGATGAGGAAGATGCTCTCCCAGGGAAAGCTTGCCACCAGCATGCCGCCGAGCACGGGGCCACACATCATGCCGAGGGCCACAAAGGTCGCGAGAATACCCATGGCACGGCCTCGTTCGCGCGCCGGAAACGACTCGGTGATGATACCCATGTTGTTAGCCATGGCCGCCGCGCAACCGACGCCCTGAACAATGCGTGCCAGGATAAGAACCTCGAGCGAGGCCGAAAGGCCGCACAGCAGCGAACCGACCGAAAAGACGATGACGCCCAGCTGAAACACATTCACCTTGCCGCGCACGTCGCCCAGACGGCCAAACGGCAACATAGCCACGCACGTCGCAAGCAGATACACAGAGCTTACCAGCTGAATGCGATCGAGGCCCACACCCAGCTCTTTTTGCATCACGGGCAGCGCCACGGTCACGACGGTCGAATCCAGACACACCATAAACGTCATGATGAGCACGGTAAACAGAATCGCCCATTTGTTCTTGCCATGGGTATCGCCCTCAAGGGCAATGTGCTCGCGGCGCAGCTGCTCTGCAGTTTTCTCCATATCCATCCTTTCGAGTGGTGCAACGCAAAAACGGGGCCCCAATCGCCTGCGAACAGCCGCGATTGGGGTCCCGCCTACGGAATCGGAACTATATGTCACCGGAACCCCAAGGGGCACCGTCGCTTCATACGGGAAGCTAGCCTAGCACTGCTCAAGCGCCTGCTCAAGGTCGGCAATCAGATCGGCCGTGTCCTCGAGGCCGCACGACAGACGCACCATATCGGCGGAGATGCCACAGGCGATGAGCTCCTCGTCGTTCATCTGGCGATGGGTAGCGTTTGCCGGATGCAAGCAGCAAGTACGCGCATCGGCCACGTGCGTAGCGATCTGGGCGAGCTTAAGGCTCTTCATAAAGGTCTCGGCCGCCGCGCGACCACCGTTAAAGCCAAAGCTCACGACGCCGCAGGTACCGTTAGGCATGTACTTCTGAGCCAGGTCATAGTACTTGTCGCCCTCCAGGCCCGGATAGCTCACGAAGCGTACCTTGGGATGGCTCTGCAGGAACTTGGCAACGGCCAGGCCGTTCTCACAATGACGCGGCATGCGCACGTGCAGGCTCTCGAGCGAGCTGTTCAGGAAGAACGCCGCCTGCGGGTTCTGCATGGGGCCGAGGTCGCGCATAAGCTGCGCAGTGGCCTTGGTAATAAAGGCGCCCTCGCGACCGAACTTCTCGGCATACGTCACGCCGTGGTAGCTCTCGTCGGGCGTGGTAAGACCCGGGAACTTGTCCGCATGAGCCATCCAGTCAAACTGGCCGTGGTCAACGATTACGCCGCCCAGGTAGGCAGCATGTCCATCCATGTACTTGGTCGTGGAGTGCGTGACGATGTCGGCGCCCCACTCAAAGGGACGGCACATCACGGGCGTCGGGAAGGTGTTGTCGACCATCAGCGGCACGCCGTGGTCATGTGCAGCCTTGGCAAAGCGCTCAATATCGAGCACGGCAAGGGCGGGGTTTGCGATCGTCTCGCCAAAGACGAGCTTGGTATTGGGCTCAAAGGCTGCCTCGAGCTCCTCATCGGTGCAGTCGGGGGCGACGAACGTGCAGGTCAACCCCATACGGCCCATGGTGTGGGCGAGCAGGTTATACGTACCGCCGTAAATGGCAGAGCTTGCGACCACATGATCGCCGGCACCGGCCACGTTAAAGATCGCGAGGAAGTTCGCAGCCATGCCCGAGCTCGTGAGCATCGCGGCGGTGCCTCCCTCCATCTCGCAGATCTTGGCGGCAACGAGATCGCACGTGGGGTTCTGCAGGCGGCTGTAGAAGTAGCCCGACTCCTCCAGGTCAAACAGCTTGCCCATATGCTCCGACGTGTCGTACTTCCACGTGGTGGACTGGTAGATGGGCACCTGGCGCGGCTCGGCATCTCCCGGGTGATAGCCGCCCTGAACACATGTAGTACCGATGGTCTGCTCGCTCATATCTAGCTCCCTTGCCTGGGTTTTAGTTTTATTCGGTTCACGATACCGCTACCCCGCACCCCTCTCAACCCATCCCCAAGGTAGGTTATGGGACAAATTGATCAGGGGTATTTATCTCAAGCCTTGGGCATTTGCTCGATTGATAAAAACGAGGCATACATGAAGCTCTCGATGATTACATGCCCCGTCACGGGTACCATAGGCGGGTACACCGTGACCAAGGAGACAACGATGAAGCAAATCGATACGGCCCAGCTCGATATCACCGCCTGTCAGGCTCAGGCTGCCGAATACCACGCACGTGGCTTTAACTGCGCCCAGGCCGTCGCCTGCACGCTCGCGCCCGCCGTCGGGCTCGACCCCCAGGTCGCCTTTACCCTCACCGAGGGCTTTGGCGCCGGCATGGGCGGCATGACCGAGACCTGCGGCGCCATCTCGGGCGCCGTGGCCATCATGGGCTTTGTAATGAGCGACGGCATGGAAAACCCCAAGACCAAGGGCCAGACCTACAAGCTGTCGCGCGAAATCGCCAAGCGCTTTGGCGAGAAGAACACGACGACCGTCTGCGGCACGCTCAAGGGCATCGGATCGGACAAGGGTCCGCTCCGCAGCTGCCCCGGTTGCATCGACGATGCCGTCGAGATTGCCTGCGATGTGCTAAAGCAGCTCGCCGAGTAAACGGCAGCAACAGAAAAACGACGGCCGGCGCGCTTGGAATCCATCCAAAAGCACGCCGGCCGTCGCCGTTAGAACTCGGCAAACTCGGGAGCGCCGACCTCAATCTCCTCGCGCCCCGCCATAAGCTCGCGCATCTTAGCGCAAAACGGCTCCTGCCCCCCTGCCTTAAACGCCAAATGAAGTGTCACGGCATCCGCGTAATCGGTATCCGAAACCTTGGCACCCGAATCCTGCGCCAAGCGAAGCACCTGCTCGTACTGCGGATAGGCCACATGCACGTCAACCGGCACGACGCTTGTCATCTCAACGATCTGCCCGGCCTCCTGAGCCGCGGCCACCGCCGCCTGCGTCGCCGCGGTATAGGCGCGTACCAAGCCACCAGGCCCCAACAGCGTGCCACCAAAATAGCGCGTCACTACGCAGCAAACATTTTTGAGCCCCGCGCCGCGCAACACCTCGAGCGTCGGCATGCCGCTCGTGCGGCTCGGCTCACCGTCATCGCTCTGGCGCTCGCGTCCATCGACCAAAATCCACGCGGGAACATTGTGTCGAGCGTCGTAATGACGCTTGCGAACCGTCTCGATAAAGGCATTCGCCTCATCCTCGGACTCAATATGGACCAGCTGGGCAATAAACCGGCTCTTGCGGTCCACAAACTCGCCCGAAACCTCAATATTCGATTGCAGAGTAAAATAGCTGTCCAACAAAGCCCCTCAACAACAAGCAAAGCAACAAACAGCCTCAATAATACGGCAAAGATCGTACCGTTAATCCCGGTAAATAGAACGGCAACACCGATGATTCCGTAAACGAAAGCGAGAACCCGTCAGCGCGAGCAAGGTGCCTTGAAAGACGAGGGCATTGACCTTATGGTCATGCCCGAAGGCTTGAAAGGCAGATTGCCGCGCTGACGGGTTCGCAGCGTCAACAAAGTGCTGAGTGGGCCTATAAGCCGGGTTCTGTCGTGAACGGTCATTTATCTTGTCTGCACGTTACCGTGCAGCTCCACGCACGCTACCCGAACGCGGACCGGGCCGGCCCATAGCGTTCCTATTCGCGCTTGCTCCGGATGGGGCTTGCCAAGCCGCCGTGTTGCCACGACGCTGGTGGTCTCTTACACCACCGTTTCAGCTTTTCCCTTTACGCCTTGCGGCGCAGGTGGGAGTCTTCTTTTCTGCGGCGCTTTCCGTCGGATCACTCCGCCCGGCCGTTAGCCGGCATCCCGCCCTCTGGAGCCCGGACTTTCCTCACGCGTACTGCAAGCAGCACATCGCGCGACCGTCTGGCCCACTCAGCAGTGCAAGAGTGTAACACACCGCTGCCTCAGGCAATGGCACAACGCAAACGCTCGACACGATAAACCAAGAACCGCCATGCGCTACAATGGTCCTGTCGATGGGCAACGTCGTCAGTCGAGACGCGACCGCGCTCCGCACCCCTCCGTCTACTCGGTGCGTTCCCGCCTCCTCCCCGAGGCGGGATGTCGGCATTTTTCATGCACCGACAACCCAATAGCAAACAGACAACCCGGGCAGCATTGCGCACGGGTAGCATCGCGCGCCTCAGCAGCAAATGCAAAAAGGGACCCGTCCATTGCGGACGGATCCCTTAAAACAGGTGATCGTCAAACCGATTTACTCGGCGTCGGTCTCCTCGTCCTTCTTCTCGGAAGGCAGCGGGGTAACCTCGATCTCGACGCCCAGAGTCTCAGCAGCGGACTTCATGGACAGGGAGATACGACGACGGTCGAGGTCGATCTCCATGACCTTGACCTGAACCTTGTCGCCCACGTGGGTGACCTGAGAAGGCTGATCGACGTGCTTGTTGGCCATCTCGGAGATGTGCACCAGGCCCTCGATGCCCTCGCCCAGATCGACGAAAGCGCCGAACGGGACAAGCTTGGTCACAGTGCCCTCGACGATAGCGCCGACGGGGTACTTCTTGACCAGTGCGCGCCACGGATCCTCGGTGGTCTGCTTGAGACCCAGGGAGATGCGCTCGCGGTTGAGATCGACGTCGAGAACCTCGACCTCGACCTCCTGGCCGACCTTGACAACCTCGGAAGGATGGTTGACGTGGTTCCAGGAGAGCTCGGAAATGTGGATGAGGCCGTCGATACCACCGAGGTCGACGAAGGCGCCGAAGTCGACGATGGAGGAAACGGTGCCCTGGAGACGCATGCCAGACTTGAGCTTGGACAGGATCTCGGAGCGCTCGGCCTTACGGGACTCCTCGAGCACGACGCGACGGGAGAGGACGACGTTGTTGCGGTTGCGGTCCATCTCGATGACGCGGGCCTCGATGCGGGTGCCCATGTAGGAGGTGAGGTCCTTGACGCGACGGAGGTCGACGAGGGAGGCGGGCAGGAAGCCACGCAGGCCGATGTCGAGGATCAGGCCGCCCTTGACAACCTCGATAACCTCGCCCTCGACGTTCTCGCCGGAGTTGAACTTCTCCTCGATGCGGTTCCAAGCACGCTCGTACTCGGCACGCTTCTTGGACAGGACCAGACGACCGTCCTTGTCCTCCTTCTGGAGTACCAGAGCCTCGATGGGATCACCGAGTGCAACGATGTCTGCAGGGTTAGCGTCCTTGCGGATGGACAGCTCGCGGACCGGGATAACGCCCTCGGACTTGAATCCGATGTCAACGAGCACCTCGTCATGCTCGATCTTAACGACAGTGCCGTTAACGAGATCGCCCTCATCAAAGTCGGTAATCGTACCGTCGATGAGGTTGTTCATCTCCTCCTCGTTGACATCGTCAAGAGAGAAAATGGACGAGTTCTGAATCTCACTCAAAGGTGGACCCCTTTCGAACTACGGGGCCCCGATTGCTAGGACCTACAGAAGGGTGCGACAAGCACACAACGTTTAGGAACACTCGGGAGCCGACAGATACTAATGTGACGCTTATGCAATCACGTTCGTATAGGTTACGGGGAAATGAGTTCGATTTCAAGCGTGAACTGCGATTTTTTACTCGTGTGGAGACTTTTTCGTAATCTTATGAACACACGTCTCCACAACTTGACGATAACCAGCCAGGCATTTGGCTTTGGGGTAAAGTATCCGGAGTCAACGACTCCAGATCAAATTTACGAGAAAGGTGCCCGCGTGCTCAAAGCAGTCGTTTTCGATATGGACGAAACGCTTCTTAGCATCAACCTTAACGCGTTCATCCTTCGCTATTTTAAGGATGTCTCTTCGATGCTCGCGGATATCGGGCGCCGCAGTCGCGGTGGCACGATGGCACGCCTCGGCACCATCCTGGTCGACCTCAACGCCAATCGCCGCAGCGGCACGGATAACCGCACCAATCTTGAGTTTTACCGCACCGAGGTCGAGCACAGGTGCGGCATCTGCCTCTCCGATCCCTTCATCTACGAGGCGTTTACTTACTACGACCGCGAAGTTCTTCCGTACAAGAATGACGAACTCATTAACGCCCACGCTATGCCGGGCGCGCACGCCGCGCTCCAGGCCGTACAGGACGCTGGACTGCGTTGTGCGCTCTTTACCAACCCCAGCTTTCCCCAGGGGGCCATCGAGTGCCGCATGGGCTGGGGCGACCTGGCCGACGCCCCCTTTGAACTCGTGACGCACATGGGAAACGCCACCCGATGCAAGCCCGATGCCACCTACTATCTAGAGCAGCTTCAGGTGATGGGGCTCGAGCCACACGAGGTCCTTATGGTGGGCAACGACCCCAAACGCGACTTCCCGTCCCCCGATTGCGGCATCCAAACCGCCTTTGTGGGCCAGGGCAAGCCCAGCCGAGCCACCTGGCGCGGAACCATGGAAGACTTCGCCCGCGACTTTAACGCCGTAATCGAGGCCTTCTACGAGCACCAAATAGCCGACGAACTATCGTAGGCGCCAGAACATCTAGCGCAGTTGCGGTGAGATAGTTCCTGTTTGCCCCTCACCCGGGTAATTTTAGGAACTATCTCACCGCAACTTAATATCTAGCAGACCTGGGTTTTACCGATCATGATGTTGAGGATCTCGATGTCGGTGTCCTTCATGCCCACGCGGCCCACGTAGCCCATGCTGGCGATTGTCTGCTCAACGGTATCCTGGATCAGGCCCTCGCCGGCGCGGAAGCCGCGACCTTGCATAGCCATATCGTGGCCCAGAATCGCCGCATCGACGGCAGCCGAGATCTTGGCGGCACAGCTCGCCTTGGCGCCGTCGCACACGATGCCGCCCACGTTACCGAGCGTATTCGAGACCGTCGCGCCAATCTGCTCGCGCGTGCCACCGCACAGCCAGGTAATCGCAGCGCCGGCGCCGCACGCGGCGCAAATAGCACCGCAAAACGCCGAGAGCGCACCAATATAGCTCTTGATATGCACGGCGATAAGATCGGACAGCATCACGGCGCGCACCAGGCGCTCGTGGTCGCAACGCAGGTACTCGGCATACTCCATGACGGGCAATGCGCAGGTAATGCCCTGATTGCCCGAGCCGCACACAATGGCGACCGGCAGCGCGCAACCGTTCATGCGGGCGTCGGACCCGGCGGCCGCACGGGCACGGGCACGGCAGGCGACGTCATCAGCACGAGCGCCCAACAGTGTACGACCCACCTCGGCGCCCCAAGCGTGCGCAAGGCCCTCGGCACTGATCGCGCCATTCAGCTCAATCTGACGCTCAACGGCAGCGCGGGCGTCCTCAATGTCACCGTCCTCGATAAAGTCGATGATAGACTCAATGCTCATAGGGGTATCGGCGTTATCCGCCGCACGCTCGGCCACCACGCGCTCGGCGCAGGCGGCACACTCCCCCGCCGACTTGCCGCATACCGGAATACCGTCGAGCGTATGGCACGTGACATTTGTGTGGTGGTCGGTAATCTCGACGACCGCGGTATGGCCCCCGGCCGTGGCAGTCACCTTGATGTAGAGGTTGGGCACACCCTCGACAAGCGACACATCGCAGTAGCCGGCGTCGGCGAGGAGCTCGGCCACGCGAGCACGGTCTTCATCGTTAACGCTCTCGAGCACCTCGAGCGCGCTCTTGGCGTCGCCGCCCACGGCACCCAGCACGGCCGCGGCCTCAATACCGTGCATACCGCCCGAGTTGGGCACGGTCACGCTCTTGACGTTCTTGATGATGTTGCCCGAGCAGGCAACATCCATATGATCGGGTTCGCAACCGAGCGTCTGGCTCGCCAGCGCCGCTGCATAGGCAACGGCAATGGGCTCGGTGCAGCCGAGTGCACAGACAAGCTCGCGGTTCAAAACATCGCAAAAAGCGGCATCACGGATGGAATCAGTAGGCATAGGTATCTCCTGCTTGCATAACGGGCTGGACTCTCATAATAGTTAGCTCCTTTATTTGATAACAATGCATCAAAAACCGCAACCATGGTTCCGGCAGACGGCGCTCAAGCGCAAACTGACGACATTCATTCACGAGAAGCCAGTCTTGTTGCCTGCTAAAGCGTTTGACCAAAAAACGCTCGAGCGTTTACTCAAAAGTCGCGCTATCATGCAGTCGAACGCGGTAAACACCTTTAGCATTTGCGCCGCACAGACCAGAGAGGAACCATCCATGAAGATCGGTATCGGTAACGACCACGCCGCCGTCGAGCTCAAGAACATCATCTCCGAGCACCTGAAGGAGCGCGGCTGCGAGGTCGTGAACTTTGGCACCGACACCTCTGAGAGCTTTGACTACCCCATCGCCGGCTACAAGGTGGGTAAGGCCGTTGCCAACGGCGACGTCGACCTGGGCATCCTGATCTGCGGCACCGGCGTCGGTATCAGCCTGGCTGCCAACAAGGTAGAGGGCGTGCGCGCCGTCGTGTGCTCCGAGCCCTTCAGCGCCAAGCTCTCCCGCATGCACAACAACACCAACGTGCTCGCCTTTGGCGCCCGCGTCGTGGGCTCCGAGCTCGCCAAGATGATTGTCGACGAGTGGCTCGACGCCGAGTTTGAGGGCGGCCGCCACGAGCGTCGCGTCAATCTCCTCAACGAGATCGATCACACGCGCGGCCTTAAGATCGTCGACGAAGCCTAAACTATTCAGCGCCACAAGCTAACAGCAGGGGCCCGCTCGGAACACATGTCCGAGCGGGCCCCTTCATAGATTCTGGAATAAAAGGGCGCCGCGGATGGAGTTCCGCGGCGCCCAAGCCACACGCTAACAGCTTTAAGGAGTCAAAGCTGGTTTAGCCAAAGAAGCGCTTGATCTCGATCTCGGCGTTCTCCAGGCAGTCGGAGCCGTGGATCACGTTGGCGTTGACATCGACGGCAAAGTCGCCGCGGATGGTGCCGGGGGCAGCCTCAAGCGGGTTGGTAGCGCCCATGAGGGTGCGCATCTTAGCAACAGCGGAGAGACCGGAAACGACCATCTTGACGACCGGACCGCTCGTCATAAAGTCACAGAGACCGCCAAAGAAGGGCTTGTCGGCCAGATGGGCGTAGTGCTCCTCGACGGTAGCGCGCTCGAGCGTGGTCATCTCCATGCGCTCGATGACAAGGCCGCTGCGCTCAATGCGAGCAACAATCTCGCCGATTTTGCGATCGCGCACGGCGTCGGGCTTAATCATGATGAAGGTCTTCTCGATAGCCATAAGGTAGCCTTTCAAGTAGGTTCGCGCGTGCCCAAGTCCCATTCCGGCACCCGCCTGTACTGCATCGTAACAGAGTTTTAGCTGCAGTTAAACAAAAAGCTGTTTATTGAAACGCTGCAATTTATTAAAGCGCTCCATATGTGTCACTTCTGTTTCGAAGCCCGATTAGAGTACCATCCGCCCGCCCATCAACCGCATCGAGCAGAGCAGACGGTCGGTTGCCGCCCGCGAACGTACCCTCTTCACAACCTGCTCAAAGGTCCTACAGAAGTTCTCGACAAGCCCCTCCCCCATAGCAACAAAATACGGGCGCCCACATCAGCAGACGTCCGTAAAGCAAAAAATGATTCCTCAATAAATGGCAAAAACGGCTTCGGCCAAACCCTTACTTTATCCCGTGGCCCATCTCGACGACCTTGGTCAGCGATCCAAACACGCCCTCGTCGGCCACGAGCTGTGCCTCGGCACGCTGCAGCTGCACGGCAACGGCGGCAGGGGCGGTGCCGCCCTCGGTCGTGCGCGCGGCGACAATCGACGGGATGTCGAGCGCCTCGGTAATGTCGCGCTCAAAGAGCGGGCTTGCCTCCTGGAACACCTCAAACGGCAGGTCCTCAAGATTGCAGCCGCGCTTCTCACACATCAGGACCAGATGCCCCACCACGGCATGTGCCTCGCGGAACGGCAGGCCACGCTTGGCCAGGTAATCGGCAACATCGGTAGCGGCAAGGTGCCCCACGCCGCACTCGCGCGCCATGGCATCCTCGTTGACGGTCCAAGTCGAAATCATTCCGGCCATAACGGACAGGCACTGCATGAGCGTATGGGCGGTATCGAGCGCGCTCTCCTTGTCCTCCTGCAAGTCCTTGTTATAAGCAAGCGGCAAGCCCTTCATGGTTACCAGCAGCTGCACCAGGTTGCCAAAGACACGGCCGCTCTTGCCGCGGATAAGCTCGGCAAAGTCGGGATTCTTCTTCTGCGGCATGATGGACGAGCCAGTGGAATAGGAGTCGGAAAGCGTGATAAAGCCAAATTCGGAGCTCGACCACAGCACGATCTCCTCGGAAAGACGCGACAGGTGCATGGCCATGACGGAGCCGGCGTAATGCAGGTCGAGGAGGAAATCACGGTCGGAAACCGCATCGAGCGAGTTGGGAATCACACCCGCAAAGCCAAGTTCGGCAGCCGTCATCTGGCGATCGAGCGGATAGCTCGTACCGGCAAGCGCGGCGGCACCCAGCGGGCAGTTGTCAGCGGCATCAAAGGCGGCCTTCAAACGCGTAAAGTCGCGCGCGAACATCCAGGAATACGCCAACAGATGATGCGACAGCAGCACGGGCTGAGCATGTTGCAAGTGCGTGTAGCCCGGCAGAATCACCTTGCCGTACTTCTTGGCCGCATCCACCAGCACATGGCGCAGCTCAAGATTGGCCTCCATGAGCTCCTTGGCCAGCGCCTTGACGCCCAGGCGCGTATCGGTCGCCACCTGGTCGTTGCGCGAACGCCCGGTGTGTAAGCGCTTACCGGCCTCGCCGATGCGGCGCGTCAACTCGCTCTCGATGGACATATGAATGTCCTCATCGTTGATATCGAAGGTAAAGTTGCCGGCATCGATATCCTGTTCGATTCCGGTCAGGCCCTTGGCAATCGCCTGCTCGTCCTCGGCACTGATGATGCCCTGGGCCGCCAGCATTTTGGCATGCGCCTTAGAGCCGGCGATATCCTGCTTATAGAGATGTTTGTCGACCGGCAGCGACGCGCCAAACTCCTGCGTGACCTCGGCCACGCCTGCCTCAAAACGACCGCCCCAAAGAGCCATGGAACCGTCCCCTTTCTCCAAATACCAAAACAAGCGCCCAAAGCAATGCGCCATGTCGCTAAAGCGATTTTTCAACCGCTAGTTTTACACATTCCCCACCGTGTGCGGTGCCATGTAGCTAATTTGCAAAGAAGTGACGCGCCATGCACTTGGCGCCCAACGTCACCCTCCGGATGTTGCCCTGCGAACCATCGATCCAGGCCTTTAGGCTCATAGGAACGTCCTCGACCTTTGCAGCATCGAACTCGGGCGCGAGGGCAAGTAAAGCATGCGCAATAGCATTGAACATAATGGATACTCCTCATATATATAGGCGCAGAGCCGCCAAATTGATAGAAGGAGCCCCGCCGGACAACCCCGGCGGGGCTCGGACTCAGCCGCAGACGCGGCATCATATATGCGGGCGGAACGTAGGGGCCACCGATGTTAAGAAGTGTCAGCAAGCATAACGAAAGGTAGGGACCCCGTGCGCCCGTTATGTATCACGCGGATGGGCCGCGCGGATACCAAGGGAAGGAGGCGCTAGGCCTGAGCGGCAGCAGAGCTGGGGCCCTGGACCTTTGCCCACGTCTTGAGCGACAGCGTATCGATCTCGATAAAGCCGGCGCTGGCCTTCTCGTCAAACGTGGTGTCGCGGTCGTAGGTAGCCAGACCGTAGTCGTAGAGACTGAAGGGGCTCTTGCGGCCGACGACATGGCAGTTGCCCTTAAAGAACTTCAGACGGACAGTGCCGGTCACGAACTTCTGGGTATCGGCCATAAAGGCATCGAGCGCGTTTTTGAGCGGGCTGTACCACTGGCCGTTATACACGGCGGTGGCCCAATCCTGCTCGAGCTTGATCTTGGTCTTGAGCAGGTCGCCCTCGACGCAGATGTCCTCGAGCGCCTTGTGGGCGGTGATGAGCGTCAGGGCGCCGGGAACCTCGTAGCACTCGCGGCTCTTAAGGCCCACCAGGCGATCCTCGACCAGATCGAGACGGCCAAAGCCATTGTCGCCGGAGATCTTGTTGAGGGCGATGACGATCTCGGAGAGCTTCATCTTCTTGCCGTCGACGGCGACGGGCTTGCCGGCCTCAAACTCAATCTCGGTGTAGGTCGGAGTGTCCGGCGTGTCCTCGGGGTTCTTGGTCATAACCCAAGCGTCGTCGAGCGGCTCGTTCCAGGGATCCTCCAGGTGACCGCACTCAATGGCACGACCCCACAGGTTGTCGTCGATGGAGTAGGGGTTGTCGTTGGCACCCTCGGGAACCGGCACGTTGTGGGCGTGGGCATAGGCGACCTCGTCGGGACGGCACTTCAGATCCCACTCGCGCACCGGGGCGATAACCTTGAGCTCAGGGTCGAGGGCCTTGACGGCGGCCTCAAAACGGACCTGGTCGTTACCCTTGCCGGTGCAGCCGTGGGCGACGTAGGTCGCGCCAAACTCGTGGGCGACCTCAACAAGCTTCTTGGCGAGCAGCGGGCGGGAAAGAGCGGAGAGCAGCGGGTACTTGTTCTCGTACATGGAGTTTGCAGCGATGGCCTTAGTCAGGAACTCATCGGAGAACTCGTCGCGCAGGTCGAGCACCTGGCAATCGAGAACGCCCAGGTCGAGCGCCTTCTGCTTCTTGGCATCCAGTCCGGTCTCTTCCTGGCCCACGTTGCCGCAGACACAAACGACATCGAGATTCTTCTCGTCCTGGAGCCACTTGACACATACGGATGTATCAAGACCACCGGAATATGCGAGAACGACTTTTTCCTTGCTCATGGCTGTTTCCTTTCGCCCTTGGTAGCCAGTTAGAACATCGGTCAGTTGCAAGTCATTTCAAGGTCATATACCGTGCAATATCAGGTTAAATAGCAAAAATCAGCACATACATGCCCTAGAAACATGCAGCAATGTCGTACTAAAACCCAACGACCTCAAAATGACTCTGTTGAGGCAATTCGCCCCATGCGGACAGAGACGATTGTTATCGTCGTCGGGAAATTGCGCGCTGGCGTCGGATGGCATTGTCTGCAGTGGTGATGATCTTTACGAACTGCATCTGCCTCTCCTTTCACCTATCGCCGGGCGCAATTCTAATATCGTAAACGGTACCTTTTCCTCGGCAAGCGGTTGTTTTTCCGTCTCCGTTTTCGATGGTCGCTATATTACGATAAAGTGCCCGCTGCACAAGCGACAAATTCAAATTTCTGAAAAGTTTTTTCATTAGTTTGTGAAATGCAGTGCAAATACGCTGCGTTCCTGCGAAAATACGCCTGACTACGAGTTGATGGTTATAACATCTGAAACAATTTCGAAACGAAAGGCTCGCTTTTATGCAAACTTACGAATCGGACGCCAATATTGGAAACATTAAGATTCTCGCCGTTGATATGGACAAGACGCTTCTCACCGACGAGCGCGTGCTACCTCAGGGTCTTGATGAGCGCCTGGACAAGCTCGCCGAGGCTGGCATCGTGTTCTGCCCCGCTAGCGGACGTCCGGCCCCCAAGCTTGAAGAGATGTTCGAGGGCATCAAGAACCGCCTCGCCTTTTGTCCCGACAACGGAGCCTGCGTCATCTATCGCGGCAACTATATCTATAAGAGCAACATCGATGTGGCGCTGTATCAGCAGGTCTTGAGCCGTGCCTCGGAGGACCCGCGCGCCGTTCCCGTCCTGTGCTGCTTCGACGAGTTCTACGTGCTTGCCCGCGACCATCAGTACCACGACGAGATCAGCGTCTACTACAACACAATCAACTACGTCGACAGCTTTGAGGGCATTGATTTCGAGTCCAACAAGATTTCGGTCTTCTTCCCCGACTACGACGCCGAGCCCGCTTTCCGCGAGACCTATAGCCCCGAGTTCTCGGACAAGCTCTACGTCACCAACGCCGGGCGCGAGTGGATCGACTTTATGAACCTGGGTGTCGACAAGGGCGCCGGCGTCGCGCACCTGTGCGAGCACCTGGGCATCGATATTGCCGACGCCGCCGCCGTGGGCGATACGTACAACGACATCCCCATGCTGGAGCGCGTCGGTCACAGCTTTATCGTGGACAATGCCGAGGAGCACATGAACGCGCACGCCAAGTGGCGCATTCCGAGCAACAACGACGGGGGCGTACTGACGCTCATCGACGCCATCTTGGCGGCTCGTTAACGTGGCTCGTCGGACCTGGCCGGGCGAGACGGGTAAGTTTTTCGTTCGGTCAGGTCCTGGGCTCGCTCGGAAAGCACATTAAGTGCTTTCCGGCTCGTGCGGAATCTACGAAAAACTTACCCGCCTCGCCCGGCCAGGTCCTAGGGTGACTTGCTTGCCGCCTAGATGGCGTCTTGGCGTCTAGATACTTGGCTGAATAATTATGGATGAAGGGAGTTCCTTGCTGAAAGGGACTCCCTTCTGGTTTGGCTGCTTTGGACCTGTGGCTGTTTTTCTATTTCGCGTCGGCCCAGGTTATGCCGGTGCTGGCTTCGGCGATTAGGGGAACGCGGAGGTCCACTACGTGCTCCATGACGTCGCGGACCATGGTGGTTAGGCGCTCGACTTCGTCGATGGGGCACTCAAAGTCCAGTTCGTCGTGCACTTGCAGGATCATGTGGGCGGCAAAGCCCTCTTCTTCCAAGCGGCGGCTTACGCGGGCCATGGCGATCTTGATGATGTCTGCTGCGGTGCCCTGCATGGGATGGTTCATGGCCGTGCGCTCGCCAAAGCCGCGGAGTTGCGGGTTTTTGGCCTTAAGCTCCGGAATATGGCGGCGGCGGCCGTACATGGTCTCGGCGTAGCCCGTCTGCTTGGCGCGTGCCACCACGTTGTCGAGGAACGTGCGCACGCCCGGGTAGGCCTCGTAGTAGCGATCGATCATATCGCGCGCCTCGGCCATCGAGATATGCAGCGACTGCGACAGACCGTAGGCCTGCTGACCGTACACAATGCCAAAGTTCACGGCCTTGGCGCGACTGCGCAGGTCGGGAGTTACCTCGGACACGGGAACGCCAAACACGCGCGCCGCCGTCTCGGCGTGGAAGTCCTCGCCCTCGTTAAAAGCGCGCACCAGATGCTCGTCACCCGAAAGATGCGCCAGCAGACGCAGCTCGATCTGCGAGTAGTCCACCGCCAAAAAGACGCTGCCCTCGCCTGCCGAAAACGCCGTCTTGACGGTACGACCCAGCTCAGAGCGCGTCGGGATGTTCTGCAGGTTGGGATCGCTCGAGGACAGACGCCCCGTTGCCGTGATGGTCTGGTTGTACGTAGTGTGCACACGACCGTCACCACGGCGTAGCGGGCCCAACGTGTCCAGATAGGTTGACTTGATCTTGGACTTCTCGCGCCAGTCCAAGATCAGGCGCACGATCTCGTGGTCGCGGGCAAGGTCGCTCAACACCTTGGCGTTGGTCGAATAATAGCCGCGCTTAGTCTTCTTGAGGCCCTTGGTCGGAAGCCCCATCACATCAAAGAGCACATGCGACAGCTGCATGGGACTGCCAATATTAAAGGTCTCGTCACCCGCCAGGTCGCGAATGCTTCGCTCGACCTCGGTAATCTGGGTCGCCAGACCCTCGGACAGACTGTGCAGGCGGTCGGGGTCCACGAGCATGCCCGCACGTTCCATCTTGGCAAGCACCGGCACGAGCGGCATCTCGATGCCGTCGAACACGTTGGCGGCGTTCTCGCGGGCCATGTGGTCGCGCAGCGGTGCGACCAGCTCCAGCGTCAAGGCCGCCGTGCGGGCGGCAGGCGCCGGAGCGTCCTCGCCGGCACCCTCTGCACCGCGCGCCGCAGGCAGCGCCATCTGCAGATAGGTATCGGCCAGATATGCCTCATCGAACTCGGAGCGGTCGGAATCCAGCAGGTAGGCGGCAACCACGGTGTCGAAGATGCGCGTGGAATCGGCAGCGAGCGGATCCATGAGCTCGGGCTCAGAAGAATCGATGGGCGAAAGCTCGTGCAGCAGCGCCTTCATATCCGGGCTCGCCACGCGACCCTCCATAAACAGGCGCGCGAGCACGCCGGCAATCACGCCGTAGACGAAGTTGAAGCCCTCAACCTCAGCCGCTGCACCGCTGTCGCCCTCCTCGAGCGCGAACAGGCCCTTGGACGTCGCCAACCACAGCGTGCGCGTCAGTCCAAAGAGCGCGCCCTCTTCCTTGTCGTCGTCCACCACGGCGGCGACCCACTCGCCGGCATCAATCGCGCGGGAGACCTCAGCCGCAACGGCACCAAGCGCGTCAGCATCGTCGGCGGCTGCGCGAACCATCGCAGGTATCTCAAAAACACTGGAGGCAGCAGCCCCGCCCTCGCCGCCGATCAGCGCCAGGAAGCGGTTCTGCATAGCCGTAATGCCGAGCGTGCCCAGCGCCGCGGAGACCTCGTCGGAAGAAAACGCCGGGAAGGACGTCGCCTCAAAGTCGAGCTCGACGGGCGCATCGGTGCGAATGGTTGCGACCTTGCGGCTCAGCAGTGCGTCGTCGATGTGTGCACGCAGGTTCTCGCCCATCTTGCCCTTGACCTCGTCGGCATGTGCGATGACTTCGTCCAAGCTGCCGTACTGCGCGATGAGCGCGCTCGCCTTTTTGGGGCCGATGCCCGGTACGCCGGGAATGTTGTCCGACGTATCGCCCTTCAGACCGTAGAAATCGGGCACGAGCGCCGGCGTAATGCCGTGATACAGGTCATCCACGCTCTCGGGCGTCATAATCGCCACGTCGGACAGGCCCTTGCGGGTCGAGACCACGTTGACGTGCTCGGTCACGAGCTGATACATGTCGCGGTCGCCGGTCACCAGCAGCATGTCGCAGCCGGCCTCCTCACCCAGGCGCGCCATGGTACCCAGGATATCGTCGCCTTCCCAGCCCTCGGACTGCAGAATCGGCACGTTGAGCGCGGTAAGCAGCTCCTTGATCATCGGAAACTGCGCGTGCAGATCGGGGTCCATGGGCGGGCGCTGAGCCTTGTACTGCGGCAGCATCTCCATGCGCACGCGCGGCTTGCCTTTATCAAACGCCACGACCACACCGTCGGGGTTAAAGGCATCAATCATCTTGAGGAACATGTTCAGAAAGCCGAAGATCGCGTTGGTGGGGCGACCGTCCGGCGCGTTCATGGTCGGCGGCACGGCGTGAAAGGCGCGGTGCATGAGCGAGTTGCCGTCGATGACGGCAAAGGTGCGGCGCTTGTCAGACATATTGAATACCTCGCTTTGGGCTGGGCACGGTTTGCTCACTCCAGTTTACACGCTCCCCGCCCCGCGGCCACCTCACATCAAGCTCCCCCGCCACCGTGAGCCCGCGCGTGATACGATGGCTCACGGTACATCAACCAGCACGATCGATCCGAAAGGAGCCTGCGTCATGGAGCGTCCCTGCGCATGGAAAAAGTACACGCCACAGCAAGTCGAGGAGCTCGAGGAGCTTTGCCGCGGCTATAAGCAGTTTTTGAGCGAGAACAAGACCGAGCGCCTGTGCGTCAAGACCGGCATCAAGATGGCCGAGGAGGCGGGATACGTCGACCTGGAGACCGTGATCGCCGAAGGCCGCGAGCTCAAGGCAGGCGACAAAGTGTACGCCGCCAATCACGGCAAGGACCTCATGCTCGTCAACCTGGGCAACGCCCCGCTCGAGCAGGGCTTTAACATCCTGGGCGCCCACGTGGACTCGCCGCGCCTAGACCTTAAGCAGAACCCCGCCTTCGAGGCCGGCGACATGGCCTACCTCGACACGCACTACTACGGTGGCGTCAAGAGCTACCACTGGGTGGCCTCCCCGCTCGCACTCGTGGGCGTCATCTGCAAAAAGGACGGCACCACCGTCGACATCAACATCGGCGACAAGGCAGACGATCCGGTCTTTACCATCTCCGACCTGCTGATCCACCTCTCGAGCGAGCAGATGTCCAAGCCCGCCAAGGACGCCGTCGACGCCGAGATCCTCGACGTGATCGTGGGCGGCCGTCCCGTCAAGTTCGATGAGGACGACAAGGACGCCCCCAAGGAGCCCGTCAAGCAGATGTTCCTGGATATCCTCAAGGAGCAGTACGACGTCGAGGAGGAGGACTTCCTCTCCGCCGAGATCGAGGTCGTGCCCGCCGGCCCCGCCCGCGACATGGGCCTCGACCGCTCCATGATTCTGGGCTATGGCCACGACGATCGCGTCTGCGCTTACCCCTCCATGCTTGCCCAGATCGACGTCGCCAACGTGGAGCGCACGAGCATCACGCTCATCGTCGATAAGGAGGAGATCGGCTCCGTGGGTGCCACCGGTATGACGAGCCGCTTCTTCGAGAACACCGTCGCCGAGATCATGACGCTCGCCGGCGAGGATAGCCCGCTGGCCCTGCGCCGCGCACTCGCCCGCAGCCGCATGCTCTCCTCCGACGTGTCCGCCGGCTTCGACCCGGGCTATGCCGGCAAGTTCGAGACCAAAAACGCCGCCTTTATGGGTCGCGGCCTGTGCTTTAACAAGTACACGGGCAGCCGCGGCAAGGGCGGCTCTAACGACGCCGACGCCGAGTATGTGGCCCTCGTCCGCGACATCATGGACGAGGCCGGCGTGGACTTCCAGACCTGCGAGCTCGGCCGCGTCAACGCTGGTGGCGGCGGCACCATCGCCTACATCATGGCCAAGTACGGCATGAACGTCATCGACTCCGGCGTTGCCGTTCTGTCCATGCACGCCCTATGGGAGGTCGCCAACAAGGCCGATATCTACGAGGCCTACCGCGGCTACAAGGCCTTCCTCGAGCGCGCCTAACCAGCCCTTCATAACTTGCGGTGAAATACGGACTAAACTGGCCCATAAACGGCTAAAACAGACCGTATTCCACCGCAATTTCTTTTTTGGCAGAGGAGAGTTCATGCTGCAGGTCATCATTTCGCCCGCCAAGCAGATGCGCGCGGCCCAAGATGCTTTTGAAGCCCTGGGCATCCCACCCTTTGTGCGCGAGACGGCTCGCCTCCACCGCGCACTGCTAGATATCGAGCGGAATGAAGGCAGCGGCGGCCTGCAGGCGCTGTGGAACGTGAGTAACAAACTGCTGGGGCCTTGCCTCAACACCCTGCATGAGTTCGGGCCCATCCTGAAAAGCGGCGATCTCGACAATCCCGCACTCGCTCGCCACCTCTCCCCTGCCGTCATGTCCTATCACGGCATTCAATACCAGAGCATGGCACCCGAGGTGATGGATTCCGCGCAGCTCGCATGGCTGCAAGACCATCTGTGGATCCTCTCCGGCCTCTACGGGTGCGTTCGTCCCTTTCATGCCGTCGAACCGTATCGGCTGGAGATGGGCGCGAAGCTCGCCGTTGACGATGCCCGAGACCTCTACGCGTTTTGGAGCGACAAGCTCGCGCGGGCTATCGCCCCGGCAGGCTCAAACACCACGATCGTCAACCTCGCCAGCGTAGAGTATGCCAAAGCCGTTCTGCCCCACCTCGCGGGCGACGCCACAGCCGTCACATGCCTCTTTGGCGAGGGCATCCGCAACGGGAAGCCCATCCAACAGTCGACCGCCAGCAAAAAGACGCGCGGCTCCATGGTGCGGTGGATGGCAGAAAACAAGCTCGAGGATGCAAGCGAACTTACCGCATTCAACATCGGCTATCGCCACGTCCCCGAGCTCTCATACCTAGGCACCCTCATGTTCATCAACGAACAGATGCTCTAGAGCCGGCACCCAACACTGACCCGCTCAGTCTTCTCTAAATAACTTGCGGTGGAATAATTCCTATTTGAGCCTTTTTCGCACAATCAGGAACTATTCCACCGCAACTTTTATGAATTGGCTGCTAGGCTCGACACCTATTCTGCTAGACCGTCGGCCTTTGCAATCCCGTTTGTCGAACCGTCCTGATAGACAATCTTGACGTGCTCGACCTCGGACACCGCAACACCCGACGGGGGCTCCAGGCGCCATTCCGTCAGCGCGATATCCATCGTCGTGGGCACATCCCCTTGATCTTTGAGCTTCACCGTCAACGTTTTGAACGTCGCATCATACGTCACGCGTTCGATTTCCTCACCAGGAATAGACCCACCACTCAGCTGCAACTGCACAAACTCATCGCACGGGTACCAATAATCGCCCGGAACGGCGAGCGTATTGGCATTACCGCCAGTACTCCTCACCGTCATAATCGGTAGGCTATCATCAGCCTCGAACTCCCATGCAGCGCCGCCGCGACCACCAAACGTCCAGATACAAAAGGCAATCACCAGCACGGCAAGCACCGCAAAACCGATCGCGACAAGGCCATGGTGCGCACGGCTTTCCTCGGCCGATACATCCCATTGCGTCTCTCGATATAGATGCTTGTCTTCCATGTACGCCTCCTCACAGGCACGCTCGTTAGGCCAATCGTACCCATTCGAGCTATACTTGAGCCCATTACATAAACGGGGGGCTTGCAGGACAAGACGGCAGGCTGAGATTGGGCGCGCCCGCCCTGACCCGCAAACCTGATATGGGTAATGCCAACGAAGGGAGCCGTGCCAATGAGCACACAGACCGAGCCCAAGCTCGTCACGCAAATCGACTTCGCCCGCGCCGGGCAGATCACACCGCAGATGAAGGAGGTCGCCGAGCGCGAGCATCGCGACCCCGAGTACATCCGCGAGCGCGTGGCCGACGGCCGCATCGCCATTCCTGCCAACATCGTGCACATCAAAAAAGGCATGCGCGCCTTTGGCGTCGGTGAGGGCCTGTCCACCAAGGTCAACGTGAACTTGGGCATCTCGGGCGACAAGGCCGATGCCGCCGAGGAATGGAAGAAGGTCAAGATCGCCGAGGACTTTGGCGCCGACGCCATCATGGACCTCTCCAACTCGGGCAAGACGCGCCAGTTCCGCCAGCAGCTCATCGACGAGACGCCGCTCATGGTAGGTACCGTCCCCATGTACGACGCCATCGGCTACATGGAAAAGCCGCTGGTCAAGCTTACCAAGGACGACCTGTTCGAGGTCGTGCGCGCGCACGCCGAGGACGGCGTGGACTTTATGACCATCCACTGCGGCATCAACAAGTCGGTCACAAAGACCTTTAAGGAGACCGGCCGCCTCATGAACATCGTCAGCCGCGGCGGCTCGCTGCTGTTTGGCTGGATGGAAGTCACCGGTAACGAGAACCCCTTCTACGAGTTCTACGACGAGGTGCTCGAAATCTGCCACGAGTACGACGTAACGATCTCGCTCGGCGACTCCTGCCGCCCGGGCTGTCTCTACGACTCCAACGACGCCACCGAGACTGCCGAGATGATCGAACTGGGCAAGCTGTGCAAGCGTGCTTGGGCCGCCGGCGTCCAGGTCATGGTCGAGGGCCCGGGTCACATGGCGCTCGACGAGATCGCCGCCAATATGAAGCTGCAGAAGCGTCTGTGCCACAACGCCCCGTTCTATGTGCTGGGGCCGCTGGTGACCGATATCGGCGTGGGCTACGACCACATCACCGCAGCCATCGGCGGCGCCATCTCCGCGAGCTCCGGCGCCGACTTCCTGTGCTACGTGACGCCGGCCGAGCACCTATGCCTGCCTAACGCCCAGGACGTGCTCGACGGCCTCATGGCCACTAAGATTGCCGCGCACGCCGCCGATATCGCCAAGAAGG
This sequence comes from uncultured Collinsella sp., assembly GCA_902491055.1. GTDB lineage: Bacteria > Actinomycetota > Coriobacteriia > Coriobacteriales > Coriobacteriaceae > Collinsella. The sequence goes on along the minus strand of CABUGI010000003.1, from coordinate 31,451 downwards.
TGCCGCACGCCCGCGACATGGACGACAAGATGGGCCAGGCACGCCGCAAGCTCGATTGGGACGCCATGTGGAAGTGCGCACTCGACCCGGTTACGGGCAAGAAGCGCTACGAGGAGTCCCCCGCCGCCACCGAAGGCACTTGCACCATGTGTGGCAAGATGTGTGCCGTCCGCACCGTCAACAAGATTTTCGAGGGCACCACGATCGACCTCGGCATGGAGGACTAGCCCTGTCGCCGCGGCCGCTTCTGGCGGCGAGCTGGTGCCTGTCAATTGTTGACGTGTGAACATTTGCTTGCATTTGCGTAAAGATTGCATCGCCCGCCCGGGTTCGACATAGAGTCGGCCCGGGCATCATTATAATGCTGGCTTATAGACCCATTTGATTCCGACCGAACAAGGGAGCGAACATGGATCGCAGTAAGGTACCTGCCGTTCTATCCATCGCAGGATCCGATTCCAGCGGTGGCGCCGGCATTCAGGCCGACATCAAGACCATCACGGCGCACCGCCTGTATGCCGAGACGGCCATCACCGCCATCACCGCACAGAACACCTTGGGCGTCACCGCCGTACAGGATATCTCGCCAGATATCGTAGCCGCGCAAATTGACGCCGTTTTTGACGATATCCGCCCGAACGCCGTCAAGATCGGCATGGTTTCTTCTGTCGAGATTATCGAAGTCATCGCCGACCGCTTGAGCGCCTGGAACGCAACAAACGTGGTCGTCGACCCCGTCATGGTAGCCACCTCGGGCGCACGGCTGATTGCCGAAGATGCCGCCGAGGCGCTCACCCGCCGCCTGTTCCCGCTAGCGACGGTTATCACGCCCAATATTCCCGAGGCCATGGCCCTGCTCGACTACGAGGTCGACTCCGAGCGCACGCAGCAAAATGCTGCCATGCTCCTCACCCGCCGCTTTGGTTGCGCGTCTCTCGTTAAGGGCGGGCATTTTGTCAACGAGGCCAACGATGTGCTAGCAGAGCCCGCGCCGCTCGATGACGAGGGCAACCACCTGGGCGATCCGCTCACCACGTGGTTCCGCCACAAGCGCATCGAGACCGGCAACACGCATGGCACCGGTTGCACGCTCTCGTCCGCCATCGCCTGCGCGCTGGCCCAGGGCATGGATCTTGCCGACGCCGTCAACGCCGGCAAGGCCTACCTAACCGGCGCTCTCGCCGCCGGCTTTGACATGGGCAAAGGCTCCGGCCCCGTCAACCATATGTGGCAATATTAAGATTCGCAGCCCAAAACCACCACAAAGGGGCAGGCACCTTTGTGGTGGTTCCCACAAATATCTCGATCTGTAACAGTTAGAGTCCATTTTTCGGCCCACCTGTTACAGATCGAGACATTCAAATTCAGCTGAGAAGATAATCTCGATCTGTAACAGTAACTCGGCAAAATCGACCCTAGATGTTACAGATCGAGACAAACGACCGATATCGACCTGAATAATCTCAATCTGTAACATCTAGCCCGTTTTCGGCCTTCGTACTGTTACAGATCAAGACAAACAAACGAAACAAGCCGCCGCAAGGGGAACTTTTGTACCGCTTTGGGGCTGCACTACTCACCGAGCATCTCTTGGAGCTTGGCTGCCACGGCATGTCCCAAGCTCTCGTGGCTCTCGGGCATCATGTGCAGATAATCGATATCGCCCGGCTCGGCAAAATCGGCGGCATTCAAAAAGTCGCAGCCAAACTGCTCAGCCACATGCGCGTAGTACTCACCAAAATGTTCCGAGGCTTCTACGGAATGCTCGTCAAAATCGGTCATATATACGTCGGCGATCTGCGGCTTAATCTTGATAGGCGCCATCAGCAGAATCCGTGGGCAGGGCGCGGCATCGGTCCAGGCAAACGCACGGACGGCGCGAATCAACGCCATGGCGCCGCGGGCAATATCGGAGGCCGTCACGCCAAAGACCGTCTTGCAGTCGTTGGTGCCCAGCATAATCACGATCGCATCCAGCGGCTTATGGGCCTCGAGCAGCATCGGCAGCGCGCGAATGCCGTTGAGGTTGGTGTCCAGATGGCACATATCGTCGCGCACCGTCGTGCGACCATTTAGGCCTTCCTCAATCACATGCCAACCCTCACCCAGGTCACGCTGCACCACACCGCACCAGCGCACATCCTGCGCATAGCGCACTGCGGTGCTGTCGCGCATACCTGCCGGATCGTAGCCATAGGTATTGCTGTCGCCAAAGCACAGAACGTTTTTCATCGTAAGCCCTTCCTTTAGTAAAAAGCCGACGGGAGCAGCCCCTCCCGCCGGCTCGACCTATCTGTCGGCACGTACCGATTACAGGTACTTGCGCCAATCGCCATCGTCCTCATCGTCCTCGGCGGCAGTCTGGGCCTGCTCGGCGGCGCGAGCAGCCGCAGCGCGAGCGACAACCTGGGCATAGGACTCCTCGTTGCGCGCGGGGAAGTTTGCCAGCACGTGCTCAAACTTGGCAAAATCCTCGTCCCAGCGCGTAGAGGGCACGGCAAAGAAGACCTGCTTGACCTTAAAGTCGCCCGACGCGAGCTCCTTACGGAAGAGCTCGGCTACGGCCTCGGCGTCAAAGCCGTTATTATCGCAGCCCCAAGCACCCAGCACGAGCTTCTCGCGACCCAGCTCATCGCAGATGGCAAGGACAAAGCGGATACGGTCGCGCAGGGCATCCAGCAAGGCATCGTCACCCACGCGATATTCCTGGCGAGCGCGCTTGACGTTGGGCGCAGCGGCAACGATTACGTCGGCATACGCATGCACGTGGTTGCGGTCGAAGCGCACCGCAGGCACCACCAGCGCACGGTTGCGGTAAAGCTCGCAGTTGATATTGCGGCGACGGTTCTCGCCGTACCATTTGCGCTGCTTATCGAGTACGTTGTACAGATACGAATCGGCGCAGAGCGTGGCCTCCTGACCCAGATAGCCCTGGATGTAGCCACCGCCCGGGTTGGTGAACGAGGCAAAGGCGAGCACGGCCATGTCACAGAACTGCGCGTAGCCTCGGCCGTTATCCAGAATGGCCTGCGTGGCAGAGGCGTCGAGCACGGTGACCTCGGGCAGGACCGGAGCGGGCTCCTCAGCAGCAGGCGCGGACTCGATCTCCGCGGCCTCCTCTGCGGGTGCAGGCTCGGCCGTGACCACAGTCTCGGCGGACGCAACCTCAGCGGTCTCGACCTCGGCGGCCTCAGACTCCTCAGCAACCTGTTCCTCGGCAGCGTCGGCCGCTTGGGCCTTGGCCTTCATCGCCGCGACAAATCCGGCAGGCATACCATCGAACTCGCGCACGCCGGCAAGCGAGCGCTCAATGTCCTTGGCGCAGGCCTCGGACACAGCCGCCACATGGCGCTCGGCGGCCTTAGCACGCGCCTCGCGCTTGGGATTGGGCTGACCCGTTCGATTGGACCTGCGGTTACGGTTCCTGTTGTCGACGTCTGCCATAAGTGGTCACCTTTCTCGGTCTCTGCCGCTATCGGCTTTTCCCATCCATAATACCCCGCCGTGTACAAAAAAGACGGCCCCGAAGGACCGCCTTTCGCATCGAATTGCGTGCGCGGCAAGCACCGCTGCAATTTGGCACTAGTCGCGACGACCAAGGATGTTCAGAATGCGCAGGAACACGTTAATGATGTCCACGAACAGGTTGGATGCCATGAGCACGGCGTTGGGCAGCGTGGGCGGCACTGTCGTGGCCACATAGGTGTCGTAGCCAATAAAGCCGGCGAACACCACGATCACAATCAGGTCGGTGATGGTCTGCGAGACGCCCATAAACATCAGCACGATCTCGACCAGAATCGTGGCAAGCAGGATGCCAAAACCAATGCCATACACACGCTGGAAGAACTTGGGGAAGGTCACACCCAACGCGCCAAAGACAAAGGTGATAGCGGCCGTGGCGATAAAGGCAGTGTTGATGGTGGGCAGGTCGTAGTTGGCAAGGCCAAACGACGCGGTCAGGCCAAAGGTGCTCGCAAAGATTACGTAGCCCACAAGGGACAGGCCCACGGACTGCTTGCTGGCGGCGGCCGACATCATGACCATGCCGACGATGGTCAAAATAAATGAGCCAAAGACCAGCGGCAAAGCGGCGCCGCTCATCATCATGCGCGCAAACGACATGGTGCTCGTAAAGTAAGCACCGACGCCCATGGCGCAAAAGCCCAAAAAGATCAGGGCAGACATGACAAGGTTGTACGCGCGCGGCGACATCTCCTTGGCACGGCTTGCACCGGTCTCGATGGGGCCGTTCTGATAGCCCTGGATATCGTTCATACTTCGTCCTTTCAAAAAGCGCACGACAGCGCCGTAGGTGACAAGATTCCTGCCATTGTACCCGAATGCCGCACGTCCTTACCTACGGCGCTCGCCCTCAAGCGTACGATCAAAGGCCCAGACCCACCAACGCATCACGTGTGCCTGCGAGCCGTCTGCCCGCTCGCGCGTCTGGTCCTCCAGATACAACTCGGTCGCGTGCCCGCCAAAACGCACCTTATATGTTGCCGTACGGATGCCGTAGACCATCAGGCCAAACCCGGTGGTCGAGATAATTTCGTCGATCGTAAAACAACGGCCGTCGACCCAGCAGACGGTGACCGGCACGACCTGTCCGCCCGCGAGGATGCGGGCCACGACGTCCACATACTGCTTGTGCACGCGCCGAGTTTTGCCGTCTGTCTGTCGATATTCCATGCCTCCTATTATCGAACGCATGTTTGTATGTTGTAAAGCGAACAGACTGTGGTTTTGGAGTGTCGTAGTAATCGCACGTGTCCGCATGGCGTGTTAGCAAAAAGAACACCCGCGGTCAACAGGGCTAATATTCAATTTTAGTGCCAAAAAGTCCACTTCTCCCATCAGAACTCGGTAAAGAGACCCGCAGGAGGTGATACGATTTATCATGTTTTTGTAACGTGTCTGCAAACTTCGAGAAAGCCCATATATGGACGTAACGTTCTCAACCTTCCTCGGCCAAATTGTGTCGAACCCAGTCCTTGCCGTCACCGTGATCCTCGCGTTGGGTGCCATCTTCGTCAATGGATGGACCGACGCGCCCAACGCCATCGCGACCTGCGTCACTACGCGTTGCATGCCCGCCCGCGCCGCCATTCTCATGAGCGCCGCATTCAACTTCCTCGGCGTGCTCATCATGACGCACTTTAACGCGAGCGTCGCCAACACCATCTCACATATCGTCGACTTTGGCGGAAACAGCACCATGGCGCTCGCCTGCCTATGCGCGGCGCTGTTCTCCATCGTCGTCTACGGCGCCACAGCGTCGCGTTTTGGCATCCCCACCTCGCAAAGCCACAGCCTTATCGCCGGCCTGACCGGTGCCGCCATCGCCCTCGGCGGTGCGAGCAGCGTCAACGTCCACGAGTGGATGAAGGTCATCTACGGCCTGGCGCTCTCCATCGGCCTGGGCTTTGTCATGGGCTGGGTCCTGTGCAAGCTCGTCTCGATTCTTTTCGCCGCCGCCAACAGGCGACGTGCCAATGTCTTCTTTAAATACGCTCAGATCGCGAGCGCTGCGGCCATGAGCTTTATGCACGGCGCGCAGGATGGACAGAAGTTCATCGGCGTGCTCTTTTTAGGCGTGGCCTTTGCCAGCGGCCAGACGAGCGTCGGCGATGCAGGCATCCCCATCTGGATTATGCTGCTGTGCTCGGCCACTATGGGTATCGGCACCAGCGTGGGCGGCGAGCGCATCATCAAGTCCGTCGGCCAGAGCATGGTCAAGCTCGAAAAGTATCAGGGCTTCTCCGCCGACCTGGCGGGCGCCGCAAACCTGCTGCTTGCCACCCTTACCGGCATCCCCGTGTCCTCCACACACATCAAGACCTGCGCCATCATGGGCGTCGGTGCCGTCAAGCGCCTCTCAGCCATCAACTTCGGCGTCGTCAAAGACATGATGTTCACCTGGTTCTTCACCTTCCCCGCCTGCGGACTCATCAGCTTTGTCATGGCCAAGCTGTTCATGATGTTCCTCTAGTCAAACCGAACGTCCATCCGGACCGCATTACTTCGCCCACCCGTCTTCGCCTCGAAAGGACCCACCCATGGCAAAGAAACCCGATTCGTTCTACTTTGATAACTACGTTGCCTGCGCCGACCTCGCCGTTCAGGCAGCCGAGCTGCTCACCAAGATTTTTGAGAACTTTGACCCCGCGCAGATCCACGACATGCTCGATAAGATGCATGCGATTGAGCATGCGGCAGACAAGAAGCACCACGAGCTCGAAGACGCCTTGCTCACCGCCTTTATCACCCCGCTCGAGCGCGAGGATCTGGATCTGATGAGCTGCTCACTCGACACCGTGCTCGACCGCATCGAGGGCGTCGTGCAGCGCGTCTACTTCACCAACATCCAGAGCATCCATCCCGACGCCATCGTCATCGCTCACAAGGTGACTGACGCCTGCCGCGCCATGAAAGACCTGATGGTCGAGCTGCCCAACTACCGCAAGTCCAAGACCCTGCGCGAACTCGTCATCCAGATCAACACCATCGAGTCCGAAGCCGACGAGCTCTATATCAACGCCATGCGCAACCTGCACGTTAACGGCAAGGACCCGCTCGAGGTCATCGCCTGGCGTGACGTGTACGCCTTCCTGGAGTACTGCGCTGACTGCTGTGAGAATGTGGCCGATGTTGTGGATTCGATTGTCATGAAGAACAGTTAATTGGGGGTACGTGTCCCACCGGTCGCGGGCCCGACCACTAATACCTTTTTCACTCCGGCTGCAAGCAGAGTCGTTCAAAAGGTATTAGTGGTCGGGCCCGCTCCCTTACGTACCACCATTGGGAACTTTGGCTGAGGGGTTGAGCGTGGTGGGGCCTTTGCTGTGATGACCCTTGATTGCTCGGGGTTTTACTTTGGTATTCGATGAGCGATTGGCTGATTGCTGCTTTGGATACTGTTTGGGTTACTTTGGGTTTGTTTGATTTTAAATTGTTGGAGGGCTTGTATGTCGTATATGGATCTGGCTCGGGGTCGATATTCTTGTCGTGAGTTTGAGGATCGTTCTGTTGAGCAAGCTGTGGTGGATGCCATTGTTGAGGCTGGGCGGATTGCTCCTTCTGCTTGTAATAATCATCCAACCCGTGTGATGGTGTTGGATACGCCTGAGCTTCTGGAGAAGGCTGCTGTTTGTCAGCCTCGGTTTGCTCGTGATGGGTCTATCTTTGGCGCTCCGCTTATCTTCCTTATTTGCAGCGTTACCGATGATGCTTGGGTGCGCCCGTATGATCAGATGAATTCCAGCGAAATCGATACATCCATCGTTTGCGATCAGATGATGATGGAGGCCACCGAGCAGGGCCTGGGAACGTGCTGGGTATGCCATTTTAAGCCAGAGGTGGCACAGGAGCAGTTCAATCTGCCCAAGGGCGTTTATCCCTATCACATGCTTGTCTGTGGCTATCCTGCCGACCACATCGCCGACCCCGAGCATCGCGAGGCCCGTACCATTCCCCTCCCCAACTTCCTCCTCAAGTAGTTTTTTGGCACATGCCCTAAAACCTACCTTTTACCGCTCACCCATTCGCCGAGTTCTGCGCCATTATGTGCAGGGCTCGGTTTTTTATGTTACGCACTCCGGCACAGTCATAAAAAAGGACCCGCAAGCTGCGGGTCCTTTCTAGGCACTAAATTGTAGGCCGAATGTTAGTCCAGGTCGTCGGCAGCAAAGTTGTCGATCGGGGCGAAGGGATCGGCCACGGGGACAACCGGGTCAGCGACGGGCAGCGGCTCGGCGGGAACAGTCACTGCAGGAGAAGCGGCAGAACCGACCGGCGTGGAAGCCATCAGATCGGCCGGGAAGGAATTCTGGGCATCGTCCATGAAGTGCTGGATGAGCTTGAGATACTCTGCCTTGAACTCCTCACGGGAAGCCTTGAGACGATCGATCTCCTCGAGCTCGGCCTGCTTCTCGGTCAGAGCCTGGCGGATAACCTCGCGGGCCTTGGCGTCAGCCTCGTTGCGGATACGCTCAGCGTTCTCGTTGGCATCGTTGACGATGGTCTCAGCGGTCTGCTGGGCAGCGATCAGGGCAGCGGAAATCTGGCGCTCCTGAGCGGAGAAGTCAGGGGCGGGAGCAGCCACGGGGGCGGCAGGAACGGCCTGGGCGGTGGCATCCTGAGCCTGGGCAAGCTGAGCCTGCGCATCGGCAAGCTGCTGCTCGGTAGCAGTCAGACGACCCTTAAGGTCGACGATCTTAGCGAGCATAGCGTCAACCTCGGAGGACAGCGTCTCCAAGAAGACGTCGACCTCGGCAGGATCGTAGCCACGCTTGGCCTCAGAGAAAGTCTGAGCCTGGATGTCTGCAGGGGTAATAGCCATAACAAGTCTCCTTTTTCATCGCCTCGGCGCTACACGCCCGACGTAAGTTACTAAGACAGTTCTACACGAGTATACCTATAAGAAGCTGCAGAACCAGCCTCTGCACCAACTGCAACGCAATAATCGCAACGACCGGCGAAAAATCGATACCGCCCATCGGCGGGATGAAACGACGGAACAGGTTGAGCCACGGACCGCACACGCTATCAAGCACCGCAGCAATATCCTGAAGCAAACCACCCTGCTTCATGGGAATCCACGTCATAAAGCAGTAGACGACAATGAGCGTGGAATAGAAGTTGAACAGCGTGTTGACCAGCTGGACGATAGTGTAGATGTTGATGGGAATCTCCTCGTCTTGTCTTTACTTAAGGTAGCCGTCGGCACGAAGCTTCTTGAGATCGGAATCTTTGACCTCGCAACCGGCGGGCAGCACCATGAACACGCGGTCGCCCACCTCCTTGACCGTGGCACCCAGACCGCAGGCAAAGCCGTAAGAGAAGTCCAAGACGCGCTTGGCAACTTCGGTGCGTACGCCCACAAAAATCAGTGCGACAGGCTGCTTGGTGCGAACGCGGCGCACCACAGTCTCCACGTCGTCATAGCTCTCGGGGCGCAGGACATAGGCCGGCAGCTGCGGCGTGGCGTTGATGATATTGCTCGCATAGGCCGAGGCATCGCTCGGTGCAGGCGCGGGTGCAGCGGCGGCACGGGCGCGGGTATTCTCGGCGTAGCTCGACGGCGTGTCATAGGCACCGGGACGATAACCGCTCGCAACACTGTCCTGCGAGCGCGAAGGCGGGTTATACGTCGTGGCATGGCGGGAGTCATCGCCGACCAGCTGACCGGAGCGCGTATACACGGCAACCGACTCAGCTTCACCGCGGCGCGTCTGACCAAGCAGGCCGTTGCTCGGCTCGTCTTGGGTGTAGAAGCCCTCGCCCGAAGCACCGCTGTAGCCGTTGCCCTGATAACTATCGTCATAGCCGTCATCGTAGCCGTAGTCGTCGTCCTGGCCATAACCCTGGTCGTAACCCTGCTGGCCGCCCAGGTGCATCTTATTTTTAATCTCGTCAAGGAAGCCCATGGTTGTGTCCTCTCGCGGTTTAGTGCAGGCGCCCCGATAATCAGTGCGCACTTCAGAGCCTTATTTTACTGCAAACTCCGGGCTAAATACTACCCTGCCCAGGCGAACGAGCGTAGAGCCCTCCTCAAGGGCAGGCTCAAAGTCTTCGCTCATGCCGCAGGAAAGCTCAGGCAGGTTCAAATCGGGATGCGCCGCCTCCAGCTCATCCCTCAGCTCACGAAGCCCCGCAAAGGTGCGGCGTGCCACATCCTTATTCCCCCGGGGCGCCATAGTCATAAGCCCCTGTACGCAAATTCCCTCAAGTTCCGCAAGCTCACCCGCGGCGGCGCGAATCTCATCGGGCGAAAAGCCTCCCTTCGACTCCTCACCACTCACATTGACCTCAATGAGCACACGCTGGGGGCCGGCGAGTTCGCCTGCCTCAATCTTGCGGGCAGCACGGCTCGAGATCGCCTGCGCCAGATGCAGCGAACCCACCGAGTGAATCAGCTCGGCTGAGCCCAGCACCGCATTGATCTTATTGGTCTGCAGGTTGCCGATCATATCGAAGCGCACCTCGGGCAGCTCCGGATGCTCCGCCAAACCTGTGAGCTTGCGAACCAGCTCCTGCGGGCGATTCTCGGCAAAATGGCGATACCCCGCCTGGATGGCGGCAACGGTCTCATCGACACCAACGGTCTTGGACACGGCAATGAGGCGCGCGGCGTCGTGGGGACGGCCCGCGCGATCGAGCGCCGCATAAAAACGTTCCAGAATCTGCTCGCGGCGAGCGCGCATCAAGTCCAAATAGTTATCCATTGCCAATCGCCTCCGCTGACAGCCAAACAAGTAGTCCCATGCTAACGCAAGAGCGCGGCCCCGCATGTGCAAGGCCGCGCTCACTTAGGTATTTACAATCTTTCGACGAACGGGGTTACTTACTCCTCGTCGTCCTCGCCATCGTCCTCATCCTCAAGATGATCGAGCAGGTAGCGAAGACCCTCGCTGACCTCGTTAACGGGCACCTTGGCAACGTAGCGTGCATCGACGGCGGGCCTCATGATAACACCCTCGCCCGAAGGCACGCGCATGCTCTCGAGCTCATCCTCATCAGTGCAGGCGATATCACCGGCAGTCATACGCTGTCCGGTCAACAGGAAGGTCAGACGGCAGGCGGCATCGATGGAAATCGAGGCGATGCGATCGAGATAGCGCGATACCATGATGGCGCGGCGCAGGTCGTCATAGTTGCTGTCGTCGTCCATAAAATCGCCCGTGTCCATGCGGTTAAAGGTGCGGAAGAACTTCTCGTAGGCGGCATGCACTGGCTCGTCCTCGACGGCCAAGTTGCAGATGATGGACATGTCGTTGGTGACGAGCGCAGAAAGCGAAGAGCCCAGCACCTGGTAGACGGCCTCAGCCTCGGCCTCGACCGTGCCGACAAGCTCCTTGGGCAGCGAGATGTCGGCCTTGATCATATGACGCGTGGCGCGGCAAATCTGGCGAACCTTATCGGTCATGCGCTGCAGGTTAAAGTCGACGTAGATGATCGTCTGCAGCAAGCGGAAGTCGGAGGCGACCGGTGACTGCGTGGCAATCAGGTTGTAGCAGACGGCCTCCAGGTTGGCGCAGCGTGCGTCAATCGAAAGCGTGCGCTTCTTGGTCTTGGTGGCGAGCTTGCGGTCGTCGGTCACATAGGCCTTCACGGCATCGTGGAGGGCCAGATCGACGGCCTCGTAGATGCTCAGCATCTCGTGACGGGCCTCGATGAGCTGACGGGAAAACAGTTTGCGCATGGTTCACTCCAATCAGTTGGGTGCGGTCATGCCGCCCGCACAGTGAATACGCACCGGACCAGATCCGATCGGCTTGGGACTAGTCGCACCGATCAGCCAAAGCGGCCGGTGATATAGTCTTCCGTCCGCGAGTCCACCGGGCTGGTGAAGATCGCGTCGGTTTGACCATACTCGATGAGCGTAGCGGGCTCGCCGGCAACTTCCTGCAAGAAGAACGCGGTGTAGTCGCTAATGCGAGCTGCCTGCTGCATTGAATGCGTGACGATAATGATCGTCATCTCGGGCGCCAGCTCGGCCATCAGATCCTCGACCTTAGAGACGGACGTGGGGTCGATGGCGGAGCAGGGCTCGTCCATCAGGAGGACATCGGGTTGCACCGCGAGCACGCGCGCGATGCACAGACGCTGCTGCTGACCGCCCGAGAGCGCCAAACCATCCTTGTTGAGCTGATTGGATACCTCTTTCCAGAGGTTGGCGCGCTTGAGCGATTCTTCCACGATGTCATCGAGGTCACTTTTGCTAGTCACGCCCTGCAGACGAGGGCCAAAGGCGACATTCTCGTAGATGGATTTAGGAAACGGGTTGGGCTGCTGAAAGATCATGCCCACGCGACGACGGAGATCGACCGGGTCGACACCCTCGGCATAGATATCGTTGCCGTCGAGCGTCATGGTGCCCTCGACGCGCGTGCCCTCGATCAGGTCATTCATGCGGTTGATGCAGCGCAAAAACGTCGACTTGCCGCAGCCCGAAGGGCCAATGAAGGAGGTGATGGCGTTTTTGGCGATGTTGAGGTCAAGCCCCGTCAGCGCATGAAAGTCACCGTACCAAAAGTTGAAATCCTTGGCCGTAATGGCCGCTTGCTCCAGCGTGGGAGCGGACTGATAAACGGACATGGGACTCCTTAACTAGCGACGCCTGCGCGACAGGAAGCGCGCAAACAGGTTGAAGGCCAGAATGATCACCATCAGCAAGAGCGCGGTGCCGTAGGCTGCGTTCATGTTGATGCCGTCGTTGGCAAGCAGATACAGGTGAACCGTCATGGGGCGGCCGGAATCGAGCGGCGAAATAGGTAGATTGATGGCCTGCCCCATGGTGTAGAGCACCACCGCGGTCTCGCCAATGGCACGGCCGATGGCGAGAACGATGCCCGTGGCAATACGGCCAAAGGCAGAAGGAAGCACGATCTTGGAGACAACCTGCCACTTGGTGGCGCCCAGGCCATATGCGCCCCAGCGGATATAGCGCGGAACGGCGCGAATGGCCTCTTCGGTGGTACGCATGACGATGGGAAGCATCAAGAGCGCGAGTGCCAGGGCGGCCGAGACCATCGAAAGGCCCAGACCCATGGCCTCGACAAACAAGGCGTAGCCAAACAGGCCCATAACGATGGAGGGCACCGAGGCCAAAGCGTCAGCAGCGTAGCGAATGAGCTCGACGACCTTGCCCTGCTTGGCGTACTCGGCCAGATAGACGGCTGCCAGCACAGCGATCGGCGTGCAGATAAGCATGGCGAGCGCCGTCACGTAGACGGTCGAGACGATCGTGGGCCAAATTCCGCCCTCGGCGTTGACGCCCTGGGGCCAACCGAAGATAAAGTCGAGCGAGATGTGTGGCAGGCCGTTGATGACCACGTAGGCGATGATAGCGACCAGCACCAGCGTGGTGATGTAGGCAGCGGCACGAAACACGCCAAGCATGATCTTGTTGGACAGGTCCTTGTTGATGCGGCCCTTCTTGCCGTGGGAAAGGGCACGCTTGATGCGCTCGCGCGACGAGGTCGTATCGACCGTCGTGTCAACGGAATCGGACATAGCCTACCCCCTCTTCTTCTTGGAAATCAGACGGACGATGCCCACCAGCGTGGCGGAGATGATAAACAGGACCACGCCCATGCCGAACAGCGCCGAGCGATGCAGACCCGAGGAATAGCTCATGTCGAGCGCGATCTGGCTCGTGAGCGTCGAGATAGGGCTCGCAATGCTGTCGGGAATAACCGGGGCGTTACCCACGACCATGAGCACGGCCATGGTCTCTCCGATGGCACGGCCCATACCCAGCACGATGGCATCCACGATACCCAGCTTAGCGGCAGGTAGCACGACCTTATAGATGGTCTGCCACTTAGTAGCACCCATGGCATACGATGCCTCGCGAATGCCCATGGGAATGGAATTGAGGGCATCGATGGTGAGCGTGGTGATGGTAGGGACGATCATGATGGCGAGCACAAACCACGCCGTCAGCGCACCAAAACCAAGGCCGCCGGTCAGTTGTGCGATAAACGGGCGGATGATGATCATGCCGAAAAAGCCGTAGATGATAGAAGGGATGCCGGCCAGCAGGTCGACGGCAGGGCTGATGAGCTTGCGCACGCGCTTGCCGGCGATCTCGACCAGGTACACGGCCGTGCCCACGCCCAGCGGCACGCCCATGGCGAGCGCACCGACGGTCACCAGACCTGAGCCGGCAAGCAGCGACATGATGCCGTAGTGGCCCTCAGAGGGCGCCCACGTAAAGCTAAAGAAGTCCGCCAGACCGATGTCGGTAAAGACGGGCAGCGCCGAGTACGTGGTAAAGACAAAAATCAGGATGACGGTAACGACCGCCAAAAACGCGCAGGCAAAGAAGATCCACTGCAGCGCCTTCTCCTTGATATAGGTACTGCGCGATACGAGCGCCAGCTCGCGCTTCTTGGGTGCCTGAGCATTCTGCTCAGTCTGGGAGTTTTCCTGTGCTTCCATGCTACTCACTCCCCTTCTCGTCGTTGGTGACGGGAATAAAGCCCGCCTCGCGAATCTGCTTGTCCATCTTTTCGGACGTCACGTAGTCGATGTAATCCTGCGCCTGCTGCGAAGGCGCACCCTTCACAAAGAAGTAAAGGTCGCGCGAGATGGGATAGCCGCCACTCGCGACCGTCTTCTCGGACGCCTCAACATGATTGACCGAGACAGCCTTGACCGAGGTCTTGGCGTTGAGGCTATCGACGAAGCCCAGCGAAATGTAGCCGATGGCCCCACGCGAACGAGATACCACGTCGCGCACCTGGCCCGTACCCGAAAGAACAGCCGAGCGGCGATCGAACGGCGTGCCATCCATCACGATGGTACGGAAGGCCTCGCGCGTACCGGACGCCTCGTCTCGGTTGATGACCTGAATCCTCAGGTCCTCGCCACCGACCTCTTTCCAATTGGTAATCTTGCCGGCGTAGATATCGCGGAGCTGCTCGGTCGAGAGGTTATCGACGGGGTTGTCGTCGTTCACGATGACCGCAATACCGTCGTGGGCAATGACGATGGGAGTCAGGCCCAGATCCTGTTCGTCGGCATTGAGTCCACGGGAGGAGCTGGCGATATCGGCCGTGCCGGCGCTGACGGCCTCGATCCCAGCGGAAGAACCCAAACCGGAAACGAGCACGTCGATGCCGGTCTCCTCCTTAAAGCCCTCGGCCGCAATCTCGGCGATAGGAAGGCAGGTCGTGGAGCCGGCCACGGTAATGGAAGAGGTAGAAGATCCCGAAGAACAGGCGCACAGCGTAAGCGTAAGCACAGCGGCGCTCAGGACCGATACGATCTTTCTCATAGCATCACGCCGATCGCAGCATGGCGCCCACAGGTGCCGTCCTCGTTACGGTAGGAATAAAAGCGGTCGTTCTGACGCACGGTCGAAAGCTGGGTATCCACGATATTATCCGTGTCGACACCGACATCTACCAGCGCCTCGCGAATGGCAGCGGAAAGATCAAGCATGCGAGAGGTATTCGCATCGATGCAAGAGAACTCGGCGGCAAAGCGATCCATGAGTTCCTGGGATACCTCATATTCGTCACCCAAGATATGGGGGCCGATATAGGCGGAAACGTCGCTCGCATCGCAACCGGCAGCATCGCAAAGCGCCTGGCACGCCTTGGCGGAAATACGTGCAATCGTGCCCTTCCAACCGGAGTGCACCACGGCAAATCCGCCGGGGGCCACCAGCACCACGGGAACGCAGTCGGCAAAGCAGAGCAGCACGGGCACGTTATGCGCCGTGCAGACGATGGCATCACAGCCCTCGGCAATCTGCTCGCGAACGTCCTCAAGGTCATCGGCGCCGTTCGAGGTCACCGCAACGATATGATCACCATGGACCTGATTGGGAACGAGCAGGTTGTGCTCGCACTCGGCGGCACCCATAGCCTCGAGCGCACGACGACGATTTTCTTGAACAGCAAAGGGGTCATCGCCAACATGCGAGCCCAAGTTGAGTGAGGAGTACGCATCTTCGGAAACGCCACCGGCGCGCTCGGTGAAGGCAAAGCGAACATCGGATGTCGCGCCCTCCACCAACGTAACTCCATCATGGTCGACACGCGAAACTTTGTCCGCACGTGCTGCCATACTAAAGCCTCCTAATAACACAAGTACCGCGGCATCGCCGCTACAGCCCGCGTTTATACGGCTGTCATACTTCTCTAAAAGAATACCTGCTGCGCTGGAGGCAATCGTAAAGGGAACGTAAAGAGATTGGAGGTTCTAGTTTACAAAGTCGAAATAAAAAGGGCGCGTCCATACGGACACGCCCCTGTGCACAACAATGCAAAGAACGACTTAGAAGCTACCGCGCTTCAGGAAGTCGGGAAGCTCGAACTGATCGTTGCCGAAGTTAGGAAGCTCGGTGCCACCGACGTTGCGGGTCGGAGCGGCCTGAGCCGGGCTCGTGGCAGGAGCGGTGCGCTGCGGCTCAGCGGAGGCAGCGGCCTTGCTCTGAGACTGCTGAGCAGCAAAGAGCTCGTCCTGACGGTTGACGTTGGAGTCGGAGAAGCCCGTAGCGATGACGGTGATACGCACCTGATCGCCCAGGGACTCGTCGACAACGGTACCGAAGATGATGTTGGCCTCGGGGTCGACGGCGTTGGCGACAACGTCGGCGGCGTCGCTGATCTCCTGGATGCCCAGGTCCTTGGAACCGGCGATGGAGAGCAGCACGCGCGTGGCACCATCGATGGAGCTCTCGAGCAGCGGGCTGGAGATGGCCTGCTGGGCAGCGTCGACGGCACGGGTGTCCCCAGAAGAGGTACCGATACCCATCATGGCGGTACCGGCCTGCTTCATGATGGTCTTAACATCGGCGAAGTCCAGGTTGATGATACCGGGGACGGTGATGAGGTCGGTGATGCCCTGGGTGCCCTGGGAAAGGACGCCATCGGCAATCGCGAAGGCCTCGAGCATGGTGGTCTTCTTCTCGGCGATGTCGAGCAGCTTATCGTTAGGGATGACGATCATGGTGTCGACGCAATCGGAGAGGGTCTTAATGCCCTCCTCGGCGCTCTTCTTGCGCTTGCGGCCCTCGAAGGTGAAGGGCTTGGTCACGACGGCGACGGTCAGCGCACCGACCTCGTTCATCGCGATATCGGCAACGATGGGAGCAGCGCCGGTACCGGTGCCACCGCCCTCGCCGCAGGTGATGAACACCATGTCGGCGCCAGCGAGCGCCTCGGCAATGTCGTCGCGGGACTCATCGGCAGCCTTGCGGCCAACCTCGGGGTTGGCGCCGGCGCCCAGGCCGCGGGTAAGGTCGGTGCCGATGTGCACCTTGATATCGGCATCAGAGATCGCGAGTGCCTGAGCATCGGTGTTGATGGCAACAAACTCGACGCCGCGGATGCCCTCTTCGATCATTCGATTGACCGCGTTGGTACCGCCGCCGCCGACGCCGACCACCTTAATGACGGCAAGGTAGTTGTTGATCTCTGTCTCGTGCATGTCGGTCCTCCGAACAAAGGTTATAGCCATAGCATGGGTCGACCCCTGCGCACATTAACCTTCAGGTTGAAAGTAAATGCAAAGGTAAACCGTATTATGTTTGCACATTATGAACGTATCAGTCAAATAATTGACCGTGAAAACCAAACAAACCAGATAAACGGCGTGGTATGGCCCCTCAACAAAGCATCAACCAGCGCTACGAGGTCGGAGCGTTCCTAAATGTATAGTTACCCGGAGAGCGCACATTGATATACGTTACGCCCTCTACCTGCGAAAGCAGCTTGGTGACTACGCGCTCCTTCTTGACGATATCGTCTGAATCGCCCAGCGACACCTCAATGCCGTTATTGAGGTTTGCCGAGATGGCTTCGACCGAAGGCGTGGAAATATCCTTGACTTGTCCCAAGAACTCGCTCGAAAAACCACGCACATAATCCAAGCCAGCCTTAACGGCCTTGGAGCTCACTGCCTGGCCGGAAACCGGAGCGACATCCGCCGAGACATCAGTCAACAACACCGCGCCATAGTGCTTAGCGAGCGCCAGCGCGGCATCGATTCCGGTCAAGGTATTTGAGCCCTGCCCCGTCGTGATGACGTTGCCCTGGTCATCCACTCCGACCGACGTCGACAGCGGGGCGATCCAGGTGTCATCATCCCCGATGGCCCAGGCAAGGTCATCGGAGCTGATATAGGCAATTGCGATGACCTTGCGCTCCATCGGCGTAATGATGAGCGTATGCGGGAACTGACGCTGGACATCTACGCCCGAGACCCACGGGTTCTGCTTGAGGTCCTCGGTAATCTGGTCGGGATCGACGTTAAAAAGCGACGTTCCCTCGGGCAAATCGATCAGCTGGATAGCATCGTGCTTCGTCACATGCTCGCTGCCTTGAATCTGAATATCAGTGGCGGTAAACAATCCAGAGTTAATCACCACGATGGCAACGACGACGAGCACGGCCAAGACGGCCAGAACGCCGCCAACGATTTTGCCTTTGCCTGTAACGACAGAAGCGGCGTCTGATGTTTTATTTACCATCGCCCCAAGTGAAGACAACGGGTTGACGCTTTTTTTACCCGAAGGCTTCTTGGCGGTAGCCGGCACCGATGTCAGCGAGCGCGGTTTCGATGCGCCCAGCGTGCGACCTGGACGCGGCGCTTTAGTTCCCGTCGAGGGCTTAGGAGTTGCCATGGGACGGGCAGGTTTGGCGCCCATAACAGGCTTTGACGTCACCGAGGGACGCGAGGACTTTTTTGCGGCCGGACGATTACCGAGCTGCGAGCCGACAACCGGACGACTGGTCTGTCGAGCATGCCCGACAGACTTAGAGTGCGCGACGGTATTGCGTTGAGGTTTGGCAGGCGCGCCGGAACGCCCTCCGGCGCGGCGGAAGGTGGGTTTCGATGCTCTAGAAGCCGAGGAATTTAACTTCCGGTCTGAGCTCGATGCCATACGCCTCCCTCACCTTTCCGTGCACATGTCTGATAACCGCGGCAACGTCATCGGCCGAGGCAGTTCCGTTATTAACGATAAAATTAGCGTGAACGGGCGAAACTTCCGCGCCGCCAATCGAAAAACCCTTTAATCCACAATCCTCGATAAGCTTGCCCACACTCGCATCGGGCGGGTTACGAAAGACCGACCCGCAGGATGCGCGACCCATGGGCTGCGTACGCTTGCGCCTCGTCAGGTACCGTTCCATGCGCTCGCGAATGTCGGCCTTGGGCGCCGGTTTAAGCTTGAGCACGCACTCGAGGATGATCTCATTGCGGGGAAGGCTACATTCGCGGTAGCCCCAAGTGATCTCGGACCCCGCATAATGCTTGATACCGGATGCCGGGTCAAACGTTACGACATCCTCAACCAGCGAGCCAATCCACTCGGTCCGTGTGCCGGCATTCATAGATATCGCACCGCCAACCGAGCCAGGGATGCCAACGGCAAACTCAAGGCCCGAGAGGCTACGCGACAGGGCATCGTTGACCAGGCGCGCAAACATCACGCCCGCACCGACCGTCAGCGTACAACCGTCATCGGCAACAACCGTGCGCTGAAACTCACGTCCGAGCGAAATGACGGCGCCGCGATAACCGCCATCGGCAACCAGCAGATTGGAGCCCTTGCCGATGATGACCCACGGCACCTGCTCGCGATCGAGCACCGCCACGGCGCGGCGAAGGGCATGATAGCTATGGCACGTCACAAAGAGGTCGGCCTTGCCGCCGATACGATAGCTCGTATGACGCGCAAGGCGCTCGTCCTCGATCACATCCGTGTCGATCATGCCCGAGAGCGCCATGACGGCGTTAAACAGACCCATTAGACTTAAGCGTCTTTCTTGGCAGTCAGATACTCGATAAACTCGGGACCGACGGTCGTAACGTCACCGGCACCCATGGTGAGCAGCAGGTCGCCCTCGCCCACCATCTGCTCGAGCTCCTGATTGAGCTCAAGACGGCTGGAGCAGTACACGACCTCCTTGCCAGGATGCTTGGCGCGCACGGTATCGGCGAGCATCTTAGAGGTGACACCCGGAATGGGCATCTCGCCAGCCGAGAACACATCAATCAGCAGCAGTTTATCGGCATTGGCAAATGCATCGGCAAAGTCGTCGCACAGGGCCTGCAGGCGCGAATAGCGATGCGGCTGGAACACGACGTCAACGTGCTTGTAGCCCAGCGACGAAGCGGCAGCAAGCGTCGCCTTGATCTCGGTGGGGTGATGGCCGTAATCATCGACCACGGTGATGCCATCGATATCGCCCACGTGGGTAAAGCGACGGCGGACGCCCTCAAAGCTCGAGAGCGCCTTGGCGGCGGCGTCGATGTCAAGGCCCAGGACATGGGCGACGGTGAGCACCGCCGTGGCGTTGAGCATGTTGTGGCGACCGGGATTGCTCTTGATCTCCACAGCGTGCTCAGTGCCGTCCTCAAAGCGAACGATAAAGTCGCTCTGGATGCCCTTGACATCCGGGTGCATGCAGACGATGTCGTTGCTCTCGGCAAAGCCGTAGGAAAGCACGTGACGGCCCGTCGACTTGGCGAGCTCGACCAGATGCGGGTCCTCACCGCAGACGATGACGGTGCCGTCCTCGCCCACCAGGCTCATGAATTTGGCGAAAGTTGCCTCGATCTCCTCGATACCCGAGTAGTGATCGAGGTGGTCGGCCTCGACGTTGGTCACAATGACCACGTTGGGGTTCAGGAACAGGAAGGAGCTGTCGGACTCGTCGGCCTCGGCGACAAAGTAGTCGCCCGAGCCGTTCTTGCCGTTCGTGTCATAGCCCTCGACGATGCCACCGATCAGGAAGCTCGGATCCAGACCCATGCGGTCGAGCATGGTGGCGCACATCGAAGACGTGGTGGTCTTGCCATGCGTGCCGGCAACAGCGACGGTGGTGTAGCCGTGGCCCAAAGCAGAGAGCATCTTGGCACGGGGCCACACGGGAATACCAAGCTCGCGAGCGCGCACGAGTTCAGGGTTGGACTCCGGAATAGCGGTGGAGACAACAACCACGTCGGGCTTGACCTCGTCGATCGTGGCGGCCTCATGGCCCACATGCACCTTCACACCAGCGCGGGTAAGCTGGCGGATATAACGTGACGTCTTAAGGTCGGAGCCGGTAACGGCATAACCGCGCTCGTGCAGAACGAGGGCGATGCCGCTCATGCCGGCGCCGCCGATACCGATAAAGTGGGCGCTCTTAAACTCGGGCGCGGAGGTTGCAGTCTGGGAATCAGCCATGTGCTCGTGTACTCCTTGCGTAAACACTGCCTGTAACCCGTTAACTGTACCGCACCTACCGCATCAGCGCGAGGGCGACCGACGATATCCCGTCTAACTAACGCAAACCCTCTACCGCATCCGCCAGAAGAGCGGCGACCCTATCCTGAGCCAGACCACGCGCCGCCTGACGCATGGCGTCGCGCGCCGCCGCGTCATCGACCAGGTGCAGCAGTTCATCGGCAAAGGCAAAACCGTCGATATCGGCATCGGCGCAGAGCACGCCGGCCCCGGCGTCGACCAGATAACGGGCATTGGTGGTTTGGTGGTCGGCCGTCGCATGCGGATACGGCACGAGCACCGAAGGTACGGCGAGCGCAGCGATCTCGGCCACGCTCGATGCGCCCGAACGCGAGAGCACCAAATCGGCAGCAGCCAGCATATCGCCCATGTTGTCGATGTAAGACTGGACGCGGTAACGCTTCGCCTCCTCGGGCGTCAGCGCCAAAGCGCGCTCGGTCTCCTCAAAGCCGTCGGCACCCGTCGAATGCAACACATAGAGGTTCTTGCGCGAAAGCAGCTCGTTTTTGAGCGAAACCACGCGCTCGTTGAGGTGCTGGGCGCCAAGTGAACCGCCAAAGACGAGCAGCAGCGTAGCGTCCTCGGGAACGCCAAGTGCTTTGCGGCCGCGAGCGCGATCGCCCTCGATCACCGAGCGACGTACGGGGTTGCCGGTCATGAGCACGTGGCCAGGGTCACCTTCGCGCTCAAAGACCGAACGCGCTGCCGGCACCGAGATGCACACGCGGGCGGCGTGGGAGTTCATCATCTTGTTGGCCAGGCCCGGAACAGAGTTCTGCTCATGCAGCAGATACGGAACGCCCGCGCCCTTGCACCACCCCAGCAGCGGAACCTCGACATAGGCTCCGAAACCGATGGCAGCGTCGGGCTTGCCGACCTTTGAGAAATGACCAGCGAGCGCACGCTTGGCCTTATTGACACGCCACAGCGAGGTCAGCGCCGTCCAAGGACGGGAGCGGTCGAAGCCAGTGACCGTAATGGGCACAAAATCAAACCCAGCCTCGGGGACCAGACGACCCTCGAGCTTGCGCGACTGGCCCACGAACACAACGTGGTGGCCACGATCACGCAGCTCTTCGGCCAAGGCGAGCGCGGGGTTGATGTGTCCTGCCGTGCCGCCGGCTGCAATAGCAACGGTCATCTTATCGGTCATGGTAGTCCCTTCGTACACGCGGTCCCTGGTCGTCGGTGCGCAGACGCGCCGACGGGTCCGAGTTCAAATCGATTCGATTATATCCGCCGCCCGCGTTGCGAGGGCTGGGGCGCTGAGGACGACCTTGCGGCGCCGTTCGCTGACGCGGGCGGACTGCCGGCTCGGTCGCAGAGCCATCCAGGACGGTAAAACCGTTACGCGAAGATCGCTCGCCGCGCACGTGGGGCACGCCAGCGGTACTCTCATCCATAACGGCAAAGCTCTCGCGGCGACGGTCGTACTCATCGCGACGGGCGCTCTCGTATGAAACGCGCAGGATCAATCCGGCAAGCATAAGCGACACAATAATCGACGAACCGCCGTAGCTAATAAACGGCAACGGTTTGCCCGTCATGGGAAACACGTTGAGGATGCCCAGCGCGTTAATCAAAAACTGCACCGCGAGAATGACCGCGGAGCCAGACGCCATAAGCGCGCCCCGACGATCGGTCGCCTGCTCGGCAATGCGAAACGCCGAATAGATCAGCATCGCAAACACCAAGAAGAACAGCACGGTTCCGACAAAACCGACCTCCTCGCCAATGATGGCCAGGATGTAGTCATTGTGCGCCTCGGGCAGATACGAGTACTTCATGGTTGAGTTGCCGATGCCACGGCCGAACAGACCGCCCGAGGCAAAGGCCATGATGGCAAGCGTAGCCTGATAGCCGTCACCATACTCGTCGGCCCAAGGGTTCAAGGCAACCTGAATACGCACCATACGGTACGGCTCTGCAACAAGCGCAATCACAATCACGAGAATGCCGAAGATTAGCACGCCGATGATAAATCTGGGGTCGAGACCCGCAAACAACGCCATGCACATGAGGGTCAACAGGATGATCAGGACAGTACCGAAATCGGGCTGGATAAAGATCAGAAAGAGCGAAATGCCCAAGTAGATGCCCATCTTGCGAAGGAATTCGTTGATGTTGCCACCGGGCGAAAAGAAACGATCAAGCATGATGGCCGAATACGCAATGGCAAATGGCTTTAAAAACTCGGAAGGCTGGAACTGAATGCCGGCGATGTTGAGCCAGCGCGTGGCGCCACGGCTGCCGCTGCCCACCAAGAACACCAGAAACAGTAGCCCTATCATGCCTATGAGGAAGATCCTGAGCACGTCTTCCCCAAACCAACTGTCCGGCAAGATGCGCACGATGGCAACCATAGCCAGCACGCCAACTCCGGCAAACGCGGCTTGTCGAAACAGAAAAAACGTCGCCGAGCCATTCTCGTGCAGCGCCTCGACCGAAGACGCCGAGTACACCATCAGCAGGCCAAAGCACACCAATGTAAACAGGCAGGCCATGAATATCAAACGGGGGCGCATGATACGGGCGGGAACGCCGGCAATATAGCGTTCGCTAAACGTCTGCCCGCCGCGACCGGAACGCGGTGTGCTGCGCCGCGAGGAAGCACGGTCCGAGTCGGGCCTCCTCATACCTTGTCGGGGGCTCTCCTCTCTCACCGGCAACCCCTATTCCATTTGCGATTTCGCCGCAGCGGCAAGCTGGGCCACATAGTCCTTAAACACGCGGCCGCGCTCCTCATAGCCCGAGAACTCATCGAACGAAGAGCAGGCAGGAGAAAGTAAGATCACGTCGCCACGGCTCGACAGCGAACGGGCGACGTCCACGGCATCGCGCAGGTCATCCGCCTGGGCGATATCCACGTCACCATCGACATCGGCCTCGTCCATAGCGGCGGTAAAGCGCTCGCGCGCATCGCCAAAGCAAACGACCGAGCGCACGTTGTCCATAACGACGCGGGCAAAGTCCGCAAGCGGCGTACCCTTATCGTGGCCGCCGAGCAGCAAGATCACGTCGTCATCGGGAAATGCCGTCAGTGCCTTCTCGACCGCATCGGTGTTAGTCGCCTTGGAATCGTTGACGTAGCGCACGCCGTCAATCTCGCCACACGGCTCCACGCGGTGCTCGAGCGGCTGGAACGAGGCCAGACCGCGGCAGACACCGTCGACATCGGCACCGACTGCCAAGGCAGCCGTGGCAGCGCACAGGGCATTGATAACATTGTGATGGCCCGAGATCTTGAGCTCGGATGTAGCGATGAGCGGGGTCTCGACGCCCTTCAGACGCACGATCATCTTGCCATCGCGCACAAAGGCGGCATCCTCGCCCTCAGGCTCGTCAAAGGCAACCTTGCAGATGCGACGACCCGACGTGTAGATGTACTCATCGAACTCGTGAATGCCGGCGTCTTCGACGTCGACAACCACCAGATCGTCATCGACCATATTGTCAAACAGTTTGATCTTGGCAAGCGCATAGTTCTTATGACTCTTATGCCAGCCCAAGTGGTCGGGAGTGATGTTGAGCAGCACCGCCACGCGGGGGTGGAGCTCGGTTGTCGTAGCAATCTGATAGCTCGAGAGCTCAGCCACAAACCACTCGTTGTGGGCTCGGCCGTCAATCTCGTTGACCGGCGGCTCGCCGATGTTGCCGACAGCAACGCTGGCCTCGCCGGCAGCCTTAAGCAGATAATCAGTCAGCGACGTGGTGGTCGTCTTGCCGTTGGTGCCCGTGATGGCAATCCAGTTATCGGGCGACAGGCGATAGGCAAACTCGGGCTCACCCATAATCTGGGCGGCATGCTCGCGCCCAGCCTTAAAGAAGCCCGAGAACTCCGAGATGCCCGGGCACGTCACGCATACGTCATAGGCACCCTCGACCTGCTCGGTGCCGTAGACAAACGACGCGCCCTGCGCCTCGAGCGCACGTGTGGCGTCATTGGGCTCGGAGGTACCGCCGCCATACACGGTCGTGGCGCTCACGCGCTCGGGGTGAGCCAACGCCCAACGGGCGACATCGAGACCGGATTTACCCTGCCCCAAAACAAGCAGGCTAAAGACATCAGCAAGAGACATGAAAGACCACTATCCCAACTGGAAGAACAGGGCGAGGCCAACGGCGCCAAAGGCCGCGGCGATAATCCAAAAACGGATAACGACCTTGGTCTCGGCCCAGCCCTTCTTTTCGAAATGATGATGAATGGGCGCCATAAGGAAGACGCGCTTGTGCGTAAAGTGGAAATAGACGACCTGGATCATGACCGACAGGGTCTCGACGATAAACAGACCGCCGATGATGAGGGAAACGACCTCGGTGTTGGTCATGATGGAGGTGCAGGCAAAAGCGGCACCCAGGGCAAGCGAGCCGGTATCGCCCATAAAGATGCTCGCCGGGTAGCAATTGAACCACAAAAAGCCCAGGCAGGCACCGGCGCACGCCGTGCAGAAGATGGACAGGTTCACGTCACCGTGCAAAAACGCCATGGCGGCCATGGCGAGCATGGCGATCATGGAAGTGCCGCCGGCAAGGCCGTCCAGACCATCGGTCAGGTTCACGGCATTGGAAAGACCGGCGATCATCAGCCAGCAAAATACAATGTAGAGCCACGGAAACGAAAGGCCGCAGATGGTGGTCGAAAGAACACCGAGGTCAATCGTCAGGCCGCCGGGAAAACGAATCTCGGGGGCGACGCCGCACCAATTGACGGCGAGCACGGTAAAGGTGACGCAGATGATGGTCAGACCGATCATCTTGGCGTGAGGCGTCAGGCCGAGCGAGCGACCATGCGTGACGGAGGTCAGATCGTCGATGAGACCCAGAACGCCGGTGGCCAGCGTTGCAAGCAGCACGAGCACAAGCTCGGTGGTGAGCTTGCCCATCAGCAGGCAGGTCAGCGAGATCGCGACAAGGATGATGACGCCGCCCATGGTAGGCGTACCCTGTTTAATCAAATGACGCTTGGGGCCGTCGGCTCGAACCTGCTGGCCGATACCCTCGACCTTCAGCAGCTTGATCCACCACGGCATAAGCAGCAACGCAATGGCGGCAGCGATGCCAAGTCCCAAAAAGGCCTGATACGTAGGATACGAGGGATTGCCGAACATGGGCTAGCACACACCTTCCACAAAGCGGTCGAGCTCAACAAAACGGGAACCCTTGACCAGTACAACATCATGATTTTCAAGCGCGCCGCCCATGCGGTCGAGCACCTGCTGATAACCGGAGAACACCTGGATGCGGTCCTCATCCATGCCCATCATACGTGCGGCATCGGCCATGAGCTGAGCCAGCTCGCCGCCGACGCACGCGAGCATGTCGAGCTTCTTGGCGGCGGCATAGGCGCCCACGAGCTCATGCATGCGGGGAGCCTCGTCGCCCATCTCGCCCATCTCGCCCAGAATCGCCATGCGCGAACCGTCACAGATGAGCGAGCACAGCAAATCGAGGCCGGCAGCCATAGACTCGGCACTGGCGTTATAGGAGTCGTCGATGATGCGTGCTCCGCTCTTGGCGCGCTTGATCTCCTGACGGTGACCGGTGATCGTAAGACCCCTAAAGGCAGCATCGATCTGCTCGGGCGTCACGCCCAGACGATAGGCGACCGCGGCGGCCTTGACGGCATTGGGCACGGACTGCACGCCGGGAATGGCCAGCATGGTATCGACCGTGTCGCCCTGACCAAAGTCGAGCGTAAAGACCGGATGGCCCTCGTCGTCGACGCGAATGTCGCGTGCGCGGACCTCGTCGTCGTCCGAGACGCCGGCCAGCATCACGTCAATGCCCGCAGGCTGGGCGAACGTATCGCGAATGAACGGCGTAAAGTCGTCCTCGCCACCCAAAACCAGCAACGGCGAGAAGTCGCCGGCGGCGCACATGCCCTGGACAATCTCGGACTTGGCGCGGGCGATGTTCTCGCGGCTACCCAGGATACCGATGTGGGAGGTTCCAATCTTGCTCACGATGGCAAGATTGGGGTTGGCAGACTGGGACAGGCGCTCAATCTCATGAAAATGGTTCATGCCCATCTCGAGCACCAGAACCTCGGTATCGGCCGGAGCGGAAAGTACCGTGAGCGGCATGCCGATCAGGTTGTTGAAATTGCCCTTCGTGGCCCAGACGCGATAACGTTTGGCGAGTACGGCGGCGAGCACGTCCTTGGTCGTCGTCTTGCCAATCGAACCGGTAATGCCGACGACCAGGCAGCCAAGCTCCAAGCGATATACGTGCGCCAGGCGCAGCAAGAACTCCACGGGGTCGTCGGTCAGCAAGATGGCGCATCCCTTGTCCTGCGCCAGCGAAACCAGCTCGGCATCGGGCTCGCGCGTCATCACGACGGCACCGGCACCCGACTCGATGGCACGGGAGGCAAAATCGTTGCCGTCGACCTTTTCGCCGGGGAAGGCGACAAAGATCGTCCCCTCCTCGACCTGACGCGAGTCGATAACGCACCCGCGGCATACCCGATCGACTTCTTCCGTCACGGTTCGGGCCCCCGTTGAGGCCGCGAGGTTGTTGACGGCGATCTCTATCATTGCAGCTCCCCTGTAAACCTAATAATGCTATCGGCGTATTGTATCCCAGTGCCATGCGCGCGTGGTGCAGGGCATGTGAACACCCTTCAGATCAAACGGCAGACCACGCTCAAGATTGTAACCCCCTACTTCGTGCGCGGGATACCCAGCACGTCGAGCGCGTTGGCCATAATGGACTGGAATGGCACCGCGGCGGCATCCGAGCCGCTCGGCGTTCCATCGAGTGTGATGTAGCACAGCACCTTGGGCGATTGTGCCGGCGCAAAGCCCATAAAGGACGACATGTAGTTCTCCTTGAGGTAACCGCCGTTCTCGTCAGCACGCTCGGCCGTACCGGTCTTGCCCGCCACGTCATAGCCATCGACCGCACCGCCAACGCCCGTGCCTTCGGACACGACCGTCTGCATGCACGATGTCACCTGGGCGGCAGCGTCCTCCGAAATCGCACGCTCGCCTTCGCCCCAGTCCTTCTCATCGCCCTTGCTGGACTTATAGAAGTGCGGAGTCATCATCACACCGCCGTTCGCGATGCCGCCCACGGCACGTGCGACCTCAATCGGCGAGACGGACAGCGCCTGGCCAAAGCTCATCGAGCCCAGCGTGGCGCCGTCGTACTGGTCGCGCTCCTTGACGATGCCCAGGCTCTCACCCGGAAAATCGACACCGGAGCTATGACCGATACCCCACTTGTCCACATAGGTGGCAAAATCATCGGCACCGATCTTGCGTCCCACCAGGACAAAGCCCACATTGGACGAACGGCGCATCATCTCGCGCACGTCCATGGTCATGGTGTAGTCGCGCTTGTCGGCGTCGGTAACGGTGTCGTCGCCAACTTTAATGCTCGCCGGCACCTCAAACGACGTGCTCGAACGCACGGCGCCCAAGTCGAAGCCGGCACCGGCCACGAGCGTCTTAAAGACCGAGCCGGGCTCGTAGGCATCGGTAACCAGGCGCAAGTTCATGTCCTCGGTCTTGGCGTTTTCCAGATCGGTCTGGTCATATGTCGGATACGAGCATGCAGCCAGAATCTCGCCCGTCGTGGGATCGGTGACCAGGGCCGAGCCATTCTTGGCCTTGGTCTTTTCGACCGCCTCGGCCAGGGCGTCCTCGGCGGCACGCTGGATATTGACATCGAGCGTCGTCACGATGTCCACGCCGTCCACCGCGGCAACCTTCTTATAGGCGCCGCCCGCGATATAGCTACCGTCCCTCGCCCGCTCGCGCACCAGCGAACCGTTGGTTCCGGTCAAAAGCTTGTTGTACTGTTTTTCGAGGCCCGTCAGACCGTCGTTGTCC
Source organism: uncultured Collinsella sp. (assembly GCA_902491055.1). Lineage (GTDB taxonomy): Bacteria > Actinomycetota > Coriobacteriia > Coriobacteriales > Coriobacteriaceae > Collinsella. The sequence continues at coordinate 2,858 of CABUGI010000003.1, read as the reverse complement.
ACGTTTACCACGCCAAGCACCTGCGATGCCAGGTTGCCGTAGGGGTACACGCGCTTCATGGCCTGCTCAAAGAGCACGCCGGGCAGATTCTTCTTCTCCAGCGCCGCGGCATCGTCCTCGTCCACCTGGCGTTTGATATACACCCAGGTGCCATCCGACTCAACGAGCTCGCGACAGGTCTTTTTATCGATTCCCGTAGCTTTGACCAGCGCCGATACCGTCTTGTCAACATCCTCGATAAGCTGAGGATTCACGGCGATGTTACGGCATTCAACAGACGACGTCAGCACGTTGCCGTTACGGTCGTAGATGGTACCGCGCTTGGCATACAGCGTCTGCGCAAGCAAGCGACGTGCATCGGCGCGGTCGCGCAACTTATCGGCTTCCACGATTTGATAGTCGGCAAGGCGGAGGACGCCCAAACCCAAACCAAACCCGATGAAGCCCATGACGGCTTTGCGACGGGGCAGCGGCGTGCCCGTAAGCCATTCGGTCGACGAGCTCTTGCGCGGTCTGGTGTTATGCATCTGAGGACCACTCGAGCCACGGAGACGCGACGCGGGGTCGTTGCCATAGGACGGCCTCGCGTTGTAAGATGGCCGACCCGTTCCTTGATAACCAGAACGTCCCCGCGATGAGGGACGTTCAGAACCGCGACCCCCGTCGGAACCGCGGCGATAGTCATTTGTCATACTCAGCTACCGTCTTGTTACTGAGCGGTCGCGGTCGAGCTAGCGCCCGCGGCTGCATCCTGCGAAAAATCAAGTGTAACGCTCTCGCTGGGCTCCACCATGCCATAAGCGCCCGCAAGGTCGCGAATGCGCGTGTCGGCACCATAAACCGAATGCATGACCTCCAGGTCGGAGCTCTCGTCGGTCGCCTTCTCGAGCGTGTTGGTAAGCGCGGCGTTGCTGTTGAGCACCTGGGCCGTAACGCCGGCGAGCGCCACACGGGCGACACCGATCGCCATGAAGATGGCCGCAATGATGCAAAACGTTTTAAGAACGCTCATGAAAACCGGGCTTACCGCCTGGTTTGCCTGACGGCCCGCGCCCGTGTAGACATCAAAGCGCGGCGTGCGCTGCTCGCGGGGAGCAACGGGGGCCTGCGGTGCCTCACGATAGGCGGGCATGGCGTTCATATCATAGGCGAGTGCTGCGTTTGAGGTGTTGTAGCCCATGATATGCCGCCTCCCATCCCGAGTACGTTGGTAGTGTGTTTAAGCTTCGTTTGTGGTACGAGCGGGAGGTCCAATATCGCGCGGTCGCGTCTACAGACGCTGCGCCACGCGGATCTTGGCTGATCTCGCCCGAGGGTTGCGCGCAACCTCATCGGGTTGGGCAACCAGGGGTTTGCGGGTGATGACCTTGAGTATCGGCACGTTGCCGCACACGCACACCGGAATCTCCGGCGGACACGTGCACCCCTGGCTCATCTCCTTAAAGTGGTTCTTTACGATACGGTCCTCGAGCGAGTGATACGAGATGACGCAGATGCGTCCGCCCGGGTTGAGCCACCTTGTGGCGGCGTCAAGCCCTCGCTCGAGCACATCGAGTTCGTGATTGACCTCGATGCGAATGGCCTGGAAACTTTTCTTGGCTGGGTGTCCGCCATGCCGACGAGCGGCAGCGGGGATGCCAGCCTTGATGATCTCGACAAACTGACCGGTGGTTTCGATCGGCTCATGCTCGCGGCGGCGCACGATCTCACGCGCGATCTGCGAGGCGAACTTCTCTTCGCCGTAGACGCGTAGAATCCGGGCGAGGTCGTGTTCGTTATAGGTGTTGATGACCTCAGCTGCGTTTAAGGTGTTGTTACCCGGATCCATCCGCATGTCCAATGGGGCGTCCTCGTTGTACGAAAAGCCCCTGCCAGGGATATCGAGTTGCGGCGACGAAACGCCCAAGTCGAACAGGAAGCCATCGACCCCAGGCACCTCGGCCGAGCAAAGCAGCTCGTTCAAGTCGCCGAAGTTGCCCTTCAGCAGCTGGTGCGGTACGCCGGGAACCTCGCGGTCCAGACGGGCGCCAGCGGCCTCGAGGGCCATGTCGTCCTGATCGACGCCGAGCAAAAGGCCGGTCTCCCCCACCTGCGCGGCCATCTTTACCGAATGGCCGGCACCGCCAAGGGTGCAGTCGCAGACGACGGAACCGCTCTTTAGCTGCAGCGACTCAAGCACTTCGCCGAGCATGACAGGTTCATGCCGATATTCTTGTGTCAAGATCCCACGCTCCATCCGTTACTCGTGCCTTGCCCTTACGAGAAGAAGAGGTCCAGCAGGGCCTCGTCATCATCGTCCTCATCGGCCGTAGCGCGGTCCCAAACCTCAAGGTGGTCGTAGTTGCCCACAACCGTGACCTCGCGGTCGAGGTTCGCCTGCTTGCGGAGAGACTCAGAAAGACCGATACGACCTGCGCTGTCCACATCCATCGACGTGGTGCGCTTGTTGATCGCCCTCATAAGCTTCTGGTCGTTGATGTCACGCGGGTTAAAACCCTCGTGGCCCTCACGACCCGCGAAGAGTCCTTCGACCCACTTATCGAAGGCCTCGGCAGAGAACACGTACAGAGCATCGACATCCAGAGCTTTAAACACGCGAACGTGCTCTCCAAGCTCCTCACGAAGGGGTGCAGGCAGGGATAGACGACCTTTTGCATCGAGATTGCGCTCGTATGCACCCGTCATTCCCATGTGCGCCCTCCCCTCGGTTACTCAGATGGCACGTACGCGGGGAACCACCCCGCCTGTCGACGTCATTAATAATATGGGGAACCGCCCCATTTTTCAACACCTTTCCCCACCCCTTCCCCCACCCCACCCCACCACTCCACCCCCAATATGTTGTAAAACACCCCCGA
>CABUGI010000002.1 GCA_902491055.1 uncultured Collinsella sp. | reverse complement strand
GGGTCGAGGCGGGGCTCCCGCTCGATTGGGACAGGCAGGCCTTCGAGGCCGAGCGAAAAATGGATTCTAAAAAAGACCTTGCCATATAGGAGCGTCAGAAACCAATATCCTCCCCAAAAACGCTATTGCCAAAGGCGAGCAACGTTGTTCCGTTTTTTAGAAAGACACCGAAGAGAAGGCCGAACGCCAGAATAAGCGCAAGACCAAACTTCGCCGGAAACATCCTGTGCAAACGCATCATATCTGCCTTTATGGGATGGATCGCCCGCTTCATAGCGAGACCGCCTTCATCAAGCGCCTGTAATACTCTTTTAGGGACGACGCCTCATCCCTTATGACGTCCATCGATTCCTTTTTCAGCAGTTCGCCGTCATGAATAAACACGCAACTTGTTGCAACTGATGCCAACTCATCCAAATCATGGCTAGAGACGAGCATGGTCTTACCCTGTTCTCGATTCAATCGACCGATAAGGGCCCATATACTCTCGATGCCCAGCGGGTCCAATCCATTTGCCGGCTCATCGAAAATTAGTACGTCGGTGTCGCCCAACAAAGCCGTAGCTATATCCAGCCGCCGTTTCATTCCCAGAGAAAAACTGTTCACGCTCTTTTTCTCTTCGACGTCCAGCCCGACTAGGCTCAAAACGCGAGGAATCTCACGATTCGCATCAAGCCCCCATTCCGCACATCGGATCCGAAGATTCTCAGCCGCACTGAGGGATTGGTATGCTCCGCAGGAATCTGGCACATAGCCGACACGCGTCCGCATCAGGCTCAGCTCTTTTTTCGACTTGCCCCCAAAGAGCTCCACGCTCCCCGACGACGGCTCGCAGAGGCCCAAGACGATTTTAATAAGCGTGCTTTTGCCCGCACCGTTTGCACCAACAAGGGCAAGGAGCTCAGACTGATGCACCTCGAAGGAAACGTCATGCAAAACGCGCCGTTTCCCGTAGCGCTTTGACACCTTTGATAACTTTATCGCTGATGCGTTCATCGGCCTCCCGTTCTGCTTGATAGCAAAACCGCTCATATCGTTCCTTCTTTCCTTTATCGTTTTTCATAGTTGTTATTGTTTTTCGATAACTCATATTTGTCAAGGTAATCTAAAAGAAAGAACCCGTGTTAGACACGGGCCCCTTTACGCTGATATTTCGTTATAGCTGTTCGCTTTATGCTACTCGTCGCTCAAATCTACAGCAAAGACTGATGTCGGAAGCGACGCCTCATTGCCTCCACCATTCCGCATCTGCCTCACGACATTTTTTGCACGCTCAACAATAAGCTCCTCAAGCTCTTTCTCACTCACCCGCCGAATAATATCTCCCGGTTGACAGTCAAGTTCATCGCAAATATCGAGAAGCGTCTTAAGGCGAATAGCTTTAATTTTTCCGTTTCTTAGCTTAGAAATATTAGCCGGAGTATGCCCCGTGGCACGAATCAGATCAGCACTGGTCTTTCCGGTCTTAAGTAGCTGCGTCTCAAGCTCGATGATGAGATAGCTCATGCTTCCTCCTACACAAGCTCGTCAGACTGCTCTTGGAGCAGCGAGGCATAACTCCAGATCACCGAGATACACAGACAGACAGCCGCGCCGATAAGCGACCCCGCATCAAAGGCAACGCCTTGGCAAATCTCAATAACGAAGGAATGAGGCACGGCGTAAAGCTCCAGCCCACCAATGGTAAGATTGACCGATCCGTAGGCACCAATAAGCGAAACCGCGGCGTTAACAGCAAAGGCAAGCGCAAGAACACGGATAAGCCGCACATGCGTCTTGGTAAAAGGCGAGACGCCTCGCGAGATGTTACGGCTGATCCCACACAGAACGACAAGCGAAATACCCACGACGAGTGCCAGGCACAGTCCGCTTGGGATAACGATGCACCCGCCATCGAGAAGCGTCACGACGCCGAAAGAATCGACAGAGGCAACGTTTGCAACCGCATACCAGATCACGTAAACAACCAACGCGGCAAAAGCGACGAGCATCCCTGCAAAAACGGCTGCCATGCAAAAGCCAAGCTTCCTGATATTTTCGCCCGCTTTGGCCATACGCTGAACGCTGTTAGACATACACTCACCCTCATCGACTCTATCGTTATTCGAACAGTTTATCGAACAACGATATTGATTGCATGCGGAAAGCCCCGCCAGTGCGCATAGGCCATTTACTAACCCGGAGGGGTGAGCGTGGATTTTTGGACACATATCGAACGAGAGTGGATAATCTCCCACTTTGAGGCCGCCACCGGGCCTAAAACGGGAGATTATCCACTCTCATAGTCATCAAGGCCCGCAAGCTCTTATTCGGCCGCCTCGCGCAGAGCCGACATCGTTGCCGCATATTGCTGCTGCAACGCATGCATTCCCTCGCGAGCGCCGTCAACGGCATCGGTGCCGCGCAGCGCCTCGGTCACCACAACCGCCGGCTCATACAGATTATCAAATCCCAGGTTCTGGCTCACGCCCTTGAGCGTGTGCGCTGCCATAAACGCACCTTCGGCGTCTCCCGCCGCCATGGCGGCCTCCAACTTGTCCATGCTCTCGTCATCCAAAAACTTGAGGGCAAAGCGGGCAAGCATTTCCTCGCCCATCAGCCGAGCGCACGCGTCTTCATAATTAGCGCCGATCTTCTCATACGCCTCACGCATGGAAATCATGGGTTAAAAACTCCTTTGTTCAAACTAAATCGTAGGAAACGCGACGACATCGGCGGGGCGTGCCAACGTCTCGGCAATTTGGTCTTGCACCTCGAGCAAACAGTCGAGCAGCAACGGGTTAAAGGTGCCGCACTTACCGTCCAGAATCATCTTGATCGCTTCCTCGTGCGGGATAGCGTCCTTGTACACGCGCACGCTCGTCAGGGCATCGTACACGTCGGCCACCGAAACCACCTGTGCGGCAATGGGAATTTCGTCGCCCTTAAGGCCATCGGGATAACCCTTGCCGTCCCAGCGCTCGTGGTGCCAACGCGCAATCTGGTACGCATATTCCATAAGCGCATTGCCGGCGTGATGGCGGCCCAGCTCAAGCAGCATGTCGGCGCCGATCGTGGTATGCGTCTTCATAATCTCGAACTCCTCGGGCGTAAGGCGTCCGGGCTTGTTGAGAATCGCATCGTCAATCGACATCTTGCCGATATCGTGCAGCGCCGAAGCCAGGGCGATCGTGGAGCGTTCCTCATTGTCGAGGGAGATCGCGTCGCTACGCCGGACCAGACAGCCAAGCAGCAGCTCGGTCAGCTTCTCGATGTTCGTAACGTGCCTGCCGCTCTCGCCGTTACGAAGCTCCATGACGCCGGCCATGATGTCGATGAGCATGCGACTGTTCTTGACGCGCTCGTTGTACTGCTGGGACAGCAGGTTCGTCAGGCGGCGCTGCTTGGCGTATAGGCGGATGGTGTTGCTCACACGGCGGCGCACGACACGGGAGTCAAACGGGCGGTTGATATAGTCCGAGGCGCCCAGCTCGTACGCGCGCAGAACCATATCATCGGAATCTTCGCTCGAAATCATGATGACGGGCAGATTGTCACTAACCGATCGGCGCGACAGATCGGCCAGCACCTCAAAGCCGCTTACGCCCGGCATGACAATATCCAGCAGCACGAGCGACAACTCATCGCCATAGCGGTCGACCATGTCGAGCGCCGCACGACCGTGGTCGGCCTCGAGGATGCAATACTCGTCCTTGAGCATCTCGCTGAGAATGGCTCGGTTCATCTCGGAGTCATCGACAATAAGCACCAAAGGCTTTTCGCTTTGGAAGGCCTCGATGGAATCGGCATCGGTCACGACCGTACCGGCTTTTGCCTTGGCACGGCTCAGTAACTGAACAGCACGGCCAACGCCCTCATCGACCGTCTCGCCATGAATGCGAACGCCACCAACACATGCCGTCAAGCTCACGTGCTCATGGCCCGGAATAATCGTGGAACGAACGGCATCGGATACCTGACGCAGGCGACGGGTGAAGTCATCGGAGGGAATATTGGGCATGACAACCACAAACTTGTCGCAGCCATAGCGCACAAGCTCGTCAGTCGAACGGATTCCGCTGCGCATGGCTGTCGCCACAGCACCGAGCGCAAGGTCGCCGGCATGACGGCCACACGTATCGTTGAAGACCCTAAAATCATCAAGGTCGATCATCGCAATGCCGGCATTCATGCGGGCGCTACGGAGCTTTTCCTCGTAATATCGGCGATTGCGCACGCCCGTCAGCACGTCGGTGTAGACAAGGTCCTCTTCTGTGGCCTCTTGCTCATCAATCGGACGCACCATCAGCAAGACGTGAGGCTCGCCCTCGACCTTTAGAGGGCGCAGACGGGCGCGGTACTCAACACCATCGTTGAGCAGTTGCTCCGACACCTCACCCGAATCTGCCAAGGCCTCAAGACTCGACTGACGCAGACAAGGGCAGCGATCGCCGGCGAGCAGGCAGTTACGCTCGCTCTTAATCTGATCGGCCGACAGCAAACGTACCACGGGGTAGGTCTTCGCGACGCGGGCGACCTCGACGGCAGCCTCCTCGTCGGTTAGATTGGCCTCGTGATTATTGAGCATATGGGGCCCTTTCGATAGCTTCGCATAGTAGCGGTGGGTTCCAAATGTTACAAGGGTAACACCTTGCCGATGCAGGTAAGCACGTGAATGCCGTTACATTTTTATGAGTTGGCAGACGGCGCAATTGGAGCCGCAAACGTAAGGTTTTGAGCACATTTGTTAACAAGGCCGAAACGTTTGCGGGTGAAGTCTGCTTTGGCTATTGCGGGTGCTAGAGCCCCAGGATGTCACGGACAGTCTGGGCAGCCGCTACCGGGCGATCGCGCAGGCCGTTGTGCGCGCCGGGAACCATTACGAGTGGACAGTCCAAAAGCTCAGCCGCCACCCTTGTGCCCGCCTCGCGAGGCGTGTCAATCGAGAGCTCGCCCAGGAGCACGGCGGCCACCGTTTTCGACGCACGAACACTATCCCAATCGGGAACGCAGGTCATAGTAATCCCGTATTCGTTTGCCATGAAACTACGGCCGTTGCGCAGGGCATGCTTGGCTTCTGCCTCGGTTAACTTGGGGGCCTCAGGGTCCGAATCGCCGATGGCGCCCAGGAAGGCCCGTAATGCCCTGGAGACCTTTCCCGCGGCGATCATCTCGAGCAAAACCGGGGCCGCGCCCAGACCGGCACCCTCAGCCGTCACGGCGGGTTCATGCAGAATCGCACGCGGGATTATGGTGGGGTTTGCACGGAGAAGCTCCAGGGCCACCAACGTACCGGCACTGTGCGCGAGCACGTTTGCCGGAGCGCCAATATGCTCGATAACAGCCTGCAGGTCGGCGGCCTGGGCGGCGAGGTCGTAGCGTCCGTCTGCAGCGTCGCCGCTCTCGCCGCAACCGCGGCGGTCGTAGGCAATGACGCGACAGTCACGGGCGAGCTCGCGGGCGATGGCGTCAAAAAAGACGCCGTCGACGCACGCACCGTGCACGCAAACCAAGGCGGGTGCATCGGACGATACAACCGGGCTGGCATACTCGCGGCAGGCGATCGTGGTGCCCGCATTCTCGACCGTAAATTCCATGTTGTGCCCCCATCATCAATGCTCGTCCAGTTGCACGTCAGTGCGGTTGGATGGACCCGCATTGCCTTACGCCTTGTTAACAGATTAACTGTACCCGACCCGAGGCTTTTCATGACGCGGCATCGAAGGCAGAGTTAAAAAACGAAACCTGCAAAGCACAAGCCCGGACCATACGTTGGAGCCGATGCTATGCTTAAGGTTAATTGTCTTGAGGAGCATATGCCTATGTCTACGTTTTTGAATGCCAGCCCCATCTTTGGGCCCGTTCGTAGCCGTCGCCTTGGTCTCTCGCTCGGCGTCAACATGATGCCGGCCAGCGGCAAAATCTGCACGTTCGACTGCATTTACTGCGAAAACGGCCTCAACGCCGAGCGCCCCTGCCACGAGCCGTACAACACAGCTGCCGTGGTACTCGACGCGCTCGAGGCAAAGCTGCGCGAGATGGCAGCCGAGGGCGAGCTCCCCGATGTGATCACCTTCGCAGGCAACGGCGAGCCCACCGCCGCACCGGAGTTTCCGCAGGCCATCGCCGGCGCCGTCGCGCTGCGCGACGAGCTTGCCCCAAACTCCAAGATTGCCGTGCTCTCCAACGGCACGCGCGCCGACCGCCCCGAGGTGCACGACGCGCTCATGATGGTCGACGACAACATCCTCAAGCTCGATACGGTCGACCCGGCATTTATCCAGCTGCTCGATCAACCCGTTGGCCCCTACGATGTGGAGCACCAGATCGAGACGTTCCCGAGCTTTAACGGCCACGTCATTATCCAGACGATGTTTTTGACCGGCGAACACCAGGGCAATCCTCTCGACAATACCGGCGAGGAGTACGTTGGCCCTTGGCTCGCGGCACTCGAGCGCATTCGTCCGCAGGAGGCGACCATCTACACGGTGGCGCGCGAGACACCGGTCACCGGCCTTGCCAAAGCAGCACCCGACGTCCTCGACGCCATTGCCGCGCGTGTGCGCGCCCTCGGCATTCCCTGCCAGGTGAGCTACTAGCAAAACCACACAGCAGCTAGTGCCCGCCATCCCGCCCCATCAGTTGCGGTGATATAGTTCCTATTTGTGCTGTTAAACCGCTTAAATCGGAACTATATCACCGCAACTTTTATGGACGCATGGGTGGGCTATACTAGCTGCGGATGAAAGGAAGTTAGCCATGTATGACAAAGGACCCGTACCCGGCCGCAACGACGCTTGCTGGTGCGGCAGCGGCAAAAAATATAAGAAATGTCACAGCGCCTTCGACGAGCGCCTCGAGCGCCTGTGGGAGGAGGGCTGGGAGGTTCTGCCCCGCACGCTCTACAAGACGCCCGCCGATATCGAGGGCATCAAGCGCTCCGCCGCCATCAACGTGGGCGTGCTCGACTACGTAGGCGAGCACATCGCCGCGGGCATGACCACCAACCAGATCGACCAGATGATCTACGACTACACCGTCGAGCACGGCGGTACGCCGGCAGACCTCAACTACGAGGGCTACCCCAAAAGCGTGTGCACCTCGATCAACGATGTGGTCTGCCACGGTATCCCCTGCGATACGGACGTGCTGCACGAGGGCGACATCATCAACGTGGACTGCTCCACGATCCTAGACGGCTACTTTAGCGACTCGAGCCGCATGTTCTGCATCGGCGAGGTCTCGGCCGACCGCCAGCGCCTGGTCGACGTCACCCGCGCCAGCGTGGAGGCGGGTCTGGCAGCCGTCAAGCCATGGCTGCCGCTGTCCGTGATGGCCGAAGCCGTGCAAAAGACGGTCGAGGACGCCGGTTTTAGCGTGGTGCGCGAGTACGGCGGACACGGCATCGGTAAGGAGTTTCACGAGGACCCGTTTGTGGGCTTTACCACCGAGGCACCCGATGTGGACACCATCATGGCTCCGGGCATGGTCTTTACCATCGAGCCTATGGTCAATGCCGGAGCGCCCGACATCAAGATCAGCAAGGGCGACGGTTGGTGCGTGCGCACCAAGGACGGCAGCGATTCGGCCCAGTGCGAGGTACAGCTCGTGGTGACCGAGGACGGCTACGAGCTGCTGAGCTGGTAACCGTGGATGCGCCGGATGCTGACGGGCACGCTCGTCTTGCATCCGGCGGTTTTATTTGAACGTTTTGCCTGATAAAACCTGCCAAAATAAACCTGTCCCTTTTTGGCAGGTCGAGCGGAGAGGACTGCTTGTGAACATCCTGGTTTTGCTGCCCGTCAACGACCGCCATCGCGCAATTCTTGAGTCGAGTGCTCCGGGCGAGAACTTTTTCTACACGAGTGCCGACGCCGCCACGCGCGAGCAGGTCGCCAACGCCGACGTGATCTTGGGCAACATCGACCCTGACATGCTCACGGCATGCGAACATCTCCAGCTGTTGCAATTGCAGACTGCCGGCTATGACGATTACTTAGCCGCCGGCACCGTGCCAGCCGACGCTAAGCTTTCCTGCTCGGTAGGCGCCTACGGCCAGGCCGTGAGCGAGCATATGTTTGCCATGGTCCTTTCCATGATGAAGCGCCTGCCCGGCTACCACGACTTGCAGCGCGAGCATCGCTGGGAGGACTTGGGCCCGGTCACCTCGCTCAAAAACGCCAACGTGCTGGTGCTGGGCGCGGGCGATATCGGCGGCCACTTCGCCACGCTCTGCCGCAGTATGGGTGCGCACGTCCGCGGCATCAAGCGCCATCCGCTCGTCTACCCCATTGTGTTTGAGGACATGGACGGCATGGACGCCCTGCCCGAGCGCCTGGCCGAGGCCGACGTCGTCGCAACCTTTATGCCCAGCACACCCGAGACCCGCGGTCTGGCGAACGCCGAATTCTTCGCCGCGATGAAACCAGGCGCTTTCTTTGCCAACGGCGGCCGCGGCGACCTCGTGGTTGCTGACGACTTGGTTGCCGCCCTGGAGTCGGGACATCTTGCCGGCGCCGCGGTCGACGTCACCGACCCCGAGCCGCTGCCTGAGACAAGCCCCCTGTGGGATGCGCCCAACATGCTCATCACACCGCACGTCTCCGGATGGTTCCACCTGGAGGCTACGCTCAATAACGTGGTCGACATCGCCGCGGAAAACCTGCGCCACTTGCAAGCTGGCGAGACGCTTCGCTGCTGGATCGAGCATTAGGGTTCCGCCGTTCTAACGAACGGCGGACCGGTCGACGCTGCGAGCCGCCCAGAGCGACAAATTGTCATTCAAAAGGCAAGGCATGACCAGAAGGTCTATGCCTTGCCTTTTTCATGCCAACTTGTTCGCTCTGGACGTCGCTCGCTGACGTTTGCTCAACCCGCGGTGTGTTAACAATTCTGTCCAGCTGTTGGCATTGCGGCATTTGTCCAGATAAAACCTGCCAAAATGAACCTGTCCCTTTTTGGTAGGTTTGGCGCAATGGAGTCAGGTTGGCTTGCGCTATACCGGTAGTTCTGTCTGCAACACTCTCGCCAAAGTGATATCAAACATACATCTAGCGTTTTCGACACTTCGCTTATTAGAGCCAGTCCGTCTCCTCGTCATAGCGGTCCGAATAGGCGTTACGCTTGAGTTCTTCAGCACTTGTTGGTCGCGCCTTGGACACGTCGACCCCTGACTCATGGCAAGCGGCGACGAACAGCTGTAAACCCCGATCAATAAGCTGAGCCCCACGCTCGGCCTTCATTTCTTCGGCTCGCATTTAGAGCTCCACGCTTTCGGCGCCGTTGATGGTTAGGTTTCGCTCGTAGAAGGCGGTGAGGGCACGGATGGCGTACATCACGTCGCGTACGCCGCCGGTCTCGTAGCTTGAGTGCATGGCCAGCTGCGGCAGGCCCACGTCCACGGCGTGCATGCTCGCCTGCATGTTCGACAGGTTACCGAGCGTGGAGCCACCCGCCATATCGCTCTTGTTGGCGAAGGCCTGCGTGGGCACGTCGGCGTCATCGCAGATGGCCTGGAACACCGCGCGGCTAAAGGCATCGGTGCAGTAGTGCTGGTTGGCGGCTTCCTTGATAACGATGCCGCCGTTGAGTACAACCTGATTGCGGGCATCGCACTTCTCGGCGTGGTTGGGGTGCACGGCATGTGCATTGTCGCAGCTTACAAGCATCGAGGCGGCAAGGGCGCGATGGTACGACTCGTCGTCAAAGCCCAGAGATCCGTTGATGCGGCGCAGCGCGTCGGCCAAGAAGGTCGACATGGCGCCCTGCTTGGTCTCGGAGCCAACCTCCTCGTTATCGAAGCAGCAGAAGACCGAGACGTCGTGCGCGTTCTCGGCGCCCAAAAATGCCTGTAGCGAGGTATAGGCGCAGGCCAGGTCGTCGAGCTTGGGCGTCGAGATAAACTCGTCTGCCCAGCCCCAAATGCGCGCATCCTGACGATTGACTAGGAACAGATCGCGGCCCAGAATCTGCTCGGGCTCAACGTCCAGCTCTTCGGCAATCAGAGCATCAAAATCGCCCTGCTTAAGCTCGCCGGCGCTAATGAGCGGGCACAGGTCAACGGCTCGGTTGGGAGCAAAGCCCTCATTAACGCCGCGGTTCATGTGGATGGCAAGGCTCGGGATAATAGCGACCTCGCGCTCGGTGGCAAGCAGACGGCTCTCAATACGGTCGCCCTCGCGCACCAGCACGCGGCCCGCGAGCGCCAGCGGGCGATCGAACCAGGTGTAGTCAATCATGCCGCCGTAGGCCTCGGTGTTCAGGCGCAGCGTCTCGCCCGCACCGTCAAGCTCGGGCACAGCCTTGACCTTAAACGTCGGCGAATCGCTGTGCGACGCCGTCAGTTGAAAATGATAGTCACCGGCAACGCCGTCCTCGCCCCACGTAGCAGCCAGGTCCTCGCCCACCTTAAAGGCAACAACGCTCGAGGTGTTGCGCTGCGTGTAATAACGCCCGCCCGGCTCGATATCCCACGCCGCGTTCTCGGGCAGGTAGGTAAAGCCCGCCTCGTCGAGCTCGGCCATAATGGTCGCCGCCGTATGGAACATGCTGGGGCATGCCTCGATAAAGTCGATAAGGTCGTTGGCGGCCTCGATATCGTCAGCCGTCACGTGCACGCGCTCGGGCGTTTCCTGATCCGTCATGCTCTCCCCTTTCGCTGGGTTGATGGTCCCCTCCAGCATACCCCGCCACGCCAGCACCGCACTCTTCATTCCGTGCTTAATTCCGCGCCGCTCACCAAGTTGAGCCATCATGCCCGCGCTCCTTTTGCGACAATTGCGCTAACAGGACGAGAGGAGCCGTCATGAAGCCACGTAACATTGCCATCGCCTGCGGTGTCGCGGGAGTCACCGTCGGCCTTGCCGCTGCCGCTGGCATCGTTTACCGCAAGCAAATCAAGTCCGCCGCGTCGCTCAAACGCTTGACTGGCTACGCAGACGGCTATGACCTGTACGCAATCGACATCGCCTACGACTACGACCTTGACCGCATCATCGCAGCTGGCGTGCGCGACGACCAGGCCTACATCGATGCCGTGGTGGCGCAGGTGCTGCCCGGTGTGCCGGCACATGTCCAGGCGCCCCAGTTTGCCTGCAGCGCTTTTGTCGCCGTAGATGCCGAAGGCCGCGTGCGCACCGGCCGCAATTACGACTTTAAGGACGACACCTCGGCGTTGCTGGTGCGCAATCACCCACGCGGCGGTTATGCCTCCATCGGGTTTGCCGCCCTTAACAACCTGGGCGATAACACTCCGCTTGACTCCGTCGCCGGACGTGCCGCCGCACTCATGGGCCCGTTTGCTCAGCTCGACGGCGTTAACGAATGCGGCGTATCCATTGCCGTACTCACCCTGGATTCCAAGCCCTGTGACCAGGACACGCAACGCCCCGTCATCAATACCTCGCTCGCCATCCGTCTGGTGCTCGACCGTGCCGCCACCACGCAAGAAGCTGTCGACCTGCTTTCTGCCTACGACATGCACGCCATGGCCGGACGCGATTACCACTTCTTTATCAACGACGCCTCCGGTGACGCGCGCGTAGTAGAGTGGGATCCGCGCGATCCCGACCGCGCTTTTAAAGCGACTCCTGTACGCCAGGTTACGAACTTCTATGCCTGCTATGGCGACGAAGTGCTACCCAATCAAAAGAATGGCGAGCTGGGCCATGGTAAAGAGCGCGCCGTCGCAATCGCCGATGTCCTTGACGCCCATGTCGGTGCCCAGGACGAGGCAGTCGCTTGGAAGGCCCTACGCGCCGCAGCGCAAGAGCCCAATCCGGAAGACATCACCAGCAATACGCAGTGGTCGGTCGTCTTTGACAACACCGAGCCCGCTGCCGCCATCACGCTGCGCCGCCACTGGGGCGACGTCGATGCCTTCGCGCTGTAAGGCGCTGGCACCGTCGTCCTTACGCTCGCCTGACGTTGCTTACATTTCCATACGCTTGAGCTAACACGTTTTACCCCCGCATCAACAGTGTGCGGGGGTAAACTTATGCGCATGTTATAACTTGCCCGGAAGGATTCACCATGCTTAGGATCGGTCTTCTTACTAGTGGCGGCGACTGCCAGGCGCTCAACGCCACCATGCGCGGCATTGTCAAAACGCTTATGACCAATAGCAAAGAGCCTATCGAGATTTATGGCTTTGAGGACGGATATCAGGGCCTTATCTACAGCAGGTTCCGTGTCATGACACCCGCCGATTTTAGCGGCATCCTCACCCGCGGCGGCACTATTCTGGGCACGAGCCGCACGCCGTTCAAGCGTCTGGACACTCCCGAGGCCGACGGCGTCGAGAAGGTGCCCGCGATGGTCCACACCTATCACAAGCTGCAGCTCGACTGCCTGTTTATGCTGGGCGGCAACGGCTCCACCAAGACCGCCAACCGCCTGCGCGAAGAGGGCCTCAACGTTATCGCCCTGCCCAAGACCATCGATAACGACACCTGGGGCACCGAGATGACGTTTGGCTTTACGAGCGCCATCGACGTCGCCACCAAGTGCATCGATGACATCCATACCACCGCCTCGAGTCACGGCCGCGTGTTCGTCATCGAGATCATGGGCCACAAGGTCGGCTGGATCCCGCTGTACGCCGGCGTCGCGGGCGGCGCGGACGTCATCCTGATTCCCGAGATCCCCTACGACATGGACCAAGTCATCAAGACCATCGAGCATCGCATGGAGACCGGCAGCCGCTTTACCATCGTGGCCGTCGCCGAGGGCGCCATCTCCAAGGAGGACGCGGCGCTGTCCAAGAAGGAGTACAAGAAGAAACTCGCCGAGCGCACGAGCCCGTCGATCGTCTACGACATCGCCAAGGAGATCGAGGCCAAGACCGGTCGCGAGACCCGCGTCGCCATCCCCGGTCACACGCAGCGCGGCGGCCAGCCCGACGCCCAGGACCGCATCTTTGCGACTCAGTGCGGCGTCGAGGCAGCGCTCGGCTGCCTGCGTGGCGAGTTTGGCTACATGATTGCCTTGCGTGACGGCAAGATGTGCCACATGCCGCTCGAGGAGGTCGCCGGCAAGCTCAAGTTTGTCGACCCCCAGAGCGATCTGGTGCGCGAGGCCAAGGCGCTGGGCATCAGCTTCGGCGACGAATAGCCTCGGCCGAAATCCATCCCATCGGGCCCTCCGACCCCGCCCGACGTATTTCGATTTGGCTCCTCCCTTGACTCCGTCAAAGGTCGCCAATCGAAATCGTCGGGCGGGGTCGGAGGGCCCTTCGTTTACATACTCGCCGAGGCTATTCGCCTTCTTGCTACAGGTGCCTAGCCTGAAATTAAGTTGCGGTGAAATAGTTCCAGCTTAGCCCTCAAATGGCTGAATCTAGAAACTATTCCACCGCAACTTACTGAGTGGGGGCTCTTGGCTGCTACTTGCACTGACATTTGTCCTGAAATGGCTGGTCGTTAGGGGTTGCTACCGGTAGTTGCGGTAGGGTTGGAGCAGATTCTAACTAGAAATGGTGGTCGCTACCGGTTGTTCTCAGCATACTCGGCTCATTCGATTCGACCATCAAACGAAAGGAACCACCATGGATCTTGCGATGGCACAGCGGCTCGTTGATCGCCGCAAGGCTGCCGGGCTTTCTCAGGAGGCGCTTGCCGCCCAGCTGGGCGTGAGTCGTCAGGCTGTCAGTAAATGGGAGCGCAGCGAGTCCTCGCCCGATACCGATAACCTTATTGCGCTCGCCGCGCTGTATGGCGTGTCGCTGGATGAGCTGTTGTATGGGGAGACGGTGGATAGCACTGACGACTCGCAAGCTGATGATGAGGCACAGGACAGCGACGCCGGCACCAAAGCTTCAGATGAGGCTGAAGAGGCTGAGGCTTCTACTGAGCACTCTGGTTACAGCGATAAGCCACTTGTCGATATTTCCCTCACGCGCGGCATCCACGTTATTGATCCCAACAAAGGCGAAGAGGTCCATGTTGGCTGGAATGGCATCCATGTGGCTAACGAGCGCAAGGGCGAAGAGGTCCATGTGGGGCCAGGCGGATTGCATATCGATACGCTTGAGGACGATGGACATAGCGTGCATACCAATGACGACGGCACCGTCACCATCGACGGCGAGACGTTTTCCAGCTGGAAGGAAGCACACGACAAGCTCGACCATCATGGCAAGCATTTCCACACCAAGGTCGGACGTACATGGAACAAATTCCCCTTCCCCGCGCTCGTCACCCTCGCCTACCTGGTGCTCGGCATTGCCTACGGCACATGGGCTACGGGACTCTTCCTCGTCTTTTTGATTCCCGTCTATTACGCGCTTGGCGACTTTATCGACCAACGCCACTTATCTAAGCTGATCGATGTCGTCTATTCGGTCAGTGCCGAGGCATGGTTCCTCTACATGTGGCTCTGTCTGGGGCAACCCCATCCCGCCTGGGTAATTCTCATCACCATCCCGGTCGTAAAAGCACTCATGCGTTGGTGCCGTAAACGATGGAAGCATCGCGAACGAGCCTAAACCATCCCAGCCCGACGGCAGCACCCAACTAGTACCCCCCCCCGCCCCTCCCTCCTAAGTTGCGGTGATATAGTTCCGGTTTTAGCCTTGAGTAGTCGAATTTAGGAACTATTCCACCGCAACTTACGAATGATCGGAGCGGCTACAGCACAAGCGTCGGCGTTCGTTTGATGGTCCGCCACGAAAAGGGCCTATCTACTACGTTTAACTCGATGGGGCCAACCATGACCGCCTTTTTCGAAAATCGACAGGCCTTCTACCTGCGGTTTTATTTTTCGTTTTCCCGGCATGGTTGAGGGTATCCAATTAAACGTAGTAGATAGGCCCGTTTTGTGGCATACGACCCATTCAAGCCCAATCTCGAAGGCTAAAGAGAGCCTCTCATCCGCACCTGCGAGCGAAAACCAAATAAAATGAAAGGCAAATGGAAAGCCCGTTTGACGAGCGGAGAACATATGCGCGACGTAACCGAAAGCGACTGGAAGCTGTTTAAGAAAATGCTTCCTCAATGGCAAGAACGTTATATGGAAAAGCTCATCGGCCAGTACGTTGAGATGCTGAACGGCGACAGCGAAGCGTCCAGTAGATTTTGGGCACTAGAAGAGCGCCTCAATAGAGACAAGCTGTCCTCAGGCGTAATTGCAAACGACATTCGCCGCAGCACAATGCACCGCGAGATAGCCAATTTGCTTATCGACAGCGTGATCACCCTTGACGACCTTGACGGTTTTACCGAAGACATTAAGAGCTATGCGCAACACTGGATTGGCCAGTAAGAGCACTGAACGACAGACATCCCCAGCAAAACGGGGCAAACGCTGGGCCACCTAATGGTTGTCCGGCGTTTGCCCAGATAAAACCTGCCAAAATATACCTGTCCCTTTTTGGCAGGTTACTCGGCGCTCTTGAGGGCGCCGACCATGTCGATCTTGTTGAGCGTTCGATTGGTGGCAAGGTTGACGATAAACGTAAAGGCAAAGGCCAGCAACACGGATAGCACGTAGCTCAGCGGCTCGACCTCAACATCAAAATACAGCGACGGCATCTGCAGGATGTACGTAAAACTCTCGGCCAGCAAGCCGCCTAGCGGTACGCCCAGTGCGGCGCCAATCGCCGTGAGGATCAACGTCTCCTTGTTGACGTAGTGGTGCACCTCGCCGCGACGGAAGCCCAACACCTTAATGGTCGCCAGCTCGCGCTCGCGCTCGGAGATATTCGTGTTGGACAGCGTAAACACCACCACAAACGACAGGCACGCCGCCATAAAGGTCACGAGCACCACGACCGAATTGATAATCGTAAAGTTCGCCTCATAGTTTTCCCAATGCTCGGCCGTACTCGAAATCGTAAGCCAACCGTCACTCTTAAGATTCTTGCTAAACGCAATCTGGTCGGCCGACGAACCCTTGAGCAGTGCAAAGATGCCGTTAAGACGCGCGCTTCGGCCGAACGTGCGCTCATAGGTGCCCTGCGTCATGTAAAGCGTGTTGCCCAGATAGTTAAGCGAAATGTCGCTGACTTTGACCTTGGCAACATTGAGCGACGAATCCTGGACGTGAGCCGTATCGCCCGGCTGAATCCCCAGCACCAGCTGTGAACTTTTGCTCAGATACACGTCTCCGTCACGCAAAGGCAGCGGTTCTTTGGACTCATCCTCCAGACGCACGTAATCGCCCAAGTCACTCGTGCGGTCATCGGGCACCACGATCAGCTGCACAGTCTCGCTCTTGCCGCCAAATGTAAAGGTGACGTTGTCGGTCATAATCGGCAGCGTCGAAGTCACGGTCACGTTGGAATCATTGGACGCGCTGCGCCCATCCAATGCCGCGCACGTCTGTGAAAAATCGTCGGGATTGGCGACCGCCAGCAGGTCGTAGCGCGTGATATGCCCGTACTGCTTGGGCGAAAGCGCCACCGACGTATCGCGGATGCCCATACCGCAGATCACAAGCGCCGTACAGCCCGCGATACCGAAGATGGTCATAAAGGCGCGCTTTTTGTAGCGGAATAGGTTGCGTGCAGCGACCTTGTTTAAGAAGCCCATGCGGCGCCAGATAAAGCCGATATGCTCGAGCAGAATGCGCGAGCCGGCGCGCGGGGCCTTGGGACGCATGAGCGAGGCTGGGGTCTCGGCCATCTCGTGGCGGCAGGCGATAATCGTAGCGCCCACCACGCCCACGGCAAACAGCGCCACCGACACGAGTGAAGACACGATATCGTACGAAAGCAGCATCTGGGGCAGCGAGTACATATCGTCGAACACCGTAAACAAGAACAGTGGCAGGCCCACAAAGCCGATGATGTTGCCGAGCACGCCGCCGATCAGACATGCCCACAGCGCATAGTCCACGTATTTGGACAGGATGCGCTCGCGTGAATAGCCAAGCGCCTTGTACAGGCCAATAAGCGTGCGCTCCTCCTCGACCATGCGCGTGGCGGTGGTGAGGCTGATGAGCACGGCGACGATAAAGAAGATAAACGGGAACACCGTGGCGATGGCCTCGATCGAAGAACTGTCGCTCTCGACGCTCGAGTAGCTTGCGATGTTACCGCGGTCCTGAATGTACCAAGTGCATTCACCCAGATTGGAAAGCTCGGCGCGGGCATCGGCGAATTGCTGATCGGCGGCGGCGCGGCGCTGGTCCAACTCGGCCTGAGCTTGGACGCGCTCCTCGCTGCCCTCGGCCATGCGGTTGATGCTATCCTGCTCAATCCCAAAGAGCATGGCGGCCTGGCGCTCAGCCGCATCCAAGCTTGCCGGCGTGTCAACCGTCAGCTCCTGGACGCGCGCCTTTTCACGCTCCTCGCGGATCTTCTCGATATTGCCCTTGACCTCATTGATCTTTGCCGTGTAGGCATCCGAGTAGGAGTTGAGGCTCTTGGCTCCCTCGACGATCACGTGGACCGCGGAGTAGGACGATGATGTCGCGGCATCCTCGCTCACATAGAACTTATAGTCCGCAGCCGAAGCGGCACGGAAGGCGTTGACTGTCGAGTCGGAGCTCACATCAGTGGGGTCGAGGACCTCGGCCGTAATGGTGTAATCGCCCGCGGCAAACTGATCCTTGGCACTTTGGTTGGACGAGCTCGCGTCATTGGCGGCAAAACTCACGGTATCGCCGAGCTTTTTGCCCGAAGCCTTCAGGAACTTCGAAGTTACCGCCACCTCATCGGCGCTCTCGGGCAAATCGCCGTTCACGAGCACTGGCTGATCGATGTTCTCCTTGGAGAGACTTTGCACGACCACGCGCTCGCGCGTTGTGCCCACGGCGGTGTAGGCGGTCTCGGTGTAGATACCCTCGGCCGTCTCGACGCCGTCGATCTCTTGGATAGCCGCGAGATCGTCGCGCGTAAGGCCACAGGTCGACTGCACGTTAATGTCATAGACATTCTGCTGGTCAAAATAGGCGTCGACCGAATCGCACAAATCCTCGCAGCCCGCCTTAAGGCCGCACATCACACTCACGCCGAGCGCGGTGATGACCACGATGGACAAGAAGCGCTTAAGACTGCCGCGGATTGTGCGGTAGATGCCGCGGCGAAAAACCGTCGGCACCATATCGTTTGAGCTCTGAGCGGTGCGGTAGGTCGCAAACTCCCGGTCGCGACCCGCGCGCTCCGTATCGTGGTTTTGGCTGTTTTGGCGGTCCTGGTCCATGGGCGCTACCACTCGATCGTCTCGATAGGCACGGGATTTTGCTGGACCGTCTCGCTCTCCACGCGACCACTCTTAAAGCGGATCAGGCGATCGGCCATGGGCGCGAGCGCGGAGTTGTGCGTGATGATGATGACCGTAATGCCCTGCTTGCGGCAGGTATCCTGCAGCAGCTGCAAGATCTGCTTGCCGGTTTTATAGTCGAGCGCGCCCGTGGGCTCGTCGCATAAAAGCAGCTTGGGGTTCTTGGCCAGTGCGCGGGCAATGGACACGCGCTGCTGCTCGCCGCCCGAAAGCTGCGCGGGGAAGTTGGCGAGGCGCTCGCCCAGGCCAACCTGGCGAAGCGTCTGTTCGGCATCGAGCGAATCGGGGCAGATCTGAGCTGCAAGCTCAACGTTTTCGAGCGCCGTCAGGTTGGGAACCAGATTGTAGAACTGAAAGACAAAGCCGACGTCGGCGCGGCGGTACTCCACAAGCTGCGCCTCGTTGGCAGAGCTCACGTCGCGCCCGTCCACTGTCACGGAGCCGGAGGTTACCGTATCCATGCCGCCTAGGATGTTGAGCGCCGTAGTCTTGCCGGCGCCCGAAGCGCCCAGGATAATGGCGAGCTCACCGCGCTCAACGGTAAAGCTCGCGCCGTCGAGCGCGTGAATGCGGGCATCGCCCTCGCCGTACGCCTTGATGACGTCTTTGAACTCGATATAAGCCATCGATTAATTCCCATCTGGTCGGATAACTCTTTAGTATTACCCATTTCGCACCGACCAAAAAGGGACAGGTTTATTTTGGCAGGTTTTATATGGGGGAATGACGGGTGTAGGCGGGCGCCGGGAAGGCAGAGACATCATCGACGGGGTCAGGCCGACCGCCAAACACAACGCACACATCTCAATCTGTCAGCCAAATCATTCGAACAGCTGTTCGTTTCTATGATATGATTCCGCTATCAAAGCAGGCCAATACGCAGAAAGGCGGCCAACATGGCATTCGACTTTAAGAAGGAATGCAAGGAGCTCTACAAACCTGCAAGCAAGCCGAGCATCGTAACTGTCCCGCCTATGAGCTACGTTGCCGTTCGCGGCAAGGGCGACCCAAATACCGAAGGTGGCGAGTATCAAAACGCCCTGCCGCTGCTTTACGGCATCGCCTATACCATCAAGATGTCAAAGAAAGGCTCGAGGAACATCGAGGGCTACTTCGACTTTGTGGTGCCGCCGCTCGAGGGCTTCTGGTGGCAAGACTCACCGAGCGGCGACATCGATTATGTACGCAAGGACGATTTCAACTTTATCTCGTGCATCCGCCTGCCCGATTTCGTCACCCAAGATGACTTTGACTGGGCCGTCACAGAAGCCACGACCAAAAAGAAACTGGACTTTTCCGCCGTCGAGCTGCTTAAAGTTGACGAGGGCCTCTGCGTTCAATGCATGCACACCGGGCCCTATGACAGCGAGCCGGCAACCGTAGACGCCATGCATGAATACACGACAGAGCAGGGCTATGTCCCCGACTTCTCAGACACCCGTTTACATCACGAAATCTATCTCTCCGATCCACGCAAATGTGCACCGGAGAAACTAAAGACTGTAGTTCGTCATCCTATCAAGCGCGCTGAATAGCGTGGGCGTCATTTCACGCGCTGGGTTTTAAGCCAGCCAACTAGCCGCCTCCTAGGCCGTCCGGTAATTATCTTGACGCGGCCCGTCGCATCTTATAAGTTTGTTTTGCTAAAGCTGGAAAGCCTCTCAACGATGCGCAACTCCAGCTCTTTTTCTATCAAGAGGCTTAAATGAAATAGCAGAAGTCGTGGATATCCATCAACGAACAAATAGCACTATTGACAGAATACAGGGGTCTTAAGTGCTCTGATCAAAGCGAACTCGAGCGAGCTTTGGTCGAAGTCGGCCACTACAGACTGTCGGCCTACTGGTTTCCCTACAAAACCAAATGCAAGTCCGGGATTACCATCTTTCGCGAAGGCACAACATTCGAAACCATCATCTACACGTATGAATTTGACCGAGCCCTCCGGCAGTTAATGTTTGATGCGGTCGGCAGAATTGAGATCTACCTCAAAAGCAGAATTGCCTATCTTGCCTCTGAGGAACGCGGGCCTTTCTGTTACCCAGATGTCGCCATAACGAGGCTCAACTCGGCATGTCCATCGCGCTTTGCGCCGCGCTGGGCTACGCAGCCGTCTTTGGCAGCGCCACCAATACGCTGCTCGCACCCATCCTGATTGGCTGCGAAGTCTTCGGTTTCGGTAATCTGCCGGCATTCTTCATCGTCTGCGTCGCGGCTTACCTGTTCAACATGGATAAGTCGATCTATGCCCTGCAGAAGCGGGCGTAGAAAGATGTCCAAGCAAGTGGTCTCAACCGGAAACGGCATCCCACTCTAAGGCTGTATTCCGGGACACGGTTTCCGTTTGGGACGCCATTCGGAAAGCGCATCCCGTTCTTTCACGGCGTCTTGGCTATGCAAAGTGCTCGAACGTTATTCCTCGTACGCGCCCTCGAGCCGAAGCAGCCACTCCTTGCGGTCAAGCCCGCCGGCATATCCGTTGAGCGAACCATCGGCGGCAACCACGCGATGGCACGGCACGATAATCGAAATGGGATTGCGTGCAACCGCAGCCCCCACGGCACGCGGGGACACAACGGGAGCCTCGTTTCCCGGCACACGATGGCGGGCGGCGACACGAGCCGCAATTTCGCCATAAGTGGCGACCTCGCCACGCGGAATTGAAAGCAGCTCAAACCAAACCTCGCGCTGAAACGCCGTACCAATCATATGCAACGGCGGCGTAAACCGAGGCTCCTGCCCCGCAAAATAAGCATTCAGCCAAGCCCAAGAACGCTCAAGCACCGAAGAAGCCGCGCCATTTGCCGGACTCACCGACGACATGCCGCCAGCACCAGAAACCGCATCGGCGCCTTCAACATGTTCGGGATCTTCTTTGAGAAGCGTGGAGCCAAAGTGCTCCTGCCCCTCAAACCAAAGCCCCGTCAGACCGCGGCCATCAGCGGCAAGCAAGATTTCGCCCAAAGGCGAAGCAAACGTCGTCGTGACCACCAGCGGCTCCTTTCAAAACTTCGCAAACATAATACCGCGAATTGTGCAGACAACCCCGCAGATACGTCTGGGCGGGCTCGCAATTGCTTAAGCGAGGCTGTTTTCCCCAATCAAGCGAAGAAGACGCGGGGCATCGACGCCAGAGCGGTACCTCTATCAGCTGAGCTCTAATACTTTCCCGAGAAGTGAACGAGTAAAAACGAAGCCCCGGAGCATCCACACCTTTAGACCATAAAACCGCAGGATTCGCGCAGCAAAACCGCAGGAAATAGCGGTCAAAAAATGTCAATGCTTCGGGGGTCCAAATAAGGTCGTTCACTTCTCGGCAAAGTATTAGACCCCGATTCACCCCAACCCCAAAGTCGCCCCAGGCAGCAGGCGCGACAGCGCCGCGGCTGCCGTCACGGCCCCGCAGTCACCCCAGGCAGCAGGCGCAACGCGCCGCAGCTGCCGGCCGCACCCCACAGTCCCCCCAAGGCGGCAGGCGCAAAGCGCCGGGGCCGCCGCCGGAACCAGGGCCCGCAACAGCCACGTCCCCCCCACATCAGCCCAGCGGCCCCAACCAACAACGGCCCCATCGCAGACCGCTCGCAGCAGCGTCACCGCAGGCGGGGGCCGGGCTTAGTTTTCAGAACACTCCGCAGACCAGTGTGGCGCCTTATCCGCGGCTCCGAAGGAGCAGGACAAGGCGCCACACATGGTCGAGGACGTTCTGAAAACTAAGCCCGGCCCCCGCCGGACAGATCAACCGTTACTCGCAGAGCAGCTTGGCGATCTGGACGGCGTTGGTCGCCGCGCCCTTACGGATTTGGTCGCCGCAGCACCAGAAGGTAATACCGCGCGCAGCCTCGGGGTTCGAGATGTCGCGGCGCACGCGACCGACCCAGATCAGGTCCTGGTCGGACGTATCCATCGGCATGGGGAAGCGATCGTGCGCATCATCGGCGCTCATGTCGTCAACCAGCTTCACGCCCGGAGCGGCAGCCAGCGCAGCACGGGCCTCTTCCACCGTAATATCGCGCTCAAACTCGAGCGTAATGCTCTCGGAGTGCGAACGCAGCACGGGCACGCGCACGCAGGTGCAGTTCACGCGCAGCTCGGGCAGGTGCATGATCTTGCGGCCCTCGTTTTGCAGCTTC
Source organism: uncultured Collinsella sp. (assembly GCA_902491055.1). Classification (GTDB taxonomy): domain Bacteria; phylum Actinomycetota; class Coriobacteriia; order Coriobacteriales; family Coriobacteriaceae; genus Collinsella. The sequence goes on along the minus strand of CABUGI010000002.1, from coordinate 53,878 downwards.
ATCTCCTCGGAGGTAAAGCCCTCCTCCTTGACGCCGCCAATCTGCGGAATCAGGTTGCTCGCCAGCTGGGCGGCAAACGCGCGCGGCTCGGGAATCTCCTCGCCGCGGCCCAGGGCGGCCAGCTGAGCCTCGAGCTCGGCCATACCGGGAGCGCCGGCACCCGAAGCCGCCTGATACGTCGAAACGATCATGCGCTTCACGCCGGCGAGCTGATGCAGCGGCCACGTGGGAACCAGGCCGATAATGGTCGCGCAGTTGGGGTTGGCGATAAGGCCGTGATGCCACTTGATATCGTCGGCATTGATCTCGGGCACGACCAGCGGCACCTCGGGATCCATGCGGAAGGCGTGGCTGTTGTCGACCACGACGGCACCGCGCTTGACGGCCTCGGGCAGTAGCTCCTTCGCGATATCGTCGCCGGCGGCTCCGAGCACAATATCACAGCCCTCAAAGGCCTCGGGGCAAGCCTCTTCGATCACGATCTGCTCGCCGCGGAACTCAACGGTCTTGCCCGCGGAGCGTGCACTTGCCAACAGCTTGAGCTTGCCGACCGGGAACTCCTGCTCGTTGAGGCACTCGAGCATCTGGGTGCCCACGGCTCCCGTCGCGCCCAAAATAGCAACCGTGTACTGTTTCATGCTTCCCCCTTTAAAGGTTTTGGCTTTTGCCCGCACGCCGAGCAGGCCGATTATTGTTGCCAGTGTATACAAGAACGGGGCAGGCACGAAACCCGCCCCGTCGAAACGAAACCGAAACGAAACGCCCCGCCGTAGATTTATGAGACATGATCCAAAAAATCTACCGAGCAGTCGCTACTTTTTGAGCGCAGCCAGGGTGGGATCGACCGGCGTGGGAGCCTCCAAGTCGGAGACCTTCACAATGCCGTTCTCGTCGGAGAAGGCACGGTAAATGGTCTGAATCGCCAGGTCGAAGTCTTTCTCCTCAACACCGATAATGATGTTGATCTCGTCGCAGCTCTGCGAAATCATGCGCACGCTCACGCCGGCCTGGCCAAGCATGCCAAACAGGTGGCCCGAGATACCCGCGCGGCCGCGCAGGTTACGACCGACGGTAGCGATGAGCGCCAAGCCCTCGACAACCTCGATCTCGAGCGGCTCGACCTCCTGCTGAATGTCGCTCACAAGCGAGTACAGCGAATCGTGAACGTCCTGCTCCTGCACCACGGCGCCAAAGCGGTCGACACCGGTGGGCATGTGCTCAACGGAAACGTCATAGCGCTCGAAGACCGAAAGCGCGCGGCGCATAAAGCCGACACGGGGCTTGGTGCGGTCGCGGGCCACATTGATGGCGACAAAGCCGCGTTTGCCGGTCACGCCGGTAATGATGGGCTCCGCCTCGCCCTCGTCAGCCGTCTCGCTAATGATGGTGCCGGGGTCCTGCGGCGCATTGGTGTTCTTGATGACCAGCGGAATGCCTGCCTCGCGCACGGGGAACACGGCCTCCTCGTGTAGGACGCTTGCGCCCATGTACGAAAGCTCGCGCAGCTCCTCGTAGGTAACGCGCGCAATGGGCTGAGCCTCGGGAACAATACGCGGATCGGCAGAATAGAAGCCCGAAACGTCGGTCCAGTTCTCGTACAGATCGGCGCCAAGGCACTTGGCCAGAATCGAGCCCGAAATATCGCCACCGCCACGATCAAGCAGCTTGATCTGGCCCTCACGCGTCGCGCCGTAGAAACCGGGCATAACAAAGCCGCCCTGCTGGCCGTACTCCTGCACCAGCTCGGAGGTGCGGTTCATGCTGAGCGTACCGTCGTGATGGAACGCCACAACCGTCGCGGCGTCCAGGAACGGCAGACCCAGGTACTCGGCCATCAGGCGAGCGGTGAAGTACTCGCCGCGGCTTACGAGCTCCTCAGTAGAGTAGCCACCGGAGCGAGCACGCTCGGCAAAGGCCGCAAACTCTTCGCGGATGGGATAGGTGAGCTCCAGCTCGTCAGCAATATCAAAGTAGCGCTGGCCAATGTCCTCGAGCAGCTCCTCACACGACACATGATACTTAACGTGAGCGTTAACCAGGTAGAGCAGGTCGGTCACCTTGGTGTCGCCCTTAAAGCGGCGACCGCAGGCGGAAACCACCACAAAACGGCGGGCCGGATCGGCATCGACGATGGCCTTGATCTTCTTGAAGTGTTCGGCGTCGGCGACCGACGAGCCGCCAAATTTGGCAATTTTTATCATGGCGTGGAGGTTACCTTTCTAAAAGCCTCTGCAAACCTGTTTTGCGTGCTCTGATACCATGGGTTCACCGATTGGGACCAAGGTATCCGAGGAGCACTGTTATATGGGAACTTATCATAGTACACGAGGACGCACTTTATCATGCTCAAGTAAGGTGGCAATCCGCACCGGCATAGCTCCCGACGGGGGTTTGTTTGTCTCGGACGAGCTTGGCACCCAGCAGGTCGATATCAGCTCGCTTGCAGATAAATCGTACTTTGAAATCGCTCAAAATGTGTTGGGAATGTTACTGAACGATTACACGGACGAAGAAATTTCAGCCTGTGTGAATGAGGCTTACCGCGGTACGTTTGCGAATGAAGAGGTTACACCGCTCGTCAAACTCGACGCTGCGCCGGGCGCTGACGCCCCTCAGACCTATGTGATGGAGCTCTTTGGCGGCCCCACGAGCGCCTTCAAGGACGTCGCCCTGCAGATGCTCCCCCGCCTGATGGCCCGCACCTCCGCCAAGGACGGTGGCGCCGAGCGCATCATGATCGTCACCGCCACATCGGGCGACACAGGCAAGGCAGCACTCGCCGGCTTTGCCGACGCCCCGGGCACGGGCATCACCGTCTTTTATCCCGAGGGCAAAGTCAGCCGCGTGCAAAATCTGCAGATGTCCACTCAGGAGGGCGATAACGTCGCCGTCTGCGGCATCCGCGGCAACTTCGACGATGCCCAGAGTGCCGTCAAGCGCATCTTTGCCGATAAGGAGCTTGCCGAACGTCTAGAGGCCGCCGGCACGGTGCTTTCGAGCGCCAACTCCATCAACGTCGGCCGTCTGGTACCGCAGGTCGTCTACTACTTTGCCGCCTATGCGCAGCTGCTGCGCGCAGGCGCTATCGAGGCCGGCGACGCCGTGGAGTTCTGCGTACCGACCGGCAACTTTGGCGATATCCTGGCCGGCTACTATGCCAAGCGCATGGGCCTGCCCGTCGCCAAGCTCATCGTCGCAAGCGACAAGAACAACGTGCTGGCTGACTTCCTGACCACCGGCGTCTACGACCGCAACCGTCCGTTCTTCACGACCATTTCGCCGTCGATGGACATCCTTATTAGCTCTAATCTGGAGCGCATGCTCTACTTCCTGTCCGACGGCGACTGCGAGCTCGTTGCCGGCCTTATGGAGCAGCTTGCCCAGACCGGTCGCTACGAGGTGCCTGCCGAGCTGCTGGCCAAGATCCAGAGCGTATTTGGCTGCGGCTGGGCCAGCGAGGACGAGGTTCGCGCCGCCATCAAGAGCTGCTGGGATGCCAACGGCTACGTGATCGACCCGCACACCGCTTGCGGCTATCACGTCTTTGAGCAGGTCGCCCCCACCGAGGGCGCCAAGGCCCGCGTGCTGCTTTCGACCGCCAGCCCCTACAAGTTCCCGCGCGCCTGCTGCGATGCCCTGGGCCTCGACGTTCCCGAGGACGACTTTGAGGCCATGCGCGTGCTCGAGCAGGCAACCAACACGGTCGCCCCAGCCCAGCTCGCCGAACTCGAGTCCAAGCCCGTCCGCTTCGAAGACGTCTGCGACGTCGATGAGATGGCAAGCTACGTCGAGTCCGCAGCAAAACGAATGAGCACCAACTAGATCCCTCATTAAGCGCCGGCGAAAGCCGGCGCACCTTCTTTTTATTTAGCTTTTGGGATAATGACGAGCATGCGAGCGGGTCTGGCCGTTTAGTTCGTCGCGAGTTCCGCACGAGCCGGAAAGCACTTAATGTGCTTTCCGAGCGAGCCAGGACTGCCCGAGCAGCGAACTAAACGGCCAGACCCGCCCAGGAGGACCCACATGATCAAAATCACCGTCCCAGCAACCAGCGCCAACCTAGGCATCGGCTACGACACCCTCGGCATGGCCGTCAGCCTCTACTCGCACTTCACCTTCGAGCGCGCCGACAAACTCACCATCACGGGCTGCCCCGAGGAATTCCAAAACGAGAACAACCTGGTCTACGTGAGCTTTGTCGATGCACTGGCTGCATGGGGCGAGCCGGCTTTTCCCGTTGCCATCGACATCCAGACCGACGTGCCCGTCGCCCGCGGCCTGGGCTCCAGCTCCACCTGCGTCGTCGCCGGCATTATGGCCGCCGCCGCACTGACAGGCCACACCGTCGACCGCGCCGAGCTGGTTCGCATTGCCACCGAAGTCGAGGGCCATCCCGATAACGTCGCCCCCGCTATCCTGGGCGGCGCCGTCTGTTCCTTTACGCCGACCGATTCGCTCCCCCAGTGCCTGCGCTACGAGGTGAGCGATCGCCTGCGTTTTATTACCGTGATTCCGCCCTACGAGGTGCATACGAGCGAGGCGCGCAAGGTTGTGCCGCAGGAGATTCCACTCTCCACCGCCGTATGGCAAATGGGCCGCATCGCCGGCATGACGCGCGGCCTGGAGACTGGTGACCTCGACCTGATTGCCGCCGCCAACGACGACCGCATCCAGGAGCCCTATCGCCGCCGCCTCATCCCCGACTACAACGCCGTGCGCGACACCTGCCTTAACGGAGGCGCCAAGACCATCTGGATCAGTGGCTCCGGCTCGACCCTCATGGCCGTGACTGACGACACCATCGTGGCGAAGTTCCTGCAGGTCAAGCTGCGCGAGCAGTTCCCCAAGTGTGACACGCATATTCTGACGTGCGACACGGAAGGCGCCCAGATCGAATACCTGTAGTCGCCGTCCCGTATACTCGCCGGGGAGGCCAGGGGCTTTGCCCCCAAATCGTCCTCGGACATGGCAGGACCCCCGCTGCGCACTTCGTGCGGCGGGGGTCCTGCCGTCCTGCGGAAAGATTTGGGGGCAAAGCCCCTGGCCTCCCCTACGTTAGCTTCGCTGACGGCGGCTACAGGGACCTACGCTTTGTAAAAGCGCCGGGCTGATAGTTGCTTTTTATTGGTAGGGGCTCTTGCTAGGTAGGGGCACTTACTAGTGACAGGCTTCGCCTGTGCGCTTGGTTTACGCTGCGCTTGTTTCTTTGTATTCGAAGACTGGTTCTAGGAGGTCTTCGATGTTGCAGTGTAGGACTTTTGCAATATCCCTCACTGTCGTTACCGAGGCTTCGTTGATGTTTCGCTGGCGCTGTTCGTACATTTGGATTGAACGGAGCGATACACCCGATTCGTATGCCAGGTCTTGTTGGGTTTTTTTAATCCTCTTTCTTGCTAGCGCCAGTTTAGTCTGACGCGGCGCCTTCTTCGCCATATCACAGACAAGGCGCGCCACGCGCTCCTCCGAGGCCTCATGCCAGGGGTAGTACAGGTTTCGCAGCGCATCAAATGGAACAACATGAAGCAGATCTTCGAACGATCCCCCTAGGCGCCACTGCAAATATGCCAGTATCCAGCCCGTCCAATATTCTGGTGTCTTCTCAAATCGGTAGGTCCGATCTGGCATCGACCCTGTTTGGTAACCAGATCTTTCGGAGATGAGCGCAAATAGTTCAACGCCCGACTTTCCCGACACTACCCATGCGTTGCCGCGTTCGAACTCGCGAGCTACGCCGCTCAGGCAAAAGAGTTCAGCAACTTCCGATCCTTCTGCTCCGTAATCGTTAACGGCATAGTCGAAGCAATCCCCGAGGTTGTTCATTGCGTCCTCAAGGTAATAGACGGGATATGTCCTACTCGGCCCACGATCCGTTAACTCTTGGATCATTTAAATCAACCCTCCCTGCCATCAAATCCCTAATGTCGACACCATCAGAGTCAAATCCGTTTACCGTATCCAGGTACTTTCGTCGAGCGTTCTGTTCTCGCTCAAATCGTTTGGGATAAAACTCAGCTCCCGAAGCCTGCTTCCAATCGCGGAACTTAATCGCCGAGAACGCACGCTCACTCATAAGCGCATATTGAATGCCCAAATCTCCCAAAAACATAATGCGCTGCAATTGCCTGAGCGAGATCATGCCGTTGACAAACTGTCTTGCAAACGAGAAATAGGAATCGTCTGCACGATAGCCTCGAATAACGTCATAGGGAGAAATATCAATCAGGCAGTTATCCAGCAGATAACGAAGCCCCTCGCGTGCTACTGGCGTTGAAACATTGAACTCTCTGTTATTCGCCAGAATTGCAAGCCAGTTGAGAATCGAGAACTCACCTGATTCCAAATCCAAAATCGCAAGGCCATCTAAATCAAGCTCATATCGATTGGCAATGCCATCAGACTCGGTCCGACATGCCCACTCCATTGCCATTTCCTCATGCGGTGTGCAATAAAACCCGCGCCCATAGTCATTGAATTGCCTGCATTTATCCAACGATGGATGCTCGACAACAACCTCCGACCCGTGCCAAAGCTCCATATCGACCTCCTAAAAAATATCACCCCAGTGATAGTTTACCAATAACTATCACTGGGGTGATATGAACGGGGGCTTTTGACGGTTTAACCCTGACTAGAGGCAGGCCTCGGCGATGCGCTTTTTTAGTTCGTCGATACCCACGCCGGTCTGGGAGCTCGTGATGATTACATTCTCGGCCGGGACGTTGAGCTGCTTTTTTATGGCTGCTGCTTGGCGAGCCTGCTGGGTGCGGCTGAGTTTGTCGGCCTTGGTGAGGCAGACGATAAAGTTGAACTCGTTGCCCTGTAGGTAGTCGATCATGTCGTGGTCGAGCTTGCTGGGGTCGTGACGAATGTCCACCAACGAGACGACCAAGTTAAAGCTGCGCTCGGAGTCGAAAAAGTCGCCGATAAGCTCGGCCCAGCGGTCGCGCTCTGCCTTGGAACGACGGGCGAAACCGTAGCCCGGCAGGTCCACAAAGTGCACGTCGTCGGCCTCGAAGAAATTGATGTTGCTCGTCTTGCCCGGCGTGCTTGAAACCTTGACCAGGTTCTTGCGGCCAAATAGCTTGTTCATGATGGAGGACTTGCCCACGTTGGAGCGGCCGACAAAGCTCACCTCGGGGCAGGTGGACTCGGGAATCTGCGAAACCTTGCCATAGCTGGCGACGAACTTGGCAAGCTGGTAGTTAATGGAATCGGCCATGGACACTCCTTGGTCGTAGGTTCTTACAAATAGACGCGCTATTGCGCAGCGGCAATGCGGCGGACGATATCGAGCGTAATGTCACTTGCGACACGCGCGTACTCGAACAGATCGAACTCTCGCTCGCAAATTGCATCGTACGCCTCGTCACAATTATCGCTGATAGCGCGCAACACCAGGCAATCGACACCATTTTTGGTTGCGACATGGGCAATTGCCGCGCCCTCCATGCCGACACAATCGGCATGCGTCGCCTCGATAGCGTCGTTGCGCATGGCGGCGCCCGTCACAAAACGGTTACCCGTGGCAATCGTGCCGACCAGGAACTGCTTGGTGCCCTCATTCGAAGCGACTGCATTTGTCGAAGCGTCAACAAACCCACGCTCAGCAAGCACGTCGGCGGCAATATCGACCAGCGCGGGCGTCGAGCCAAACTCCTCGAGCCCCGGTGCGGACTCGGCGATAAGCGCGGTATCGGTATCCAGATAGCGTAGGCGTTTGCCAATGACCACGTCGTCGATATGGAGCTTGGGGTTCAAACCGCCCGCAATGCCCGAAAACACAACAGCCTGCGGAGCATACTTGCTAATGAGGTGCTGTGTTGCAGCAGCGGCGTTCACCGTGCCCATGCCCGCCGTTGTGGCGACAACTGTCAGGCCGTCGAGCTCACCGCTCACAACGGTCAAGCCCGCCTCCCGTGCCTCGCAAACGTCGCTCAGCTCTTCCTTAATCTGCATGATCTCTTTTTCGAGCGCACCGATAATCGCGATGGTAGCCATACCATTCCCCAAACCTATACGAAATTCTCAACCAAGGTATGGTACCAGCATTTTGTTTGACCTCGCCAAACGAACACGCTAAGCCAGTGCAGCTCGCGTATCAAACAGAGCCTTTGCAATCGCGGCCGTAACCTCGCTCGAACGGTCACTCCATGGCATCGATGTCATGACGCTCATGACATAGGTACGGCCATCGATGTCGATGAGGCCTGCATCGCATGTCGAATAGTAACCATCCTCGCTAATCCAGCCTGCCTTGTTGCGCACCAAAACCTGCTCGTCCGCAATGCCATCGCGAATAAACGAGCGCGATGTTGATGTCAGAAGGCCCGACAACCACTGTGAAGTCTCGGTATCCATGCTCAGATACTCGCTCATCTCACGCCATAACCTCGCAGAAGTGCGCGGGCAGTAGGTCGGAAAATCACTCATCGGATTCAGTGCCGTTTCGTCATCAACACCCAGATTGGCAATCCAATCCTCATAGCCATCATGGTCAAACGCCGCGCGTAACGCGATAAACGAATCGTTGTCTGAGTTGGCGACGGCATTCTCGATAAGGTCGCGCACCGTCTGCCAGCCCATGCTGCAACCACCATACGTGGCTAAAGGCCCATCGAGCGACACCCGCCCCGATTCGACCAACGTCTCGCAAATATAGAGCGCATACAGCGCTTTGTAGCTGCTCGCTCCATACACCTCGACATCGGCGTTATACGTCACGCCCCTACCGCTCGATAGGTCGTAGAACACTACACCCACGTCGCCCAGCTCCTGCGCCCGACACAGGGCATCCTGGAGCGAGGCAAGGCTCTCATCCTCCAAGGCAGGAGTCTTGTTATCCACCAACGAGAAGGTCCGAACGGTATCACCCGAAGGGATATCGTTGAAGTCCGCCTTCGAAAGTCTCGTCTTGAGATCTGCCGTCGACAGAGCTTGATCTGCCGACGCTTTGGACTTTGAAACCTTCTCGTTTTGCAGCTGTACCGTTGACGCATCTGGGCGCACCGTTCGCTCCGAGGCGTAGGTTTTAACGGTAATTCCGAGGATAATAACCGCCGACGTTAGCATCCCAATGGCGGCAATCTTCCTCACGCGGATGCGAGCGCCGGCAAGGCCACGCGAAGACGTGCCCTTCGTCTTATATCTGCTGCCATGCTGCGGCACATACTCGTCCCGCGATGCGATGTTTCGCACGTGGTCTCCTGACTGCCACCGTTTATATACGAGCAGTATGATACCGAGCAGGCATTTCTTTCCAAAGATATTCAGCGGCGTTTAAGGTGTCTTTAAAGAAACCACAAGCGTATTTATCCAAATGGCACGATTCTGTTGCGCATCTCACCGCAACCCAGAGAGCAGTCTTTTAAGGACGGGGCTCTTTAGCAATCAACTAGGTGCCCAGGGGCACTCATTTAAGTCTGTCCCCAATGAGTGCCCTTGGGGAACGAAAATGGCATGCTATCCGATAGCGTTTTTGAGCTCCGCACGGCGCTTTTTCATGCCGGTCATAACGGCATTGCGCAGCTCGGGCATGCGCGCGGTATCCATCTGGGGCACGCCCTCGAGCTTATAGGGAATGCCCAGTTGCTCGTACTTGACGACACCCATCGTGTGATATGGCAGCATTTCCAGGCCCACCACGTTGTGCCATGGAGCGATGAGGCGACCGAGCTTCTCGCACTCCTCCACCGTGTCGGTAATGCCCGGCACAACCACGTGGCGGATAACGACCTTGATCTTGCGACGGGCAAGCTCATCGCCAAACGCCAGGATACGTGCAGGATCGCAGCCGGTCAGCTTTTTATGCTCAGCCGGATCGGCATGCTTGATGTCGAGCAGCACCATGTCGGTCTCGTTGAGAACGGCATCGAACTTCTCGGGATGCTGAGGGTCGAAGGCGTAGCCACAGCTATCCATGCAGGTATGTACACGACCATCGGGGTTGTTGTGCATTGCACGGAACAGGTCGGCCAAAAACTCGGGCTGCAGAAGTGGCTCGCCGCCCGAAACCGTAATTCCGCCGCTGCGGTAAAACTCATGGTTACTCTGGAACTCGTCCATAAGGTGCTCGACGGTCACCATGGTGCCGCCGCTAACCGACCAAGTATCGGGATTGTGACAATACGCACAGCGCATGGGACAGCCCTGAACAAACACCACAAAGCGGATGCCGGGTCCGTCGACCGTTCCCATCGTCTCGATTGAATGCACGCGGCCTAGGGCAAATGCGGAATCCTCAGGACGAGCGTCCACACCCTCAAGCGTCATCTCAGCCATTCCCGCTACCTTGCCTCTCCTTGGATGCAACCAATTAAAATGCCAGAGCCATTCTAGCCCATGCGCTTGCGTTTAAACGTCTCGGGCTAGAATGGCACGTTTTAATCTATCCCCCATCACCATGGCTGGGGTCTACGTCGAGATGTCAGGCTGAAGAACGCTCGCCTGCGGCCTTTACGCCTTAAGCGTGAGCACCGCACCGAAGGCGGTCGGGCCACAGTGGCTCGAGATGACGCCGCCGACTTGAGTCCAGGTAACGTCCTTAAAGCCCAGGTCATGCGCATAGACTTCCATGTCATCGCGCAGCTCCTGGGAAAGGCCCACCGAATACGCCAGGCCAATGTGCGAGTAGTCAATCTCGCCCTTCGCAACCATGTGGTCAATGAAGGCGCGGGCGCACTTGAGCATAGAACCGCGGAACTTCTTGGTCGCCACGAACTTACCGCCCGTCACCTCAATGCAGGGCTTAATCTTGAGCAGATGGGCACCAAGGAATGCGACGTTGGACAAGCGACCGCCCGCCTTAAGGAAGGCAAGGTCCGTAGGAACAAAACCCAGCAACACGCGGTCCATGACGGAGTTCGTAAATGCAAAGATCTCGTCAACGGTGGCATCGGGATGAGCCTCAATATACTTGGCGGTCTCGACGACAACGAGCGACTGGCCCACCGAGACAAAGCGCGTGTCCATGGAGAACACGTAGTCGCGCCCCTGAGCCGCAATCTTAGAGGACTGATGCGAACAGGTCGTGGCCTCGGAATATGCAAGATGCAAAATAGTCGCGTCGGGTTGCTCGGCATGGATGCGGTCGTACACATGCGCAAAATCTGCTGGCGAACAGCCACTGGTCTTGGACATCACACCAAACTCGTTGCAGCGCGAATAAATCTCGAGCGGATCGATCGAGCCGTCCTCGACGGTCTCGTCACCAATCGTGACATGCATGGGCACGCGCACGATGCCGTAGCGCTCGCAGAGCTCCGGCGTTACATCCGACCCAGACTCAACCACGATTACATACTTGCCCATTCTTATCACGACCCATCTCGACATTGGCTTTTCAATACATGACACGCGCGTCGCGCTGTTGCACAACGGCATCTAAGCGCCAAAGAGACGCCGCCCTTTGCACATAACAAAGGACAGCGTCTCCCTGGAAAACTCCGTGCTTAACTGAGATTTTACACGGTTTATTAAGGAGTGTTACTTATTCCGCAAACGGTCGCTATACGCGATAAACGGTAGTTGGCCGCGGCAACTGCGACACATTCCGCCCAACAAGTCCAATCGTGCTCCATGCACGGTTAATGAGCGAGGCGGTAGAAATCCATCGACGCCGCGCCCTCGGCGTGCAGCGCCATCGCCGGAACCGCCGACGAATAGGTACGGCTCGTAAGTGCCGCCTCACCGCCGTTGGCAAAAATCTCGACCATCGTAGTGTCCGAAAGCACGCGCAGGTCGCGAAGCTCGCCGAGCTCAATCGACCTCTGGTCGCGCCCATAGCCTTCGTCACCCATGTCGAGGGTAAGCATCCCGTCCGCATAGCGCACAAAGACACCCTTGCGAATCTCGAGCTCAACCATCTTGGCGCCCTCACAGGAAACCACGAGATCAAACAGGCGGCCCGGCTCCTCAACGGTTTCACCGCCTGTCGTGCGAACGCAGTCGCCGCGCATCCTCTCAATCTCGTGCGCCGGCTGCTGGCAGAGCTTACCATCGCGCATGCTCAGCTCTCGCGGCACCGTCAACGCGCACTGCCACCCGCGCGCCACCGTCGGGTTTTCCGCCGTCGCATCGGGGCAACCCGACCATCCGATCATCAATCGCCGGCCTGCAGCATCCTCAAAGGACTGCGGAGCATAGAAATCAAAACCGGCATCGACCATCGGGGGCATGCCCTTCCCGACGATTTTAAAGCTCGGCGCCTCCCAATCGGCCTCGATGGGGAACCACACGCACTGATGCGGATTGCGGTAACGCCAACCATCGGCAGGCACACCCTGCGGACAGCAAACGAGAATAAGCTCGCCATCAAGCTCAAACAGATCAGGGCACTCCCACATAAAGCCAAACTTCTCGCCCAGCTCAATGCGCGTCGCATAGCTCCAGACCCCTAAATCACGCGAAGTATAGACAAGCACGCAGCCACGGTCGTCTTTCGTACGAGCGCCCAGAACCATGTAGTAGATACCATCGTGCTCAAGGATCTTGGGGTCGCGCACGTGCGTACCGATATCGTCGGGGTAATCGACTGGTCCAACAGCCATGCGCTTCTCGCCCAATTCGTCGGGATTCTCGGCAACCATATGAATCTGGTTTTGCTCACGGCCCGTCAACACGTAGTCGTAATCATCGCGGTCAAAATGCTTGACGTTGCCGGTATAGAAGTAGTGAATCTTGCCATCACGTACAAAGGCAGAACCAGAATACGCTCCGCTCGAATCCAAATCGGAATCGGGGAACAGCACGGGGCCGTGATTCTCGTACGTCACAAAATCCTTTGTCGTCAGATGGTTCCAAAGCACTGGACCGCCATGCGCAGCATCGAACGGATCGTATTGATGATAGATGTGATACGTATCACCAATCTGAACCAAACCGTTGGGGTCGTTGAGCCAGCCAAGCTCAGGCTCCACATGGAACAGAAGCCTATCGGGGTCGGACGCGATGCGAGCCGCCGTCTCATCCTGTCCGACACGCCACTGCTCATAGTCCGCGCGTGTCACCTTGTTTTTTTGATTTAACATCGCCGTTGACTTTCTCGTCTATGGGGAAGGACGCTCGACTCACACGAGTCGAACGCCCTTCCTCAAATGGACTTATCCTCAGATTACACTGAACGGCTCAACTAGAAGCTAACGTCGAAGCCAGCGCCAGCGCCCTCTTCATCGGTGGTCGGCACGCCCTTTGCCTTGTTGTAGGCAAAGATCAAGACGATCGGCACGATAAAGGCGATGAGATTGCCAGCCACATACCACACGAGGGTCTCGGGCGTGACGATGAGCAGGCCAAGCACGCCGGTCAGACCCTGACCGATAGCGCGCACCTCAAAGAGCTTGACGAAGGCACCGCCGCAGCCTGCACCGATGCATGCGCAGATGAACGGAATGATCGAATAGCGCATGTTTGCAGCAAAGATAGCGGGCTCGGAGATTCCGACCAGCGTCGGGATAAAGGACGACATGCAGATGTTGCGCTCTTTGGAGTGCTTCTTGTGAATGAGGTACATACCGATGGCGCCGCCGCCCTGGGCGATGATGGAAACCGACCAGATGGCCTGGATGTAGTTGAAGCCAGTCGTGGCAACAAGGTTTGCCTCGATACCCTGGATGAACTGATGCGTACCGGTAACGACGAGCGGCTGCAGGAACGCGGCGAAGACAAAGGCACCAAAGACGCCCATCCTGTTGTACAGGATATCGATTACGCCGGCGAGGACGTCACCGATCAGGTTGCCGAGCGGGCCGAACACGGTGAACAGGGCAACGTTAGCAAGAATCAGGGTAACGGTCGGGACAAAGACGAACGAAACGACCTCGGGGATGTACTTCTGGGCAATCTTCTCGACCTTGGCCATAAACCAGGCAGTCAGGATTGCGGGGAACACACCGCCCTGGAAAGCAACCATGGGAATGGATAGCGGACCGAAGTTCCAGTACTCAGCACCCGTCGGGTCCATAACGAACGTGTTGCGGTTCATAAGGCTCGGGTGAACCATGACGATACCGACGAGGATGCCCAGGATCGGGTTACCGCCAAAACGCTTGACCGCGCTGTACATAACCAGGACAGGCAGGTAGTCGAACGTGGTGGCGATAATGGCAAAGAAGCTTGCGAGGTTCTTGAGGAACTCGCTGTGATCGGCGAGGCTGCCCTCCATGCCAAAGAGGCCGTTGGCAACGATCAGCGACTTAAGGCCGATGATGATTGCAGCGCCGACGAAGGCGGGAATGATGGGGATAAAGATGTCCGAGAATACCTTGAGGACCGAGAAGAACTTGCCCTTCTTGTCCGCCTCGGCGCCCTTGACCTCGGAAGCACTGATCTCCTTAACGCCCGTCAGAGCCATAAACTCATCGTAAACCTTGTTGACGGTACCGGTACCGAAGATGATCATGAGCTGGCCGCTGTTGTACAGCACGCCCTTGACGCCATCGATGTTCTCGAGCTCGGCCTTGTTGTATTTGCTCGTATCCTTGAGCACCAGACGCAGACGGGTCACGCAATGCGTGGCGCCCTCGATGTTCTCCAGTCCGCCGACGTTGTCGACGACTTGCTGGGACACTGCCTTGTAGTCCATGTTCCTCTCCATTCCTTTTCTAAATCATAAAACGGTTCGTTGCCGCTACAGAGACGCGATCGTTGCGTTTGCGCACTTGAGCGCACCGTCGGTGACGGTAAGCGCCACACCCTGGCCCTGCTTGTTGCAGAAGCGAGCGTTGAGCGCAACATCATCGACAAAGATGGTCGCGATGTCGTCGTCGACGACCAGACGCACATGGTGAGTGCCCTCGCCCTTAAAGAACAACGGACGCTCGAGGCCCATGTTGTTGACCTGGAACCACGGGTACTGGGGAGCCGGCGTGAACTCGAGCTTGCCCTCGCGCAGGTTGGCGCGGAACTCATAGGCAAGACCAGTCTCGGCGTCCTCGGCGAACTTGACCGAGAAGCCGGCAGCGTTACCGCCGAGCTCAATGTCGGCATCGAGCAAGTAGGTGGAGCCGGCATCCGCGGCGAGCACCTGCTCGACCTTGCCCGACTCGCAGGAAAGCTCAAAGGTCTCGACAGCCTTGCCCTCGCCAAAGGCGCCAAGCATGCTGTCGGGGAGCTTGGTGCCGAGCGTTCCGTCGGCACGCTGAACGATCTCGAGGGGCATAAAGGTGCCACCCCACAGGTAAGAGCTGGGGTCACCGCCCTCGTCACGCGTAGGAACCCAACCAAAGAGAACGCGGCGCTCACCATCAAATGCGGTACGCGCGGCATAGTACGCGCGGCCATCGAAGGAATCGTCCGCAGGAGTGATCCAAGGACCGTTGATAGAGCGAGACATGCGGTAACGGGTCTTGTTGCCATCACTGTACTCGGAGAACACCAGATACCACCAGTCGCCCATCTTAAAGAGATCAGGCATCTCGAACATGGTGTACAGGCCCGGATTCCACCAGTCGCCCTGGAACTCCCAGGTATCCAGGTCCTTGGAGGTGAACTTGACCAGACGACCGGTCATCAGACGCTTGTCCTCGCCCACACGCGTGCCGAGGATGAGCATGTACTCTTCGTTCTCCTCATCCCAAAGCACAAAGGGATCGCGCCAGTTGCGGTCATCGTAACCCTCCTGGGGCGGAAGCAGCGTCTCGGCGATGTTCTTCTCCCACTTGACGGCGTCGTCACTCGTTGCGTGAAGAAGAACCTGCTTCATCAAGCGTGCCTTGACCTTATCGCGATTGCAACCAGTGTAGAGCGCATGGTACTTGTCGCCCACCTTAAACACCGTGCCGGCATAAACATACTGGTCGACTTCCTCGTCGCCGCCACGCTCAAGGCTCTCGCCAAAGTCTTTGTAATTGACGAAGTCCTTGGTTGTCGCGAGTGCCCAGCCAAACGGCTCTCCGAAAGGTCCGGGGTTTCGCGTGTCACGCTGATGATAGAGATAGAACGTGCCGTCCTCGCCGTACGGCATGATGTCGCCTACCCAAATTCCCTCAGGCTGGTAATACACCTTGTGCATCCGAGACTTCCTTTCTCACGAGATACTAACTCGGTACAACTGCAAGATATGTCAATCGTTTTCATATGTCAAACGTTTTCACACCAATACGTCTTTTCGCAGTTCCAGTCGTCGGCAAACGGTTGACATATGCCGGCGAACGGTCATCAGAGGTGTTTGAGGAATTCTTTTGGCACGGGATGAACTACGCGGTTTTACCCTCAATGAGTTCAACGGGGAGCTTGATATTCGATTCGGGCTTTTCGCCGTTAATAAGAGCAATGATGGATTGCGCCGCGAGCTCTCCGATGCGATCGATATCTTGGCGTACGGTTGTTAAGTCAGGCATAAACGTCATAGTGCGGCGGGCACCATCCGCGCCCACGACCTTAATATCGCCCGGAGCGCTCAAGCCGCGCTGCTTCATCACGTTAAGACAGATAGCCGCCATCGTGTCGTCTCCCGCAAAGATGCCGTCAATATCGGGGTTCTCATCGAGGATCTTCGCAACGACCGCGCTCTTTTCGTCGTCGGGCTTAACGAACTCAACCTCACGGACAAGCGCGGGCAAACCGGCCTGCTCAACAACATCGAGGTAGGCATCGGTACGCTTATTGGCAGGCATGCGCATGCGGCTATTGCTGCGCAGGCACAGGATGCGTGAACATCCGTCATCGATCAGGCGACGCGTGGCAAGTTCGCCGATGCTATAGCTGTCGCTCGCAATCTGAACAGAGGCTTCGCCAAGGTCGCAGTCGATACCAACCAGACTCAAGCCCATCTCGGCATACGCCTCGGCACCGATATTAAGCGAGTTGACGATGACGCCATCAACCATATTGCGTCGAAGCATGTCGATATAAGAGCGCTCAAGCTCGGGTCGATTGGCGCTATTGCACAGCAGCATCTTAAAACCGTTTTCGGCCAGGGTATGCTCAATGACTTGAACCACTTGGGCATGAAACGGACTGCTGACATAGGGGACGATCATACCGATAAGATTCAGGCGACCGTTGAGCATGGCACGGGCGATATCGTTGGGCGTATAGTTGATGCACTTCATCGCGGCATGGACCTTATCGCGGGTCTCTTGGCTAATATAGCCGCGATTATTAAGCACGCGAGATACCGTAGTAGGCGAAACCCCCGCCACCGCCGCAACTTCCTTGATGCCAGGCTTAGCCGTATCCTTAGAACGAGCACTCTCGCGAGCCATAGCACCCTCCCCCATCAACATGTCATACGTTTACATACGAACAAAGCATACCCCAACAAGAGCGGGAAGACGGTAACAGTACAAGTAAGTAAACGACTCATCCAAATAATTAGGAGAGTTCCGCCTAAAGGGTGACTCCAAAGGACCCCACATGGCCGGTTTTGGGTTATTTTCCAAAACATCCCGCAGGACGCAAAGAGGCTCCGCCGCGCAACGCGCGCAGCGGAGCCTCTTTGCATGTCCGAGGACGTTTTGGGAAATAACCCAAAACCGGCCCCAGTAATCCTACAGGAGTTGAACCCTTTAGAACTTGTCGTGGAAGGTACGCGCAATGACCTCGTCCTGCTGCTCCTTGGTGAGCGTGTGGAAGTTCACGGCATAGCCGGAAACGCGGATGGTCAGCTGCGGGTACTTCTCGGGGTGAGCCTGAGCGTCGAGCAACGTCTCACGGTTGAAGACGTTGATGTTCAGGTGGTGGCCACCCTTCTCGGCGTAAGCGTCGAGCATGTGGACCAGGTTATCGGCCTGAGTCTCGGAAACTTCAGAAACCTTCATAATGTGTCTCCTTCGATTAATAGGCGCCGGCCGAAACCGGCGCGCTAATCAGTAATCGTTATTGTTAGTATAGCACTAACAATAGTTACTCGCCCAGCTGATCAAGGTCGATATCGCCAAAGAACACCTGGTCCTCCTTGCCGAGCGCACTCGGGATGATGGAGAAGGTGTTGGAGATGCCGTCCTGAGCATCGCGGAACGGGAGCTTGGAAACCGAAGACAGCGAAGCGATGGCGCCGTGGCTATCGCGCTTGTGCATGGGGTTAGCACCCGGGGCGAACGGCTGGCCAGCCTTGCGGCCGTCGGGCGTGGAGCCGGTCTTCTTACCGTACACGACGTTGGAGGTAATGGTCAGAACCGAGGTCGTGGGCACGGAGTTGCGATAGGTGTCGTTCATGCGGATGTACTCCATGAACTGGTGCACAACGTCGTGAGCGATCTGGTCGACGCGGTCGTCGTCGTTACCGTACTTGGGGAACTCGCCCTCGGTCTCGAAGTCGACGATGATGCCGTTCTCGTCACGGACGGGGTGGACCTTGGCGTACTTGATGGCGGACAGGGAGTCAGCCACGACGGAAAGGCCAGCGATGCCCGTAGCGAACCAGCGGTGCACGTGCTTGTCGTGCAGAGCCATCTGGATACGCTCGTAGCAATACTTGTCGTGCATGTAGTGAATGATGTTCAGCGAGTTGACGTACACGCCAGCGAGCCACTTCATCATGTCGTTGTACTTGGCCACAACGTCGTCGTAATCGAGCGTATCGCCCTCGACGGCGCGATACTTGGGGCCGACCTGCTTCTTGGAGACCTCGTCAACACCGCCGTTGAGTGCGTACAGCAGGCACTTGGCCAGGTTGGCGCGAGCGCCGAAGAACTGCATCTCCTTGCCGATGCGCATGGAGGACACGCAGCAGGCAATGCCGTAGTCGTCGCCGTGATAGACGCGCATGAGGTCGTCGTTCTCGTACTGGATCGAGGAGCTGGCGACGGAAGTCTTGGCGCAGAACTTCTTGAAGTTCTCGGGCAGACGGGTCGACCACAGAACGGTCATGTTGGGCTCGGGGCTGGTGCCCATGTTCTCGAGCGTGTGCAGGTAGCGGTAGCTCATCTTGGTAACGAGCGTACGGCCGTCAACACCCATGCCGCCGATGGACTCGGTGACCCACTGCGGGTCGCCGGTGAACAGGGCCTGGTACTCGGGGGTACGGGCAAACTTGACCATGCGGAGCTTCATGATGAAGTGATCCACGAACTCCTGGATCTGCTCCTCGGTGAAGGTACCGTTGGCAAGGTCGCGCTCGGCATAGATGTCGATGAACGTAGAGGTACGGCCGATGGACATAGCGGCGCCGTTCTGCTCCTTGACGGCAGCAAGGTAGGCGAAGTACATCCACTGGATGGCCTCCTGCGTGTTGGTAGCAGGGTTGGAAATATCGAAACCATAGGTCTCGGCCATCATCTTGAGCTCGCCGAGGGCACGAATCTGCTCCTGCAGCTCCTCGCGATCGCGAATGTTGTCGGCGGTCATGACCGTCGGGGTGGAAGCCTTCTGGGCCTCCTTGTCCTTGATCAGGTAGTCGACGCCGTACAGGGCGACACGACGGTAGTCGCCGATGATGCGGCCGCGGCCATAGCCATCGGGCAGACCGGTGATGATGTGAGCCGAGCGGCAAGCACGCATCTCGGGGGTGTAAACATCGAAGACGCCGGCGTTGTGGGTCTTGCGCTCGAAGGTGTAGCGCTCGACAACGTTCTCGTCGACCTTGTAGCCGTGCTGGCTGGCAGCCTGGCAAGCGATGCGGATACCACCGTTGACGTGCAGCGCGCGCTTGAGCGGCTTGTCGGTCTGGAGGCCAACAATGGTCTCCTTGTCGCGATGGGCATTATCGATGTAGCCAGCGGGGTGGCTCACGATACCCGTGACGGTCTTGGTGTCCATATCGAGGACACCACCCTGCTCGCGCTCCTTAAGCAGCAGGTCGAGAACCTCGCCCCACAGCTCCTTGGTACGCTCGGTCGGACCTACGAGGAACGACTCGTCGCCCTCGTAGGGGGTGTAGTTCTTCTGGATGAAGTCTCGGACGTCAACCTCTCCCGTCCAGATACCTTCCTTGAAGCCTTCCCATGCCTCCTGCATTGTGTAACCACGCTCCTAGTTACGTATAATGCGGCGCTCTCTCACACCGCTGCTTATTGAATTCTTGAATTTTCGGCTTGCACTACCGGCTTCTTCCGTTCTTCACCACATGTTGGTGCAGGAAAAACGTTTGTCCACCTTGGAACTACAACCCAAAACCCAAGATTTCACCCGTCTGAGAAGGATAACATAGCGACCCTCTCCATCTGGGCTATTATATGTTTCTTTTTTTATATCATAATGGCGTTTTTTACAAATCCGCAGGAAATGCGTGCGCGAACAACTACCGTTCACCGATTTGTTTGGTTTTTTCCTTGCCTTTGTACGACGTTCACCCTAGCTGTTATGCCAGCTTTAGCAGAGTAAAGTGCCTCTGAGTAGGCTTTAGGACATGCCTAACGATCTGCCCCTAACTTTGCTGGCACCGACGGTGTACGGAGGTCGCCTAAAGGTAGTTTTCTAGACATGTCCCAAAATCTACCGCATAGGGCACGCGTGCAAGGGTATCATCTTTCACCGAAAATAGTTTCTAGTGTTAGGGGTTTTCGGTGGAAGATACCGATTTCCGTGAACTTGGGCGTCAGCTCCTTACCGAGTTCGGCAGCATGCATCAGCGCATCTCGCGCTTTGCGGACAAAGCCCTCGGCGGCGAGATGGCCGTTATGCGCGCCCTCATACTCGCCGGCGGTTCGCTCACGCCGAGCGAACTCGCTGATCGCGCCTGGGTCTCGAGTGCCCGCATCGCCAATATCCTACGCGCTCTCGAAGCCAAGGGCTGGGTCGAGCGCGAGCACTCAAAGACTGACCGTCGTCGCGTACACGTCATAGTGACCGACAAGGGATTCCAGGATCTCGAAATCAAACGTCGGGAATTCGAGGCCCGCACTGCGGCTTTCCTCGAGCAGCTCGGCGAAACAGATACCCAAGAGATGGTGCGTCTTCTAAGGCGCGCCAACGAAATTATCGACCGCAATCAAGAAAGGAGAGATGCCGAGTGAGGATTCTCAAGCTCTTTAAAAAGCATATCCTGGCACTGTTCGCAGCTATCGTGCTTATCGTAATCAGCTGCAACGCCGATCTGGCGCTGCCTACCTATATGAGCGACATCGTCGACGTGGGTGTGCAGCAAGGCGGCATCGCCTCGCCCGTACCCGACACCATCCGCGCCGAATCGCTCGACGACCTTGAACTCTTTATGAGCACCAAGGACGCCAAAGCTGTGGAGGCCGTGTTTAGCAAGGCTGACAAAAATGGCATTCGAACGTATAAGGGTACCGAGGAAGAGCGTGCCGATGGAGGCAAGATTGCCGACATTATGAGCCTGCCCGAGACTGTCGTCCTTTCGCTCGACCAGGGCATTGACGCCGACTCCATGGGCGACATGATGGGCTCGTCCAGCGAGAAAGACGACAACGCTGCCCAGGCCATGCCCACCCCCGAGCAAATGGCAGCGATGACGCCCGAGCAGCTCGCCGAGATGCAGCAGAAGGCCGCGGCGGCGCAGAACATGCAAAAGCAGATTGATGCCGACGGCGGTAAGATCACTATGAAGAGCCTGCGCCTGAGTGTCGAGGGCGGTCTGGTAGACCAAAGCAAGCTCGTCGAGGGCGCCAACCAAATGGCGGACAAAATGGGCTCCATGTCGGGCTCCATCGTCACCCAGCGCGCCGTGAGCTATGTACAGGACGAGTACAAGGCGCAGGGCATCGACCCCGCCGACGTGCAAAACGCCTACCTGAGCCGCATGGCGACCACGATGTTTGGCCTGTGTCTGATCTCGCTGGTCGCCACCATCCTGACCGGCGCCGTGGCCTCGCGCACCGCCTGCTCCATCGCCCGCGACCTGCGCCGCGAGACCTTCAACAAGGTTATGCACTTCTCGCCGGCCGAGGTGGGCAAGTTTAGCCAGGCCTCGCTCATCACCCGCTGCACCAACGACATTCAGCAGATCCAGATGGCCGCAACCCTGTTTATCCGCATGTGCCTGATGGCCCCCGTCATGGGCATCGTCGCTGTCATGCGCGTCCTGGCCAACCACACCGGCCTGGAGTGGACCATCGCCGTAGCCATCATCGCGGTCTCGGCCGTCGTCGGCGTGCTCATGGGCCTCACCATGCCAAAGTTCAAAAAGATGCAGAGCTTTGTGGACCGCGTGAACCTTACCGCCCGCGAGCTGCTCGACGGCCTGATGCCCATCCGCTCGTTCAACCGCGAAGAACATGAGCTCGAGCGCTTTGACAAGGCTTCGCTCGACCTGATGACCACGCAGCTCTACACCAACCGCGCCATGAGCTTTATGATGCCGCTCATGATGCTCGTCATGAACTGCATCACCGTGCTTATCGTCTGGTTTGGCGCGCAGGGCGTGTCCGACGGCGTGATGCAGGTCGGCAACATGATGGCGTTCATCTCCTACACCATGCAGATCGTCATGGCGTTTATGATCCTCACCATGGTTTCGGTCATCCTGCCCCGCGCCGAGGTCGCAGCCGAGCGCGTGGAAGAGGTCATCACCTGTCCCACGAGCATCAACGACCCCGCCTCGCCCAAACTGCCCGCGGCCAGCGCGCCGCGCGGTGAGCTCACCTTCCGTGACGTGAGCTTCCAGTATCCCGATGCCCGCGCCGACGTCATTAGCGGCGTAAACTTCACCACGCACGCCGGCCAGATGCTCGGCATCATTGGTTCCACGGGCTCGGGCAAGTCCACGCTTGTACAGTTGATTCCGCGCCTGTACGACGTCACGGGCGGCAGCATTTCGCTCGACGGCATCGACGTGCGCGACATGACCCTCTCTGAGCTGCGCCGCCGCATCGGTTATATTCCGCAGCAGGGTCGTCTGTTCTCGGGTACCGTCGAGAGCAACCTCAAGTTTGCCGGCGACATGGTGAGTGACGAGGATATGCGCCAGGCAGCACACGTCGCCCAGGCGGAGGACTTTATCGCCGAGCGCGAGGACGGGTACGACTCCCCCATTAGCCAGGGCGGCTCCAATGTCTCGGGCGGTCAGCGCCAGCGTCTGGCCATCGCCCGCGCGTTGGCCAAAAAGCCCGAGGTCGTGGTGTTCGATGATTCGTTTAGCGCCCTCGACTACAAGACCGACGCGCGCCTGCGCGAAGAGCTGGCCAAAAACGTCACCGACGCCGCGCTCGTGGTCGTGGCCCAGCGCATCGCGACCATCATGCACGCCGACCAGATCATCGTGCTCGACGACGGCCACGTAGTGGGCACCGGCACGCACGAGGAGCTGCTGCGCAGCTGCCCGGCGTACCTGGAGATCGCACAGTCACAGCTTTCCGCCGAGGAGCTGGGACTTACCCAAGAAGAAATTGCAGCCGTCATGGAAGGAGGCGAGCGCTAATGGCAGACGAGACCAAGACTCAGATTCCCAAGCCCACCCGCCAGCGTGGTCCCATGGGCCGCATGGGCGGCATGCGTCGCGGCGAAAAGGCCAAGGACTTTAAGGGCACCATGAGGCAGCTGCTCGGCTATATCGGCCAGCACAAGATTGCCGTGTTTGCCGCCGTCGCCTTTGCCGTGTGCTCGGTCATCTTTAACATTGTGGGACCCAAGGTGCTCGGCCAGGTTACGACCAAGCTGTTCGAAGGCCTGGTCGCCAAGGTCAACGGTACCGGCGATGTCGACTTTGACTGGATCGCCAAGACGCTCGGCTTTTTGCTCTGCCTGTATCTGGCGAGCTCTGTCTGCAGCCTGGTCCAGGGCTGGCTCATGACCGGCGTCACGCAAAAGATCTGCTACCGCATGCGCAAGGAAATCGCCGCCAAGATTGCCGTCGTGCCGATGAGCTACTTCAACGGTCACAGCAAGGGCGATGTGCTCAGCCGCATCACCAACGACGTCGATACGCTGGGTCAGTCGCTCAACCAGAGCGTGACGCAGCTCATCACGTCGGTGACGCAGATTATCGGCGTGCTCGTCATGATGCTGTCGATCAGCCTGCCGCTCACCGGCGTCACCGTGCTCACGCTGCCGGCAGCCGCAATTATCTTGATGGTGATGATTCACTTCTCGCAGCCGTACTTCCGCGAGCAGCAGCAGGTCCTGGGCGCCGTCAACGGCATTATCGAGGAGGACTTTGCCGGTCAAAACGTCATTCAGGTGTTCGACCGCGCCGAGGCCTCAATCGAGGAGTTCGACCGTCAAAACGACCGCCTGTTTATTAGTGGCTGGCGTTCGCAGTTCCTGTCGGGCCTGATGATGCCGCTTATGAGCCTGGTGGGCAACATGGGTTACGTGGGCGTTGTCGTGGTGGGCGCGCAGCTCGCGCTGACCGGCAATGCCACGCCCGGCGACATCCAGAGCTTTATCCAGTACGTGCGCAACTTTACGCAACCCGTGCAGCAGCTGGGCAACGTGAGCAACACGATGCAGTCGATGGCAGCTGCCACCGAGCGTGTGTTTGAGTTTTTGGCCGCACCCGAGGAGGAGCAGAAGGCCGACGCGCAGATCCCTGAGAAGCGCCCCGGCCACGTGGAGTTTGACCATGTGAAGTTTGGCTATACGCCCGACAAGACCATCATCCACGACTTTAGCTGCGAGGCGCAGCCCGGCCAGACCATCGCCATCGTCGGCCCCACCGGCGCCGGCAAGACCACGCTCATCAAGCTGCTGCAGCGCTTTTACGACGTGGACAGCGGTTCGCTGCGCGTCGAGGGTGTCGACGTGCGCGACTGGGACCGCGCGGCACTTCGCGGTGAGTTTGCCATGGTGCTGCAGGATACCTGGCTGTTTAACGGCACCATCCGCGAGAACATCCGCTACGGACGCCCCGATGCGAGCGATGCCGAGGTCGAGGCCGCTGCACGTGCCGCACGTTGCGACCACTTTATCCATACGCTCGCCGGCGGCTACGACTTTATGATTAACGAGGAGGGCACCAACCTGTCGCAGGGCCAGCGCCAGCTCGTGACTATCGCCCGTGCCATTTTGGCCGACCGCCCGGCGCTGATTTTGGACGAGGCAACTTCCAACGTCGATACCCGTACCGAGGAACTCATTCAGCGTGCCATGGATGCGCTGATGCAGGGCCGCACGAGCTTTGTCATCGCGCACCGCCTGTCCACGATCCGCAACGCCGACGTGATCTTGGTGATTCGCAACGGCGACATCGTCGAGAAGGGCACGCACGACGAGCTGCTCGCCCAGGGCGGCTTCTACGCCGACCTGTACAACTCGCAGTTCGACGAAGCGGCGTAAAAACCGGCGGCAAACAACCGCAATGCCAAGAAAACGGGGGCGCAGGACAACCTGTGCCCCCGTTTTTTGTTCTGCGACCTTCAAACCGCCTCCCCTGGGACCTGATTGACAGCCCCTTCGAGGCCCCGTGGGCAAAAAATGGCAAATATGAGTACTGTTACCTTTTTAGTAACAGCCAAAACAGCCCCAAATGCCGTTTTCACAGCTTACACGCGTCCCTAAATTGATCAAACAGCCCTATAGCGAACTTATATGTGTTTACGTTAATGAACATATTTTGCTGTTATGTCTATTATTTTGCGAAGGCAATATGATACTAAGATAGCAACCGTACTCATATTTGGCATTTTTTGCCCACAGGGTATTTCCTGGGGAACCGACAACAGCCTTAGGGTCCCGCGCGGCGCCGCTCCCTCCCGGCATCCGCCGACGTTTACCCAGATAAAACCTGCCAAAATAAACCTGTCCCTTTTTGGTAGGTTTCGGGGTGACAAGGGCTTGCACTTTAGCGTGCGACAGCGGATAATGCCGAGCATTCGACAATACGCTTTTTGCTCTTTCTATAGATTGAGGAGACCCCTATGGCCATGGAATTCAAACGCAGGCTGCCGATCCCCATGGAGATCCGCGAGGAAATGCCGCTTTCTGCCGAGCTTACCGCCAAAAAGCAGGCATTTGACGCCGAGGTCGCCAAAGTCTTTACCGGCGAGGACGCACGCAAGGTGCTCATCATCGGCCCGTGCTCTGCCGACCGCGAGGATTCGGTGCTTGAGTATATGAACCGACTGGCCAAGACCGCCGAGGAGGTCAAGGACAAGCTCATCATCATTCCGCGCGTCTACACCAATAAGCCGCGCACCAAGGGCACCGGTTACAAGGGTCTTCTGCACAACCCCAACCCCGAGGCTCCCGACGACCTGCTCGAGGGTGTCAAGGCCATCCGCCATATGCACCTGCGCGTTATTGAAGAAACGGGCTTCTTCACCGCCGACGAGATGCTCTATCCGTCCAACTACCAGTACCTCGTTGACCTGCTGAGCTATGTTGCCGTGGGCGCACGCTCGGTCGAGAACCAGGAGCATCGCCTGGTGTCGAGCGGCATTTCGGTACCCGTCGGCATGAAGAATCCCACTGCCGGCTCTACCACCGTTATGCTCAACTCCATTTACGCCGCGCAGGCGCACCAGAGCTTCATCTTCCGCAACTGGGAGGTCGAGTGCGACGGCAACCCGCTCGCACACGCCGTTATGCGTGGCTACATCGGTCTCGACGGTCGCACCTACCCCAACTACCACTACGAGCACCTGGAGCGCCTGGCCGAACGCTACACCGAGCACGCCGGCTATGCCAATCCGGCAGCGGTCATCGACTGCAACCACGACAACTCGGGTAAGCGCCCGCTTGAGCAGTATCGCATTTGCAAGGAGGTGCTCGACAGCTGCCGCCGCAACGAGTCCATCTCCAAGCTGGTCAAGGGCTTTATGATCGAGTCCTACCTGGAGGACGGCAACCAGCCGGTCGACGGCGGTGTCTTTGGCAAGTCGATCACCGACCCGTGCCTGGGCTGGGAAAAGACCGACTACCTCATCCACGAGATCGCGGAACGGATTTAGTTACGCGGTTTTACCAAACCGCGTAACGGCTCGACGCTGCAAGCCCGCCAGAGAGAGCAATCTGCCTTTCAACTTCGGCGGCATGACCAGAAGGTCAATGCCGCCTCGCTTCAAGGCACCTTGCTCTCTCTGGCGGGCTTTCGCTCATATGACCCAATCCGCTGTCAAGAGCCACAATGGTCCCGCCGACCGCTTGCAATCGGTCGGCGGGGCCTGCCGTTGAACCCGTCCCGGTCCGCCCCCGGCATGTCGTCGACGCCTTCGGCTCAGTCTCATATCCGCGGATACCGTTCTGCCGGCCCGCACTCCATTCCTTCGGCGGGGTTCCCCAAGTCTGTCGAGGCGCATGCGGAGGGCTCCGCGCGCACAGCGAAATAGGGGGTATCCCCGAAGGCCGCCCGGCTCGCCGGGACGGGGGCCATGTCTATTCCGCGCCCTCCCGGCACATCATGCCGAGGGCCCAGAGCCACCTCACGAGCTCGGCCGCGGTGGCCGCGTTGGCCTTCGCCGCGGGCATGCCGCGGGCGAGCATCTCCTCGCGCCGCCGCAGGAGCCGCTCGGACCCCTTCCTCCCGTGCATCCTCACCTCGAGCGGGACGCCGCTGCCCTTGGGCATCAGCTTCGGTTGGTGGCTCGCCTGGACGTAGCTCCAGGACCCCTCGACGGCCAGCCTCCTGACGAGGGCGTTGCCGGCCCCGCTGATCCCGCCGAGGCGCACGGAGTCCGCGCTCGACCTCTGCTTCGGGGCGAGGCCGAAGTAGGCCGTCACCTGCCTGCCGGAGCGGAACCTCGAGAAGTCGCCGACCTCGGACGCGAAGGCGGCGGCGAGCGCGAAGCCGCATCCCTTGATCGACTGGAGCGCCTCGACCTCCGCCGAGAGGGGGCCCGCCGCGACGGCGGCCCTGTACTCGGCGAGGAGGTCGTCGCGCGTCTCGGCGGCCGCCTCGACCTCGCTCCTCAGCGCCGCAAGCGCCCGGATGCCGCCGTCGTCGGCGGGCCGGACCTTGTCGAGCCACCTGAGGAAGTCGTACGTCCAGTACCTCCGGGGGTTTCCGGCCGGCGTCGTGCCGCCGTAGGCGTAGCCCCGGCGGGCCAGGAACGCCAGGAGCCGCTGCTTCGCCGCCGCGAGCCTCGCGGTCGCCGCGTCGTGGGCCCCGGCGAGGTCCCTGAGCCCCTCGATCTCGGGGGACGGCACCCATACCGGGGTGACGTCGTGCGACAGTATCGCCTTGGCCATCCTGGCCGCGTCGTTGCGGTCGTTCTTGGACGAGAGGTCTGCCGCCGACCTCGGGACCCTGGAGACGGCCGCGACGACGCAGTCGACGCCGAGCCCGGAGAGCTCCCTCTGCGGGGCGAAGCCGAGGTAGCCGCTCTCGTAGGCGGCGAGCGACGGGCCGGGGAAGCCCGACATCCACTCCGCGACCTCGCCCCAGGGGTTGCCGCGGAACCTCCTCGTCACGGCCTCGCCCGTCTCCGCGTCGAGCGCGCAGACGGTGGTGGACCTGAGGTGTACGTCCATTCCGAAGGCGGTAGAATATCTAGGCACGGGAGCCTCCCAACCTCGTTGCGGCGCGGCTGCGCCTCTGGCACTTCAACAACATTGTCGCAGCCCCGACCCGCGGTCACGAGCGGGGGCTCCTGTCGTTTCCGTGCCCCTGGATTGGGTCATAGTGTCTGACGTTTTTCTACCAGCGTCGTTGCCAAAGCTGGCACTTGGGGACGCTCCTTTTGGGGTAGTCGTTGGGGACATTCTTAAACGACTACCCAGAATGAGAGTGGATAATCTCCCGTTTTTGTGGCCTGCTTTTCGAGCGAAAGTGGGAGATTATCCACTCTCATTGAGCAAGTGTCCGAAAATCCACCCTCATTCCTTCTTAGGGCCCTCCGTCCCCGAGGGATCGAGGGTCGTCTGCCGAATGGTCGATACGGCAATCCTGCGTCCATGTCACACTCAGAGATGGCCTGACCCAACCTGGAAGGAGCCTCCATGAGCCTTGACAACGTAACTCTGCGCGCCGCCACGCTCGATGACTTGACCGGCATCGCCGCCATTTACAACCAGCTGTGGTGCAACACACTACGCAACCGCGGCGACGTCGAAGCCGCCGATTTCTGCGCGCGCTTTAACATCGCTATGCAGCTGCAACGCTCCCCCATCGCACTCGTCGCCGAGGCCGAGGGCCGCACTATCGCCGCCTGCTGTATCGGCATCTTCGAGGACGGCAAGCCGCGCGCCAATCCCACGTGGGAGCCCTGCTACGACGAGATGCTCGCCCAGGCAACCGAGATGGCAAAGACCGCCGATGCCAAGCTCGAGGGCTCGCTCTTTGGCGACAGTCGTGAAAAGGCCACGGCCGACCGCTTTGCCGCCACGGGCAACGAGTATGCCCAGGGCCAGCTCAACCTGATCATCATCGTGCCCGAGTGGCAGGGCAAGGGACTCGGCCGCACACTCATCGACCTTTCGCGCGCCGAGCTCGCCAAGGCAGGCTGCACCAAGTTCTTCCTGATGAGCGACTGCAACTCCGATTGGCAGTTCTACGAGCACCTCAACATGAAGCGCATCCTGGAGGATCACAGCCAAGACACCGGCGACGGCTTTATCGTCTACATGTACGGAGGCGACACGCAGGATTAGCCTGTGTGCCGCCTCACGGGCTTTCTCCAAGACAGTCAGCAATCAGCCAAGAGAGCTAACAGGGTGCGCTCTCCTCGACAGTAGGGACACTCATCCTGCGAAGCGTGATATAGATGACCGCGCGGACACTCAACCGTCTCAGACAGATACAGGGCGAGCAGGCGCGCCCATGTGCGCGCATCAAGGCGCTCATGCGCTTTGCCAAAGAGCGACCGGCGGAAAGCCTCGCCCATAAGGTTGCCAAAGTCATTGATCGCAAGAGCGTAACTAGGGACAACATATCCGATCAGCGTCCCCACAAAGGAGCTGCGCCCATTGCACACGCAGCTATTGAGCGGAAGAGCCGGAATATCGTCGTCTAGGTCAAAAATTCTAGGTCCAGCTCGCCAGAACTGTACGGATGAATTCCGCGATTGAGCATCTTGAAGATATGGACCGCGAGTCCAAAGTCGTCCGTCTGAGGTGTAAACACCGGGGCATTCGTGGCGGCTGCCAGGCTCTCGAAATCGCTGATGCCGGCTATCTCCATGAGCTAAAGCACTCGGAGGCAATATAGCCGGGAGCGGCGCATGCAGTCCTATGTGTCACATCCGAAAGCGTAAAGCTATACGAGCGCCTTGATCGTATCCATGCCCGCACGCGCCGAAACCTCGCAGCCCTTCTGCCCGTTGAGCACGCACTCGAGTAGCGCATCGTATGCGCGCTGGGCTTCGGGGGCCAGGTGCGCTCTGTTAAACATGCCCTCGGGTCGCACGTTTCCCTTCGAGTCGATCATACAAGCCCCCAATCTGTTTGGTTTCCCCAGATTGTGAGCCCGCACACCCAAGCCGCACGGCCCGCCGTTCAGCTGAAACCACCTGCCAAAAAGGGACAGGTTTATTTTGGTAGGTTTTATCTGGGCAAACGCCCAAGCCGCCACACAAAAAGCCCGCCGGCCATTGAAGCCGGCGGACTTTCATTTACGGATAATCAAACCCTGTTTACCAAGGAGCTACTACTTGTGGCGCGCCTTGGGCTGCTGCTGGGTGATGCAGTGGATGTTGCCGCCGCCGTAGATAACCTCGCGAGTCATGATACCGATGACTTCACGGTCCGGATAAGCAGCCTGGATATCCTTGAGCGCCCGGGCGTCGTTGGGGTCACCGAACTGCGGCACAAGCACCGCTCCGTTGATGGGCAGGAAATTGAGATAGCTCGGCTCGAAGGCGTCCTCGGGGGTACGCGGCAGCACGCCCTCGACGGGATCAATCGTGCTGGCCTCCTCTTCGGTCATATATACCGAAGTCGCAGGCATGATCACCTTGTGGATCTTGAGCTTGCGACCCTTGGCATCCGTGGACTCGGAGAGCGTCTTGTACGCCTCCTGGCACTCCTTGTAGAACTTATGGTTGGGATCATCGGTCCACATGCAGCAGACCTCGCCGGGCGCACTAAAGCATGCGACGTCGTCCACATGACCGTTCGTTTCGTACGGATCGATACCGTCCTTGATCCAGATAACCTTTTCGATACCGAGATACTCAGAGAGCTTCTCCTCAATCTGCTCCTTGGTGTACTGCGGGTTGCGGTCCTCGTTGAGCAGACACATCTCGGTGGTCACGACGGTGCCTTGACCATCACAGTTGAACGAGCCACCCTCGAGGATGTAGTCCTCGGGACGATAACGGTTAACCTGCTCAAGCTGTGCCACCTGCAGGCCAATGGAAGCATCCTTGTCCCACGGGAAGTACAAACCGTCAATGAAACCGCCGTAAGCATTAAAGTGGAAGTGCGAAAGGGCCACCTCCCCATTGTCATTAACGAGGAACGCCGGGCCGGGGTCGCGAATCCAGCTGTCGTTGTACTCCATGTGGATAACGCGCACGTTCTCAACACCGTCGAAGATCTCGCACACCGCGGGGAAGTCTTCGGTGTTGACGCCTACCGTGATGGGCTGAAAGCGTGCAACGGTCTTAATGATCTCGGTGAAGACCTTCTGCGCCGGCTTGGCGCCGCAGCGCCACACGTCGGAGCGGTGCGGCCACAGAATCCAGGTGCGCTCCTGCTCCTCATACTCGCCGGGCATATAGAACCCGTCCTTCTTAGGCGTGGATTCACTCTCGTAGATGGTCTTCATTTCAAGCTCCTAAATCTCGGTGCTTTTGCTTGACGAGACCATGATGCGGCCGCACCGAGATGTTCTCAATAGTCCCTCGAGCCCCTTTCAGCGACCAACGGTATACCATTCGCTGACCTAAAGTTCTATTCAGGCCGCGAACATGACATACTGGGTTCCACAATGGAAAGGACGCCCTATGCCCCCATGCAATAAACAGCAGACTATTGAGTTGGACAGTACGACCTGGACTGCTCTCAACGAGCTCGCGCTTGCAATCCACGCATCACACGGTGTCGATAAGCTGCAAAAGGAGACCCTCGAGGGAACGACAGGGCTCGTGCCCCATCGGATCGCCATGTTCGACCTGATCGAGGCGGCAAGCAGTGACGCCCCACGCTACGTCCACCCCGCAAGCAGCGGAATGGACGACCGCGCGCTGAGCGACTACTACAACCGCTACGCCGCGATGGACTATACAACATGGAGCTTTGACCTACATAAGGTCGGCGTCTACCGCGACCTCGACCTCGTGGACGTCGAGCGACGCGATGCCACGCCCATCTATCGCAAATGGATGGAACCGCAGGGCGTCTACTTTGGCTGTACGGCCACGCTCACGCACAACGACAGCCCGCTAGGAAGCATCACCCTGTTTCGCGAACGCACGGCCGGAGACTTCACCGACACCGAGCTCGCAATCCTGCTCGAAATCGCTCGGCACGCGAGCCTCGCGCTCGCCAACCTCTATCCTCGGGGCATTAATCTCACCCAGACCGAAGACACAGACCAGCTGAATGCTTTCATTACAGAACATAATATCCAACCGCGCGAAGCCGAAATCATGCAGCTCATGCTCGGCAGCAAAACGAACAAACAGATGGCAAACGAGCTATTCATAAGCGAGTCAACCGTCAAGAAGCACGTCAACGCCATCTATCGCAAGCTCGGCGTCAGCAACCGTCTGGGCCTTATGACTGCCACGCAAAACATCCCACGATAAAAAAGGGCGCCCTCCATACGGAGAACGCCCTTTGATTTCGCCATTTGAATTAGTGTCGGCTCTGGCTCAAAGAGTAGACAGGTTTATTTTGGCAGGGTTTATCTGGGCAAATGTCAGCCGCCACGAGGGAGCTGCCTTCCCTCACGGCGGTCTTCCAGCAGAAAAACCAAGTGAGTAGGCTTTTTGCAGGAGGCCAAGCACGCCCCAAAACGCCACAGCTCTGACCTGGGGTTTTATTGAGCATTTGCCGCGGTGTGCTCGGCATATCCAAATAAGTCTACTCACTTGCATCTAAGACGCACCAGATAGGCAAAAACCGCCGCAAAAAGGGGCCGGTTCCCCTCGCGGCTGTTGTTAATACGCCGAGCTTGTTATCGTAAAAGCCAATCACGCGCCGAAACCACACTACAGTCTTTCGACTCATACGTTGAGTCCACGCGGGCTACAACATAGCGCGCATCTTTTGCAATGTCGATCTCATCGCATACAGTCTGTAGATGGCGGGCGTACTTATCGTGATACGTTCTGGATGATTTTATTTCGATAGCCTTGGGACTCCCTGAGTTTGTACAGTCGAGCAAATCGATTTCACGCTTGCTGTCGTCCCTATAGAAATACAGCTCGGGATTCTCGCCCACGTTGAGATGGCTCTTCGCCGTTTCGGAAACGATGAGGTTTTCGAAAACGGCCCCCAGATAAGGGCTCTCCAATAGTTGCTCCAGTGATCCAATTTTGAGCAAGTAGCAGAGCAGCCCCGTGTCGTAAAAATAGAGCTTGGGCGTTTTAGTTAGACGCTTCTTGGCATTTGCATAATAGGGCTGCAGCGAAAACGTCAGGTAGCTCTGCTCCAGGATGGACAACCAGCTTTTAATGGTCGATACGCTCACGCCCGTATCTCGAGAAAGCGAGGATATATTGATGAGGGCACCGACGCTCTGAGCAATTATGGACAGAAACTTATGAAACTCCGCCTTATTGCGCACATCAAGCAAGCCCACAACATCGCGCTCAACATAGGTATCGATATAGCTGGGAAAATAAACCGAGGACGGCATTCCGGCGGAACGCAGGCGAGGGTATCCCCCTTCGAGCGCGAACAAATCCACTTCCAGCTGCCCCTGCTGGCCCCTCTCCGCTTCTCGAAACGATAATGGCAGCAATTTCAAGATCCCGACTCGCCCGGCAAGAGACTGCCCGATGCTTTTCATCATCAAAAAGTTTTGCGAGCCTGTAAGGATGTATTGACCGGCGTCTCCCCGCTCATCCGAAACAACCTGGATCATTGAAAACAAATCCGGGGCGTATTGCGCCTCGTCGATGATGAGTCCGCCCTTTCGGTTGCGGATAAAACTCACCGGATCCTCCAAGGCCGCGCGCCTCGTTTGAGGGTCCTCAAGCGTGACGTAGGAATAGTCGGGAAAGGTATGCCGAACCAGCGTAGACTTACCGCTCTGCCTAGGCCCTGTCAACGACACAACAGGAAACCAGCCTGCCATGCGAATGAGCAACTCATGCAAATCCCTGTTAATGAACTCAGCCATATCAACGCCCCTTATTGCGCTGTTACCATAATCGGATAGTTTCATTCGCCATAATCTTATATTAGCGTTTACCACAATCTTATAGTAGCCTAGTTCAAAAGCATTATTTATAGAGCCGAAATCTCAGACCCTAAATAACAAAAGCCACCACAATGGGGGCTGTCCCCATTGTGGTGGCTTGCAGGCGAGTTAACTTGTTCGACTATCGTACGCCAGCCATGTCCGAGCCTAGAGCGTGGCAAGGCGCTTGGACTCGTGCGCGGCGAGCGCAATGGAGATGATGCCGGTAATGGCGTCGGCCACCACCAGGGCGATCCACACGCCCTCAACACCCATCATGTTGCCGAGGAGGTACATAAGCGGCACTGAGCAGATCACATAGCGAAGCAGGCCGGTAAACGTGGCGACACCAACCTTCTCGACCGCCTGGAAATATATCGACATGGTCATGGCAAGATAGCCCAGGGCAACAGCCAGGATGACGGTACGCGTGGCGTTGGCGGCAACCTCAACGAGCGCAGGATCGCTGCCGGCAAAGAAGGCGCACACCGGAGTGGCGGCAAGCCAGAGCGCGACGGTGACCAGCGCCAGCGTCACAACCTGGTACTTAAGCGTGCAAGAGAGCGTCTCCTTAAGGCGCGCCCAAGCCTTTGCGCCGGCGTTGAAGGCAGCGATGGGCTGCAGGCCATAGGAGAAGCACTGGGCAACCATCATGGTGATGTAGAGGATGTAGCCGTTGATCACGCCAAAGGCTGCGATGTAGAGCGAGCCCATGTCGCCGCCGAGCGAGCCCAAAAGCGAGTTGGCAACGGTGTTAAAGATAAAGGTCGCGCCCTGGACCAGGAAGAACGGGAAGCCGATCTTGAGGATCTGGCCGCAGACGGCGAGGTCGAGCTTAAGGTCGGCCAGGCTAATCTGGAGCTGGGACTTTTTGCCCCCGATGAACCAGAAGATACCGATGGCCCAGATACCGATGGAAAGCCCGTAGTACACGCCGGCGCCCATAACGCCAAACTTGAGCACAAACGTAGAAAGCGCGAGCCAGCAGATGGCAACGATGGCTGAAACGGTCATGAGGTTGGCCTGGACCTGAACCTTCTCGTCCACACGCATCACAGCGGTGACCATCTGGCCAATGACC
Source organism: uncultured Collinsella sp. (assembly GCA_902491055.1). Classification (GTDB taxonomy): domain Bacteria; phylum Actinomycetota; class Coriobacteriia; order Coriobacteriales; family Coriobacteriaceae; genus Collinsella. The sequence goes on along the minus strand of CABUGI010000002.1, from coordinate 18,737 downwards.
GTGAGCGGCAGCAGCACGGCGAAGGTGCGCACGCCGGCAACGGTATCGGCCATGATGTCGGGCGTGGCGCCAAAGAATGCGCAGATGGGCTCGGTAAACACGGCCATCACCACAGCAAGCAGCACACTCACAATCGTGGTGAGCCAAAAGCCCTGGCTAAAAGCCTTGCTTGCGCCCTTAATGTCGCCGGCACCCAAAAGGTTGCCCACCACGGCGGGCACGCCGGTGCCAAACAGGTTGCCAAAGGCCAGGTTGATGTACTCGACCGACATGATGATCGAGACGCAGGCCAGGCCGTGGGCACCCAGGCCCCAACCCATCACGAGGCCCTCGAGGACCACCATGATGATCTGGGCGAGCATGCCCTGGCCGGTGACGATGGTGTACTTACGCACCAGACCGGGAATCGGTTGGGAGGCGAGCTCGCGCTCCTCCTCCACGGCAGCGGTTACTTCTTCTGCCATTGTTCTCCCCTTTCCTTGAGAGAGTAGTGCTGAATGGATGTCAGGCGGCTGACAACTGGCGCCAAACCGCCCAACCAAACGATGGCGCTAGGCCTCAAAGACCACCTTGCCGGCGATCATCGTAAGGGCCGCGGTAGCCTCGAGCACCTCTGCCGGCTCGCAGGTAAAGAGATTGCGGTCGAGTACGCAAATGTCGGCTTGCTTGCCGCAGGCGAGTGTGCCGATGCGGTCCTCAGCATGCATAGCGTAGGCGCTGCCGTAGGTGTATGCGCGCAGGGCCTCGGCCATAGTGATTCGCTCCTCGGGGAACCAACCCTCAGGATTAGATCCATCCTCGAGCATGCGGTAGACCGCTCCATAGACTTCCTCCATAGGCTCAAGCCCCACGACCGGGAAGTCGGAGCCCAGATGCACGCAGGCACCGCTCGCGAGCAGGCTATGAATTGGCCACGAGAGCGCCGCGCGCTCGGGACCAACGGCGTCGTCCTTTGCCAAGTCTGCCATATCAAGCAGCATATGCCACGGCTGCATGGCCGGACAGACGCCGAGCTCCGCATAGCGCGGCAAATCCTCAGGTTGAACAGTCTCGTTGTGCTCCATGGAGTGACGACAGCCCATAAGACCGTAACGCTTCTCGCCCTCCTCGAAGCAGTCCAGGATAAAGCGTACGGAACGATCGCCTATGGCATGGATGCGCGTGTCGACACCCCACTCAAGCGCTTTAAGGATGGCTTTGCGCACACGCTCAGGTTCCTCAGCCGGCTCGCCACAGGTCTCGGGAGCATTAGCATAGGGCTCGAGCATCCAAGCAGTATGATCGGAACACACACCGTCAATGAACTGCTTAAAGCCATGCCACTCGACTTGCGTGCCCGGGAAGTCGTATTTCGCCCGAATCTCCTCGAGCGTCATGGCCTCGTTCTCAAAAAGGTCTGTGTACATGAACACGCGCAACGGAAGTTCGCCCTTGCGGTTAAGCTCCGCGAGGAATTTATAGGGGTTATCCATGCTCACAAAAGTGGGGTTTACCATGCCGACTGTCGTAATACCGAGAGCGTTGGCACGATGCGCGGTCTTGGCAAAGGAAGCACTAGCCACCTCGGGGGCAGGATTGTATACCTCATCCAAGAAAAGGGATCCCGCGTTGTTCGAGAAGACCCCAGTGGGGTTGCCAGCTTCATCCCTAAGAATCTTGCCGCCTGATGGGTCTGGCGTTTCAGCAGTAATGTCGATTTTCTCGATTGCGCAGGTGTTGGCACTAAACGTGTGCACGTCAACCTGCTGCAAAAAGACCGGACGGTCCGAAATGTACTCATCGATCATTGCCGCCGTAGGCATCTCGGGCACGTCCCACTGGAACTGGATAACCTGATAGCCCACGATCCACTCGTTGTTCGGGTGGTCTTCGGCAAACGCCTGCACGCGTTCCATACACTGCTCAAAGCTTGTGCAATCGATGAGATTGACGGCGAAATCGGGATCGGACACAAAGGCGCCCTGGGCATAGTGAGTGTGTGAGTCGATGATGCCAGGCATGACGAGCTTATCGCCATAGTCGCGCACCTCGGTATCGGGCCCGATAAAAGCGTCGAGGTACTTATCCTCGCCGCACGCAACAATCCTGTCACCTGCGACGGCAACGCCGCCCTTGAACGGGGCCAGCCCGTCACCAGTGAACACAGCATTACTTTTGATGACTAAATCCGCTTTGTCCATATGAGCCTCCTCAGACGTTACAGGACAATGGATGAGCGCCACGATACGACGCGCCCAATCGGTGAGGGAGCATTTGTCGCTCCCTACATGACACGTGCCTACGAGCGGTCGGGTGTCTGTCCAGCGCCCTACGCCCCGTGTCAACACCCATTGACGCACCTCCTGCACAAGCTGCCAAGATGGAAGCGAGCGAACGGACGGCTTAAGAAGGTTTACACGTCTGAGCAGGTTTTTTATTGTCAAAGTTTATTGTCGCTTCATTACGCCAAGTGGTCTGCGATACGCCGTCAGCCGAACCACTCCAGCCTTACGAGCGCCAGAATGTCTCAATCAAGTCGTCACGCGCCTTGACTTCGCTCTTTACATAGATGCGATGCAGGTGAGCCTTGACGGTACCCGGACTAATCACAAGTTCGTTAGCAATATTTTGGACATCGAGTCCACGCAATACGAGTGTAAGCACTTCCTGTTCACGCTTTGAAAGCCCATGCTCGTCCGAGAAAATCACAACACGCGAGACAAGGTCCTCCCGTGCATCACGGCGCTCTGTCGCTACCTCTTCATCGGCACGAGGGTGACGCGAGAACACACGTAAGATATGGCTGAACTGTTTAAATAGCTGAACGGCTGAAATCACAACACGCGAGACAAGGTCCTCCCGTGCATCACGGCGCTCTGTCGCTACCTCTTCATCGGCACGAGGGTGACGCGAGAACACACGTAAGATATGGCTGAACTGTTTAAATAGCTGAACGGCTGCAGCCACAAACAATAAAATCTCTGAGATATTCCGCTCGCCCAGATACCATAAAAAGGCGCTCACCATCACGTTGTCAACGTCAGGCGTGCAGAATAGGATCATATAGGTATCCTCGATAACCACCATCACGGTAAGCACGCAGGCTATGCGAAAGAACGTCCGAGTGCGCTCAAGATCGAGCCGCTCAGCCCTATTCTCCGTCTTGCGATAGCGAGCGTAAGCATATACCAAGCAGAATGCCATTCCCAAATCGCGCGTAAGCCAAAAAAGATATTGCTGAACCTGGCCCGCAAAGCCAGTACGAGGCACCAGAGCAAGCTGAAGCACGGCGATCGGTACGACATATGCGGCAACGCGCTTAACGGTCACCTCATCGTGTAAGCGAAACGTTACCCAAAGCCATACGCACGCAAGAATCGCCACGCCCAGCGCGCAGCGCAGTAACGGATGTTGAAGCGGCTCATTAAACGTCACCACATAGTCATATTTGAGCCGGTTGTACTCATCAAAGAAGATCACCGACATATCGAAGATATAAAGAAGGAAGCCCGCGGCCGCCACCAAACAATCGCGTCGACGAGTCATGAGCCATATTACGAGTGCAGTTGATGCCGTCACCAATCCAACGCCCATGACAAGAATCGTGTAGATAAAGAATGCGAAGCTCATACTACTCTCATTCCGCACACAACCAGCTTGATTCCACATTACAGTTATGGTAAGACATCGAACGAATACCAAGATCGAAAGGAGATGCCATGGCGCCGATTGCACCGCTCAAGATTATTGTCGCGCCCGCCGCCAAGGCCATCGCCAAGATCGGTTCGACCATGACCTACGATGACGTTCCCTGCATCGTTGATGAGCGCAACGACAGCTGCCCTTACCTGGGCCACGTCCCCTACTTTGCGCCTAAGCTCGCTTCCAATCCCGAGCACCGCGAACAGTAATCCAAGATGTGGCAAGCGCCGCGCAGCTCGCGGAGCTACTGTTTTGGTGCAAAGAAACGTTTTGGTGCAAAGAAACCTGTCCTTCTTGCACCAACGCCGGGATTGTCGACGCTGCGGCCGCGGCGCGATACGAGGCGCGAAACCTCGCCCAGCAACACGGCGATCACCACACCCATGAGAATGGGCAACTTTGCCATTTCGGCGGGCGAGCCGTTGAGCGGCACAATCGTAGCGACAATCGAAAGCACAAGCTCCACCACGGGAATCGCAAGTGCCACCGCAAGCACCTTGCCCTCGAAGGGCGCGCGGAACACGCGCGGGCGATCGTCATATTTGCGCAGGCGCCAAAACGCTGGGAACATCGGGATATAGCTCATGAGCAGAAAGACGACGTTCATTGAAAAGAATACCCAAAAAACGTCGGAACCCTCGCCCAGCGGAATCTGAAGTAGCAGCACCAAGCTGGCAAAACAACCGTTAATGATTGCCGAGCCATTGGGCATGCCGGTCTTCTTGGACACCAGCGCAAAGGGGCGCGGCATGTTGCCATGGCGCGCGGCATAGCTCGCCACGTTGTTGACGCCAAAGCTCCAGCAGATCATGTTGGCGAACAGCGTCACCAAAAAGGCCACGCCCACGACCATCGTCAGCGGGTGAGCGCGCCCCACCATGGCGGCGACCGCGTCCACAATGCCCGAATCGAGTGAAAGCTGCTCGGTGGGAACCGCGGCTCCAATGCCGATACCGCAAATAATGTAGATCGCCGCAATGGCAACGCCACCAGCGATAACCGCCTTGGGGATATCGCGCGATGGGTTTTTCATCGTGCTGGCAAAGGTCGCGACCACTTCGAAGCCCATAAAGTTGAACAGGATGATCGATAGGTACGTCAACGAATTGGTGTCGCCCAAATCTGGAATGAAGGTCTTAAACGACATGTCGTTGGCAAAGCCGTTATTGCAGGCAAACCAGATGCCAACGATTCCCACCACGGCGGTAATGAGCACCTTAATGACGGCACCGCCGTCCATGACCCAATCGGCCTCGGACACCGGGTGCATCGCCATGACCGTGACGCCCCACACAAAGGCAAGCTCGATGGCAATTCGAACCCCGAGCGAAAACTCGATGCCCCATACCGCATTGATGACACTGGGGAACATACAGGCGATACTTGCCACCCACAGTGGAAAATTGACCCAGTAGCACCAGGAGCAACGGGCGCCCCAACGGTCGCCCAAGCCCAGGCGAACCCAATCGTACAGGCCGCCCTCGGAATCGAACGCCGTACCGAGCTCGGCCACCACCAGGCCATAGGGAAGCAAAAACGTAATGATGAGGAAGATCCACCAGAAGAACTGCACGTTACCCATGGCAGACGCCGGAGCAGCCGCCTCGATGGTAAATACGACGCAGATAACCGAGAGGATGACCTCGAACAGGGAGAACTTTTTACCTGCCATGGCACGCTCCCCCTACAGCAAAAAGGATGGCATCTGTACCGAAGGCGCAGCCCAAGGTAGGGTTGCAGGCCGCGTCACCGGTGCAGGTGCCATCCCATAGAGAAGAGAGGATGCAATTGTTGGACCAACGCTCGCGGAACAGGCGCGTGTAGATAACGATACGCTGGTACATAGATACTCCGATCAAAACGGTCGCGCTCGCAACCGGAAACTATCAGCAATTGAATACGCGTCTGACCTGGGAAATTCAAGCGAACAATTGGCCTAACCCGCAATAAATCCCAGATCAGACGCGTATTCAATCAAAGAAAAAGGGCACTCCGAAGTGGAGGCAACGGAGTGCCCAAAGAAAACCCAGCCAACCAAGACATCAAGCAAGCCAACCATCAATGCCCCGAGATGGACTGATTTGCCGATTGTCCAGTTGATCGGCTGGGTTTCTGAGGTACGGCAGATTCCCGTGAAAGAGGAGCGCCGCGTACTTTGGTACGCAAGCGACGAATGAACGGGAAGGTGCCGTGGCTCAGGAAGCCAGACGATTAAGCGGACGGCTCCTGCTGAGTAATGCAGTGGATATTGCCGCCGCCGAAGACGACCTGCTCGGACTGAACGCCAACGCACTTGTAGACGCCCTCGCCCCAGACCTCGTCATAGATCTTCTGGAGCGTGTCGACGGCCAGCTGGTCGTTCTCGTCGCCGTACTGCGGGACGATAACGCCGTGGTTGGTGACCAGGTAGTTCATGTAGGAAGCGATCAGCGGCTCGTCGGGAACGCGCGGCTCGGCGTTCTCGTCGGCGTCGATGGTGTCGCAGGAAGCCTGGTCCATGAACAGCGGGTTCACGGGCATGCAGAGCTTGTAGACCTTCAGCTTGCGGCCCTTGGCGTCAACGGCGTTGGAGAGGGTCTCGTAGGCAGCGTGGCACTGATCATAGAACGGGTACTCGGGGTCGTCGGTCCAGATGCAGGCCATGACGCCCGGGGCGATGAACGTGGCGACGTCGTCGATGTGACCGTTGGTCTCCTCGGGATCGATGCCCTCCTTGACCCAGATGACCTTCTCGACACCCAGGTAATCCTTGAGGTGCTCGTTCATGTACTCGCGAAGCTCCTCGCTCCAGGGCTCGAACTTCTTGTGGTACTTGGGCCAGATGGACTCGGGATCCTCTTCCTCCTCCAGAACCGCAGAGCAGGTGCGGCCCGGGGAAAGCAGGCACTGGTCGGTAACGACGAGGGTGCCCTCGCCGTCGACGGTGATGGAGCCGCCCTCGAGGATCATGTCATCGGGACGATAGCGACGGCAGCCGGAGAGCTCAGCCATCTTAAGGGCGATCTGCTCGTCCTTGTCCCACGGGAAATAGAGGCCGTCGACGAGGCCGCCGTAGGCGTTGAAGTGCCAGTGGTTGGCGCGCTTCTCGCCCTTGCCGTTGATGACGTAGGTGGCGGCGGTGTCGCGGAACCAGGCGTCGTCGGTGGTCATCTCGATGACGGTGACGTTCTCGTCGTTCTCGAAGACGGCCTTGCAGTTGGCATAGTCGACCTGGTTGGCGCACATATAGACCGGGGTGAACTCGGAGATGGCGCGGGCGATGGCGGCATACTGCTTCTGAGCAGGCTTGGCGCCGTGGGCCCAGGTGTCGGTGCGGTGGGGCCAGCCCATCCACACGCGATCCTGCGGGGCGAACTCGGCGGGCATGAAGAAGCCGTCGGCCTTGGGGGTGGACTCGGACTCGGTGATCGTACGCATAAGATTTCCTCCAAATCGAACGATCGTTTGCCGCGGGCGGGTTACCCGCAGCCTAAAACCAAGAGATGGTAGGCGCCCGTTCCCCGGCAAAGGTCGGGGCGCCCGGCGCCGGTTTTCACGGAGTCGCACCGGCAAGCGACGACGTAACCCGGTGCGCGGAGACAAAACGCACGAAGGATACGGAAGAGAGATTGGGGTGGGCGGTGGTTACCGGAGCAATAGCTCACACCCACCCCAGGGAATGGTTAGCAAACCTGTCGCTTGGGCACGCCTCCGAAGAGGCCGGAGTGCCCGGAGTCGGGAGCGACAAGCCCGACGAAGCGCACGTTGGTACGCGAGGAGGGTCGGAGTCCCAGAACCGGGTGCTCTAGTTCTCCTCGGCCTCGGCGGCCTCCTCAGCGAGACGCTGGGCTGCGAGCTCAGGGGTCAGACCCTTGTACTCTTCCTTGCGGCCCTTAGCGCTGACGACGCGGACGACCTCGCCGATGAGCACGAGCACGATGAAGATGACGATCATCGGGACCTTGTCGCCAATTTCAGCGGCGGAGAACGGTACCAGCGTTGCAACGATGGCAAGAACCAGCTCGATGCAGGGGATGGCGAGCATAACCTTCATCATGGCGCCCTTAAACGGGAACGTGAAGATGCGCTCACGGTTCGGGTCGTTCTTACGAAGGTTGAGGAACGCCGGGAACATCGGGATGTAGGTGAGCAGCAGGAAGACGACGGAGGTGCCGAAGAGCATCCAGAAGACACCGTTGGAGATGGCGTCGATGGGAACGAGCTGCAGGCACAGCACCAGGGAGGCAACGACAGCGTTGACCAGGTTGGCGCCGTTGGGCATGTCGTCCTCGGAGATCATCGAGGCGAAGACCTTGGGCATGTTGCCGTGCTCGGCAGCGTAGCGAGCGACGGAGTTGACGCCGAAGGACCAAGCAGCCATGTTGGCGAACAGGGTGATCAGGAAGGCGATGCAGATGACCTTGAAGATCATGGAGTCGCCCACCATGGTCTGGACTGCGACAATCATGCCGTAGTCGGGGTCGATGGAGTCGGCCGGCACAGCGGCGCCGATGCCGAAGCCGGCGAACAGGTAGATGACGGCAATAGCCACGCCACCGACAATGATAGCCTTGGGAATATCGCGAGCGGGATCGGCCATGTCGTCGGTCATGGTGCAGATCACCTCAAAGCCCATGAAGTTAAAGATGATAATCGACAGATAGCCGAGAGCGTTGGTGTTGGTGAGCTCGGGCAGGAAGGTGGCAACGGACATGTCGTTCGCAAAACCGTTCTCCATGGCATACCAAATGCCCAGAGCGCCGACGATAACGGCAACGGCGACCTTGATGATGGCGCCGCCGTTAAGGACCCACTCAGAGTCGGCCGCCTTTGAGCGGCCCATAAGGTAGACGATCCACACAAAGGCAAGTTCGATACCCATCTTGGCGATTAGGTTGAACTCGACGCCAAAGACCATGCCCAAAATGTCGGGGAACATGGTGGCCAGCGAGGCGATCCACAGCGGGTAGTTAACCCAGTAGTAGTACGAAATGCGGGCGCCCCACTTGTCGCCCAGGCCATCGCGTACCCAGTCATAAATGCCGCCCTCGCCGTCATAGGTGGTGCCGAGCTCGGCGACAACCATGCCATAAGGGAGCAGGAAGGTCAGGATCAGGAAGATCCACCAGAAGAACTGTTGGTTGCCGATGGCAGCAGCAGGTGCGGCGGCCTCGCAAACGAAGACGACGCAGATGATGGTCGAAATGACCGTCAGGAAGGAAAGCTTTTTCTTTCCGTCGCTCATGATGAGCTCCTTCGCTCAGTCTTGGACAGATCCGAGGCCCTAAGGTATTAAGGCAATTGCTTGGGCCTCGGTGAGCGGGTGACAGGAGACGAGCATCCGCCGCCCGCAAACGTACTTTTAGAAGCCTTGAGGCTTAGAGCTGCTCGAGAGCCTCGAGAGCGGCGTGAAGCTCAGCCTTGGCGGAGTACTCGACGCCCTCGTCGTTGAGCGGGGTGCGCTTGCCCAGGGCGGCAAGGAGAGCACGGATGGAGTGTTTGCGGTTCTCGGCCTCGACCCAGCACAGGGAGCGCTCGGGATCGTCCATGACCTCGTCGACAACCTCCTCGTTACGGGTGGCCGGCAGGCAGTGCATGAACTTGGAGCCTGCGCCGGCGAAGTTCATCATGTCCATGGTGACCTGATACTTGGGATAGAACACGTCCATGTAGTTCTCACCCGAGACCTCCTCGTCGTACAGGCCATACCACACGTCGGTGTAGATGAAGTCGGCGCCCTTGATGCACTCGATGTCGTCGGAGATGACGATAGAGCCACCGGAGACCTTGCAGTTCGCCTCGGCGATGGCCATCATCTGCTTGCCGAACTCGGCACGCTCCTCAACGGTGCCAACATGCAGGCCGCCGTCGGGGATCTGGTGGCCCTTGGGTCCAAACTGGACAAATTTCATGCCGATCTTGGAGGCGATGAACATAAGGGAGACGCAGACCTGAGTGGCGTCGCCGATGAAGGCCAGGGTGCAGTCCTCGATCTTCTTGCCCTCGGGGAGGTTCTCGAGCATGGTCATGAGGTCGCCCATCTCCTGCGTGGGATGGTTGAACTCGGACATGCCGTTGATGACGGGCGCAGCGGAGCCCTCGGCGAGGCCGACGACGTCCTTGTGACGGTCAACGCGAGCCATCATGATGTCGAGCAGCGAGCCCATAACGCGAGCGGTGTCGCCCAGTGACTCATGACCGCCAAGCTGGATGGTGCCAGGGCCATAGAACTGAGCATGGCCGCCGAGGTCGGTCATAGCGGTCTCGAAGGAAAGACGGGTGCGGGTGGAGACCTGCTGGAAGATCATGCCAAGGCTCTGGTTGCGGAGCAGGTGCGGATAATAACCGTCAACCTTAATGGCCTTCTTCATTGCAAGACCAAGATCCTCGATAGCCAGAATCTGCTCTTTGGTGAACTCATTGGTGTCGATGAAATCCTTAGGCAGTGCCATGTCGATTTCCTTTCCGCCGGTCTTGCCGACTATTGCTATGAGACGTTCGTACATCACGCCTCGTGTTGACAAGACCATCATTCACCCGTATGCAATTATTACCTAGTTTATTCGGGATTAAAGACCGTTCACAGAATTAAACCCTCTCTAAACCTCTATAACACCGCAGGTCAAGAGTTTACAGGGGGTTTACTATCTGGAACCGCGAACGGTATACGGCTATGCTGTATCTCGGCGCCTAATCCGCAACGGAACGGCCGGCTGGGACATATATATCCGAGGGATATAGCGGGCCCCACGGGAGATCAAATGAGACGGGACGGTGGCAGATGAACACGCTCATGTTTTTCTATACCTTGGCAATACTGGTTATCTGTATCGTGACGGCAGTGCTTTCTCTTGCCGCCTATGCCTCGACTCGTCGACGCTTCTTTATCTATGGCAGCGGCGTTTTTATTTGCTATGCCATCGAGATGACCGAGATCTTCTTTTTTGAATACACGTTGCAAAACCGAAGTTTTCCGGCCAGTGACTATTACTCAATTACCATGCCTGTAATGCGGACCCTTGTGGCGACCGCTTCACAGGCTTTTATTTGGGCCATTGCCATGGACTTGCTCGATAAGCATTCTAAAAAGTTGTTCGCCATCCCTGTCCTAACGTTTTTGCTGTGCGAGTCGCTGATTATCGTCGCTGTCCCCTACGGCCCCATGCATCAGTGGCTCTACTACACGATGCGTCAGGTATTTCTTGTCTTTGTGGGACTGTACATCTTCTGGACGGCTCATAAGAGTACAAAGGTTGAGCTGAAGGCACGCGTTAACAACCAGCGAAAGCACCTGATTATCGGCGCTATTCTGGTCGGTTGCATCGTTGCCGAGGATTTCTACAACATCCTTGTCGTCCCCATGAGTCTGGCACCCTCCTGGCTGCAGCTATATCTGTCCGAGCGCAACTTTAGCGAAAACGTCTTTGCGTGCTACTTTGCGATTCTGCTGATTATCTACTCCTACCACGTGCTTTCAATCCGCATGCAGGAGGCGCCCGAAGAAAAGAACGTCAGCGATCTTGATCGGCACATAGAAGAGCAGATGCCCGTCTATCGCAACGCCTACAAGCTCTCCAACCGTGAGACCGAAGTTATGCGTCTGGTCGTACTGGGCAAGTCGAACCAAGAGATTGCTGACGAGCTATTCCTTGCCGTGGGCACCGTCAAGACCCACATCCACAACATCCTGGTCAAAACCGAGCAGCAAAACCGCACCACGCTCATCCTCCACTTTTGGAAGCGATAACCTGCTAAAAAGGGACAGGTTTATTTTGGTAGGTTTTATCTGGGCAAACGCCAGCCGCCACGAGAGAGCCGCTTTCCCTCGTGGCGGTCTTCTAGCAGAAAAACCAAGTGAGTAGGCTATTTGCAGCAGGCCAAGCACGCCCAAAACGCCACAGCTCTGACCTGCGGTTTTATCGATCATTTGTCGCGATGTGCTCGGCCAGTTCAAAAAAGTCTACTCACTTGCATCCGAGACACACCAGATAGGCAAAAACCGCCGCGAAAGGGCCTCTGGTCCCTTCGCGGCGGTCATACGCCTCTGGTTTTGCGACGGTTTTGCCCGCTTGTTACTCGCTGTGGCAGGTGGCGATGGCGGCTCGCACCATGCCGGTGCTCATGAGGTAGGTCACCAGGAAGTAGCCGCCGTAGGATGCCAAGAAGATCGCACAGGTGAGGCCCACCGTGCCACCGATGCTCATGTGGCCGAACGTGCTCACCAGGTCGATAATCACCTTGAGCGCCACAAAGGAGTGCGCCAAGCCCACCGCCAACGGGAACAGGAAGAACACCGCTTGCTGTGCCATCACCGAATGGCGGATCTGGCGGTCGTCGCAGCCGATCTGCGCCAGCACACGATAGCTGCGGCTGCCGTCGGCCACATTGGAGAGCTGCTGGATCGACAGAATCGCCGCGCATGCAACGACCAATACAAAGCCGATGTAGATGGCTAGGTAGCTAATAAGACCGTTCATTTGCGCTGCCTGCGTGTACATCTCGGAGCGTGTGATAAAGAGTCCCCACGACCCCGGCTCCTTGCCGTCAACGAGCAGATTGTCGAGCGCAGTGTATTTAATGCTCTCGTCTGCCTCGGTCGCATCCATCCCCTGTTTGTAGTTAACGAGCAGGCTACTGGAATACGGTTGCAGATTAAGTTGGGACAACAGCTCGTCGGCAACGACGACGGTACCCGGATTACTGCCCATCGCCGAGTTGGCGATGGCAGCCGTATCCTCGTCCGACTTGTCGCCAGCGGGCTTGAGCGTATGCCCGCCCAAGGTAAGGGCATGGCCGCCAGCCATATACTTGGTGTACATGTCGACCAGCTCGCCGCCCAAATCACACGTGAGCAAGTACTGGTCGCGACCAATGCTCACCGGCTCCTTGCCCATCATCTGACGCAATTTGTTGTACTGACTTGCCGGCGTCACAGACAGGCCTGTCGTGTTGGCGTTGCTACCCTCGAGCGCCTTGGGGAGCTTTTCGCCCATGGTCTTGCACATCTCACCTAGAGTCACCGAAGGATCCGAGCCGCCAAGCGGATAACTCAGATACGAATCGATCTGCACATGCTCACCGGCTACATCGGCGATATTGACCTTCTTGCCGGTCTCGACGCTGTTGTCCGCCGACTTACCATAAATACTCTCCGTATCATTGTCCGGATCGACAAGCTCACCATGCCACGCAGAGTACAAGTCGACCGTTGCGTCGGCCGGCACCATACGATCGGCCTCAGACGGGTCAGCATACTCTTTGTAACGGTCGAGATCATCGGGCGTGTAATAGATATACGTCTGCGACATATCGGCCGGCGTATAGCGCTCCAGATTCTCGTTCATCACGTTGGCAATCGACATGCCGCACGTCACCGAGGTGATGGCCAAAAACAGGATCATCGCGATGACGCCCATCGAAAAGCACACCGTGTTGACCTTGGCCGCAAGCTGGCGCACGGTAAACATGTTGAGACCGCGCCAATACACACCGCGCAGGCTCTGCAGCAGCTTGATGAGCATGCCCGAGAGTCCCCAGAACAGGGCAAAGGTGCCCACGGTAACCATAGCGGTCGTGATGCCAAACTGGCTCATGCCCTCTTGCAGCTTGCTGTCCGTCGCGGTGAGCGGGAACCCATCACGTAGCAGACGGTAATAGGCCACGCCCACCAGCACCACGCCCACGGCAAAGATGGCAATCGCAATCCAGGGGTTGCGTGTCTTGATGCTCTCGTTGCGACGTTCGGCACCCATAAGCTCGATGAGTTTGGTACGACGCACGGCGAGAAGGTTCAGCAGCAACGTGAGCACAAACATTACGAGCATGCAGGCAAGGGTCAGGTTGAACGCATGCACCGAGAAGAAGAAGTGGAAATTGGCGATCTGTGTCTTAAAGAGCGAGGCCGTAAAGAATACCATGAGCTGAGAGAGCCCCACGCCCAGCACGATGCCGGCGACAAAGGCGCCGACCGAAACGATCACAGTCTCGAGCGCCATAATCGTGGCGACGCGCCCGCGCCCCATGCCGAGTACCTGGTACAGGCCAAACTCCTTTTTGCGGCGTTTCATGATGAAGTTATTGGCGTACACCATCAAAAAGGCCATGACGCCGGCCAAAAAGTACGTGAGGTAGCCGAGCATGGTACCCATGGCCTCGGACAAGCCCGCTTCCTCGATGCCGGCGATGTCGACCTGCATCGAGACGGTGTTAAAGGCATAGAAGACCGTGACGCCCAGGGTGAGCGTCAACAAGTAAACGAGGTAGTCGCGGCCGGCGCGGCGGACGTTGCCCCAAGCGAGTTTACAGAGCATCGGAGCCCTCACCGCCCATCATGGCAACGACCTCCATAATGCGGTCGAAGAACTCTCGGCGGTCGGTGTCGCCGCGGCGCAGCTCGGTGAAGATCTTGCCGTCGCGAATAAACAGCACACGGCTCGTGTAGCTGGCGGCAAAGCTGTCGTGCGTGACCATGAGCACGGTGGCGCGCAGGCGGCGATTCAGGGCCTCCAGGCTCTCGAGCAGCAGGCGAGCGCTCTTGGAATCGAGGGCGCCGGTGGGCTCGTCGGCCATGATCATGGTGGGGTCGGTGACAAGCGCGCGACAGGCGGCAACGCGCTGCTGCTGGCCGCCGGACATCTGGTAGGGATACTTGTCGAGCACCTGGCTCACGGACAGACGCGCAGCCACGTCCTGCACGCGGGTCGAGATCTCTGCCGAATTTGTGCGGGCGATGGTGAGCGGCAGGGCGATGTTCTCGCGTGCCGTGAGCGTATCGAGCAGGTTGGAGTCCTGGAAGATAAAGCCGAGCTCCTCGCGGCGGAACTGCGAAAGCTTAGCCTGCTTCATGCGCGTAACGTCCTGCCCGTTGATGCGGATGGTGCCGCTCGTGGCGCTATCGATGGTCGAGACGCAGTTGAGCAACGTCGACTTGCCCGAGCCCGAGGCGCCCATGATGCCAACGAATTCGCCGCGGTTGACGGTAAAGCTGGCGTCGTTGAGCGCGCGGGTCACGTTGCCCAGCGCTCCATATACCTTTTCGAGATGCGCGACCTCCAGTACCGGGGTCGCCATGTGCGTGGTTTGCATACCGAGTCCTTTCTTGCGATTAGTCTACGGCATCTATAGTCGCAAGAAGCCGAGTCGGCTACCATCGATATGGCTTACGGTTGCCTTACCGTGGTGTAAGGTAGGGGTAGCCGCCCTGTTACGTGTTGATGTTGAGAGAGGACTCCTGTTGAAGACTGTTCATGTTGCTGCTGGGATCATTCGTAAGGAAGGATCCGACGAGCTACTGGCCGTGCAGCGCGGCTACGGCGACATGCAGGGACTTTGGGAGTTCCCAGGCGGCAAGCTCATGCGCGGCGAAACACCCGAAGACGCCGTGCGACGCGAGCTTATGGAAGAGCTACAGGTAAAAGTCACCAACCTGCGCGATATCTACACCGTTGAATATGACTACCCCGATTTTCATCTCTCGATGGAGTGCTACTACTGCTCGCTCGCCGATGAAGCCGATGAGCCCCAGAAGCACGACCGCCAGCTCGATATCCGCTGGATTCCGCGTACCTCGCTTGCCACGGTGGAATGGATGCCCGCCGACAAGGGGCTCATTGATGCCCTAATTGAGCTGAAGGAAGATCGGCTCGAGACCAACAGCACTGCCAAAGATGCCAAGGCCGCCACGACCGTCAAGCCCGCTCCCAAGCCCAAGCGCGCACCTAAGCGCCGCAGCAAAAAGCGTCCCAAGCCCGGTCTACTCGACGGCATCGATACCTCGGACCTTTCCGCCGACGAGCGCGAACTGGTGCGCCGTCGCGCCGCCATCAAAAAGTCCATGAAGGGCAACAAGCGCGCCAACACCAAGCCCGAGCTGCTCGTTCGCCAGCGCCTGCGCGCCGCGGGCCTTACGGGCTATCGCTTGGAATGGAAGGTTTCCGGCAAACCCGATATCGCCTTCCCTGGACGCAAGATCGCCATCTTCGTCAACGGCTGTTTTTGGCACCGCTGCCCCAAGTGCAATCCGAGCCAGCCCAAGCGCAATGTTGAGTTTTGGGAGACAAAGTTTCGTCGCAACATCGAGCGCGACCGCGCTGCCGTGGCAGCACTCACTCAAATGGGCTGGACACCCATAACCATCTGGGAATGCGAGCTCAAAAAAGACTGCATCGATGCCACGATGGAAAAGGTCATCGAGCAGGTGCGCGCCGCAGAGCCGCAGCGCTAACAGAGAGCATTCACACGCTCCTCACGCCCGCGCCACATCAACGTCACAAACCTTAGAAAGCCCTTAAGCTCAAAACCTTTCAAGAGTGTTACTCGATAGCTTTGACCTGCGGTTTCATCGCAACGTCAAACCAGGTTAAGCTTTTCTTTAGCGCTTCTTTGCAGCAGTCGCGGCATAATACTGCCAGCGCACGGGACCTAGCAGCACACCCCGTGCGCAACCTTTTGGTGGACATCGGGGAGGCCGCATAAGCATGCATTCTTCCAATGACGCAGCACAGC
The DNA here is from genome assembly GCA_902491055.1 of uncultured Collinsella sp. GTDB lineage: Bacteria > Actinomycetota > Coriobacteriia > Coriobacteriales > Coriobacteriaceae > Collinsella. The sequence goes on along the minus strand of CABUGI010000002.1, from coordinate 2,573 downwards.
AGCCATCCCTAAAACATGCAAACCTTTTCTCCTTCCCCCCGACACAGAGAAACGGCCTCCTCGACTCCCCCACCCCAAAACCCAAACGCTCAACCGACCAGAGCCTCAACTTGCGAGCGTCGTTCGAAAAGCTCCAAGCATCCCTAGACAAGACGTTCCCCAACCAAGCCCGGGCATACTAGCCCCTCATCGACAAAGCAGCCCTCACGCACCGCTATTCCGCCCCAACGCCACAAGGGCGATCGAGCAGGACGGCTTGGGCGGGTCCCCGTACTTAGTTTCCAAAATCATTCCGCAGCGCGAAGCCCTCTTATTATTTTCAGACCTAACGCCACAAGGGCGACGACCTCGAGTAGGTCAACCTGGGAGGGACGAGGGCTTAGTTCCCCAATCTTTCCGCAGGGGGCAAAAAGCCTCGCCGCACGAAGTGCGCAGCGAGGCTTTTTGCATGCCCGAGGACGATTGGGGAACTAAGCCCTCGTCCCTCCCCGGGATATGTAGCGAGTCGGAGTACCCTTGCTGTTACTCTGCTTTACCCACAGAGTTGAGGTTGGTCATGCGGATCTTAACCAGCTCGGTGATCTCACGCATGCCCTCCTTGGCCGGCTTCTTGGGATCGAAGCAGGCGGGGTTCTCAGCCATGTAGGCCATGAAGCCCTTGGTGTAGGCCTGACGCAGCTCGGTGGCGTAGTTAACCTTGCAGATGCCGTTCTTCACGGCCTCGGCGACCTGCTCATCGGGCACACCGGAGGTGCCGTGCAGAACCAGCGGCACGTCGACGGCGTCGCGGATGGCCTTGACCACGGACTGCTCGATGTGCGGATCGCTCGTGTACACGCCGTGGCTGGTGCCAACGCCAATTGCGAGGGAGGTGCAGCCGGTACGCTCGACGAACTCCTTGGCCTCGGCCGGATCGGTGTAGGGGCTCTCGCCCTCAACCGCAGGACCGTCGTCCTCCTTGCCGCCAACCTTACCGAGCTCGGCCTCGACGGGCACGCCCATGGCGCGGCCAGCGTCGGCGACGGACTTGGTCAGGGCGATGTTGTCCTCGAAGGACTCGTGCGAACCGTCGATCATGACGGAGGTGTAGCCGGTGCGGAAAGCCTGCATGCAGCGGTCATAGCCGTCGCCGTGATCGAGGTGCAGGGCAACGGGCACGGAAGCGCGCTCGGCGGCAGCCTTGACCATGCCGTAGAAGTAGTCCAGACCAGCGGTCTTGATGGTGCCCGGGGTGGTCTGCATGATGACGGGGGACTTGGTCTCCTCGGCAGCGGCCAGAACGGCCATAACAAACTCGAGGTTCTCGACGTTGAACGCGCCAACGGCGTAATGACCGGCCTGAGCGTCCTTGAGCATCTTTTCGGTGGTAACAAGTGCCATGAGCGTTTGCTCCTCTCCCTCGCCCGCATCTGGACATCGGGCGTAGTTGTTCACAAGGCGATTTACCTTGCCTTTTTTCGCGCTCATTGTATGAAATTCAGCATCTTTGCATGTGCGAGATATTGAGCCCATGCAGGTCAATACAGTCGTTTTTGAAAAGTAAACGGAAGGAATTGGAGCCGAGTGGGCGTGTTCGATATTGAATTTTGTACGTTCAGCGTCTTTCTTTTATAGAAAAGATAAGTAATCGAAAGGTGTTTTCTTACTCAAAAAGAAAATGAACGAAAATAGAGTCAACACAATTCCTGCAAATTTAGCCGAGAATGGAGCAAACATGGCCCAAGCTACCAACCGTGCCTTCGCCGATGAGCGTCGTGCCGCCATCATGGAGATGCTTGAGCATAACGCCTCGGTGCAGGTAGCAGAAATCGCCCAGACCTTTGGCGTGTCCTCCGTCACCGCCCGCGCCGACCTGGATGCGCTCGCCGAAGCAGGCAAGCTGCGCCGCACACATGGTGGTGCCGTATCGCTCCACAAGCGTCTGACTGTCTCCACGCAGGATCGCCGTATCAATGTCAACGTCGCCGCCAAACAGGCCATCGCACAAAGCGCCATCGAGCTCGTCAATGACGGCGACACGCTGCTCGTCGACTCGGGCACCACGGCGCTCGAGTTCGTCCGGCTCCTCGATCAGCGCGACGGTATCACCGTCATCACGGCAGACATTACCATTGCCGATTACATCGACGAGAGCATGCCCTCGGTCGATGTCGTCATGCCGGGCGGGGCGCTGCGCAAAGGCCATCGTTATCTGTACGGACCGCTCACTATGCAGGCGCTCCAAATGGTCCACGCCGATCTTGCCGTCATGTGCCCTGGAGCTTTTGTTCCCGGCTGCGGCTTTACGACCGACTTTCCCCAGATGGCCGAGACCAAAACGGCTATGATCGCCGCAGCCCATCAAAGCGTCGCCCTCATGGACGCCAGCAAGGTTAACGGACGCGGTATGTATCGTTTTGCCGAGCTGACCGATGTCGACACCATCGTGATGGACTGTGATCCCGATGGCGCCGTCGCCACCTCAATCGCCGAGACCGCCGACGACGCCCGCCCGAATCTCGTCATCGCCGGCGCTTAAAATCAGAACCACCCTTAAAAAGGGTGGTTTGCTCTTAGGGTATAACCCACGGGCC
>CABUGI010000001.1 GCA_902491055.1 uncultured Collinsella sp. | reverse complement strand
CTGCTTGTTGGAGAGATTGGTGGGGACGACCACGCGCAGCTGCACGACCAGACGACCGCGCGAACCGCCGCCGCCGATTCGCGGCATGCCGTAATTATTGACGCTCACGGTGTCACCGTACTGTGTGCCGGCGGGGACACACACCTTGACGACCTCGTCAGGCATAATGCCCTCGACCTCAATCTCGCAACCGAGCGCGGCCTGCGCAATCGAGATATCGCTCACCAGATACAGGTCATCGCCATTACGCTTAAAACGCTCGTGGTCGGCGACACGCACGTTGACGATCAGGTCACCAGACGGCTCGCCACGAAGGCCGGCCTCTCCAAAACCACTCACGCGCAGCTGGCGACCGGTCGAAACACCGGCGGGAATATCGATGTCGATCTTTTCGTGAGAAGGCGTGCGGCCCTGGCCATCACAAGTCTCGCAGGGATGATCGATGACCGTGCCTTCGCCGTGGCAGTCGGGACAGGGCGAAGAGGACTGAACCTGGCCCAGGAAAGAACGCTGGACCGTCGTCACATAGCCCGTGCCGTGACAGCGGCTGCACTGCTTTTCGGTCGCGCCCTCGGCCTTGCCGGTACCATTACAGTCATCGCAAGGGGCAAGGCGGTCGTAGCTGATCGTCTTTTTGCAGCCGAGCGCCGCCTCCTCGAGCGTCACCGAAAGGGAGATGGCCATATCGCGACCGCGACGGCGCTCGCGGCGATTTCGGGCGCCACCGCCGGCACCGCCGCCAAAGAACGACGAGAAGAGGTCGTCCATACCCATGCCGCCAAAGATATCGTTGATATCGACATAGCCAGAACCACCGGGGCCGTCCGCGGTACCGTAACGGTCGTAGTTAGCACGCTTCTGCTCGTCGGAAAGAACGGAATAGGCCTCGTTGAGCTCTTTGAACTTGGCCTCGGCCTCGGGGTCGTCCGAAACATCCGGGTGTACCGTACGGGCTTTCTTTAGAAACGCGCGCTTAATCGTCCGCGCGTCGGCATCCTTGTCAACGCCAAGTACCTCGTAGTAATCCCTATTTTCCGACACGACCGAATCCTTCCAACTTTCATTATTGTCACAGTGCGTCCTATACCCAAGCTGGGCCGGGCGCAAACAGAGGGTTTGATGTTATTGCATTCCGTACGGCGAAAGCACGGCCCGCTGCGAGCAGCTCGCGAACCAAACCGACACGAGCGCGAACAGAAAACCGTTGGCAAATCCATTGGCAAACTGCATCGCGCCGCGTTTCCACCACAGCAGACTGCGATGAAGCACGCCGTCCGACAGCACCATGAACAAGCCCATGGCAAACGGAATGAAGCACATCATGGCGAAGGCGGAGAACACGCCCGAGATGGCCGACAGCACCAAAAACGGAGCGATAATGCCCATGAGGTAGAAGCCGGTGCGAGCCTTACCCTCCAGGCGCTCGGCCTCGACGTGCGCACGACCGACCAGATCGCCGCCCGAAGCGCCGTTCGTGCCGGCGTGACCCATGTTGGGGATGCGCACCTCGTCGCCATCATGCGTGCCAGCGGGAAACTCAATCGTCTGTTCGGAGGTCACACGGACACGGCCGCTGCCACTGCAATCGGGGCAGGGGTCGGCAACGACCTTGCCGGAACCGCCGCACTCAGGACAAACCGTCTGGAACGTGCCCGCACCAAACAGGAAGGACAGGTCGACATCGATATGGCCGCGACCACCGCAGCTCGGGCAGGTATGGGCGTGATCGGATGATACAGAACCCGAGCCGCCGCAGTGACCACAGGTATCGAAGCGCGTGTAGCGCACGGTCTTGCGGGCGCCCTCCTTGGCCTCTTTGGCGTCGAGCTTGATATCGACGACCACGTTGGCGCCGTTCTCGGGATTATAGGCAGCCTGGCCGCGACGGGGCTGGCCCCAGGCGCCCCCAAAGGGGAAACCGCCCTCAAAGGGATTGCCATAGCCCGCGCTGCCGGCATAGCCGCCGCCATAGGGCGAAGCCGTCGGCGCACCGGCAAAGGGATTGCCCGAGCGCATGGCGTCATAGCGAGCACGCTTCTGCTCGTCCGAAAGCACGGCGTAGGCTTCGGAAACCTCTTTGAACTTTTCCTCGGCATCTGGCTCTTTATTGACGTCCGGATGGAGCTTGCGGGCCTTTTGCTGGAAGGCCTTTTGAATATCACGCGAGGTGGCGTCCTTGGAGACACCCAGAATCTCGTAGTAATCTTTTTCGTTCATTGTCGCCATGCGCGGCAACCTCCTGCTCACAGCAGCGTATATATTCCGGTAATTCTACCCGAGCGGCCTAAGCTAGACCCCAAAACAGCTCGAACAGAACATTTCCATCGAGCCAGCCCAGGTGGGTGGGCGCTAAACGGGCGCGGGCGCGACCTGCGATAACGTCTTTTGAGGTGACGCGCCCCGCCTGTCCTTCAACATGATCGGGCGCCCAGGTGGCAAGGCCCAACTCGAGCGCACGGTCGCAGGCCGCCGCCAGCTCGTCTGCAGCAATCACGCTTGCCGAGTGAACCAACAGTTCGGACCCAATGCCACGTGTCATGCGGCAGGCGAGCATCAAATCCTCGGCCACCGCCTCGCGCTGCGACAGATACTCGGCATCAAAGGTCGTCGCGGCATCGTCGCGTTGTACCAGACGCACGCGATGCGCTTCGCCGCGAGCAGGCACGTCGGGATACAGCCCGGCCAAACGATCGAAATCCTCGGCGTCGAGCATACCGGCGGCAGAACGACCCAAACCCAAATAGCCCTGTCCGGTCCAATAGGCAATGTTGTGGGCGCATTCATGCCCATCGAGCGCGTAGCTCGCCACCTCATACGGATGGTAGCCCGCCGAACTCAGCCGCTCGCGCGCAACGTCCATGCATGCGGCTTGGAAATCCTCATCGGGCTCGAGCGACTCATCGCGGCACGCCATGCGATAGAAGGGCGTCCCCTCCTCGAGCGTGAGCGGGTAAACCGACACATGATGCGGAGCCGCCGTCAGCACGCCATCGAGCGTGCTCTTCCAACTCGCTGCGGTCTGTCCGGGAAGCCCACACATAAGATCGCACGACACGTCAAGCCCAGCGTTCTTGACCGTCGCGATGGCAGCGAGCGCCCGATCGGCATCGTGAATACGGCCAATCGCAGCAAGCTCGTCGTTGTCGAGGGTTTGGACTCCCAGAGAAATGCGCGTGACGCCCACCCCGGCAAGCGCCGCGGTGAGCTGCGAAGTCAACGACTCAGGATTAGCCTCGCAGGTAAACTCAACGGGCTTACACCACGCAGAGATACGCCGGGCGAGTTCTACCAGACGCTCCCCCGCCAGCGACGGCGTGCCGCCGCCAACATAGACGGTGCGGACCTGCGCAAGCGCCCCGGCGTCTCCAAAGGCATCGAGGCGTGCATACAGCTGCTCAAAATAGGCATCGAGCGCAGCGCTCAGGTCGCACGGAGCGAAACTGCGCGAGTCAAAGTCGCAATAGCGGCATTTTTGAGCGCAAAACGGCACGTGCACATACAGCGCGGTAACGGCCACCCTTAAGCCTCCAGCGGATGAGCGGGCACCGACTCACCGGCGGCAAGCGCGGCCTCGCAGGCCACCACGTCGCACTCGATATCATCGACCAGCGCCATAAACTCCTCGTACGTGGAGCAGCGCACCACCCGAGCGCGCCAAGCGGCAGCATGAGGCATGCCCTTTAAGTACCAGCTTGCATACGTACGGGCGCGCGACATAAGCGGCAGAAGCTCGTGCGTCAACGTCAGGTGCTCACGCAAAGCCTCCAGGCGCTCGACCGAGGAGCGAGAAGGAACCGGCGTGCCATCGAGTGCAAGGGCTCGGGCATCGCCGAACACCCACGGATTGCCGTAGATTCCGCGCGCGATAAACACTGCGCTCGCACCCGAGCCTCGCAGATGCTCAGCAGCGTCCTCGGCCGAGAACACATCGCCCGAGCCAATCACGGGAATCTCGACGGCGTCGGCAACCTCATCGACGACAGACCAATCGGCCTGGCCCGTATAAAGTTGCGTGGCACAACGACCGTGCACGGCAACTGCAGAGGCGCCCGCCCCTTCGAGCATCTGGGCAAACGTTGCGGCGTTGCGATCCTCGGCATAAAAACCCTTGCGGATCTTCACGGTCACGGGAACATGCGCCGCGCCCACCGCTGCCTCGACAATCTTCTCGGCCAGGTCGGGCGTGCGCATAAGCGCCGAGCCCTCGCCCTTGGTAACGACTTTGCGAGCCGGACAGGCCATGTTGATATCAATCAATGACAGGCGATCGCCCACGCGTTCCTCGACGGCAGCGACGGCGCTCGCAAACTGATCGGGCTTGGAACCAAAGAGCTGCACACAAATCTGCTGCTCCTCGTCGGCCGGCAACACCAGGCGCCACGTCTTGTTGCTGGCATAGGCAAGGCCTGCAACGCTCACCATCTCGCTGTAGGCAAGGTTGGCGCCGCGGCGGCGACACATGATGCGATAGGCGGGGTCGGTTACGCCCGCCATGGGAGCCATAAGGAACGGCTGCTCGGCATAGGAGCCCAGCAGCCGCTTGCTGTATTCAGAAAGCGCCATGGACCTACTCGTCCACCTTGAGAATCGCCATAAAGGCCTCCTGCGGGACCTCGACCGAGCCGATGGCCTTCATGCGCTTCTTGCCCTCTTTCTGCTTCTCGAGCAGCTTGCGCTTTCGCGAGATATCGCCGCCGTAGCACTTGGCCAGCACGTCCTTGCGGCGTGCCTTAACGGTGGAGCGGGCAATGATCTTGTTGCCGATGGCACCCTGGATAGGCACCTCGAACAGCTGTCGCGGGATGATCTCCTTGAGCTTGTCGCACAGGCCGCGGGCAAGACCGTAGGCCTTATCCTTGTGGACGATAAACGACAGCGCGTCCACCTCGTCGCCCGAAAGCAGAATGTCGAGCTTGACGAGCTCGGAGGGGCGATATTCGTTGAACTCGTAGTCGAGCGAGGCGTAACCCTTGGTGCGGCTCTTGAGCTGGTCGAAGAAGTCCAAGATGAGCTCGGCGAGCGGCATATCAAAGCGCATCTCGACCGATTTGCTCGTCAGGTGGATCATATCGGTCGTGACGCCACGGTGCTCGATAGCGAGCTGCATGACGGCACCCGTATACTCGGGCGGGCAGATGATCTTTGCCTTGAGGTAGGGCTCTTCGATACGCTCGATGCGCGTGGCCTCGGGCAGATCCTGCGGACTGCGGACATCGATCATCTCGCCGTCAGTCTTGTACACGTGGTAGTCGACCGAGGGACTCGTGGCGATCAGGTCCAGATTGAACTCGCGCTCCAGGCGCTCCTTGACGACCTCCATGTGCAGCAGGCCCAAGAAGCCCACGCGGAAGCCAAAGCCCAGCGCCACCGACGTCTCGGGCTCCCACACCAGCGACGGATCGTTGACGTGCAGCTTATCGAGCGCGTCGCGCAGGTTCTCGTAGTCCTTGTTGTCGATGGGGAACAGGCCCGTGTAGACCATAGGCTTGGCCTCGCGGTAGCCCGGCAGCGGCTCGGGGCAGGGGTTCGAAGCCCACGTAAGGGTATCGCCCACGCGCACAGCCTCGGGGTCCTTCAGACCCGTGACCACGTAGCCGACTTCTCCGACAGTCAGGGCATCGACCGGCGTCTCGGCAGGGCGCTTGACGCCCACGCCGTCGACCAAGAAGTCGCCCTTGGCCTGCATCATGCGCAGGGTATCGCCCTTTTTGATGGAACCGTCAAAGACGCGCACCGTGGCGACGACGCCGCGGTACTCATCGAAGTACGAATCCAGAATCAGTGCCTTTAGAGGGCCATTTGCATCGCCCTTGGGAGGCGAGATCAAAAAGACGATGGACTCCAGCAGATCGTGGATACCCTCGCCGGTCTTGCCCGACACGCACACGGCATCGTCGGCGGGAATGGCCAGGTCGTCTTCGATCTCGGTCTTAACCTCGTCGGGGTGCGCCGAGGGAAGGTCGATCTTGTTGATGGCCGGAACAATGTCCAAGTTGGCGTTCATGGCGAGCGTCGCGTTGGAAACGGTCTGCGCCTCGACGCCCTGGGTGGCGTCCACGACGAGCACCGCACCCTCACAAGCGGCCAGCGAACGCGAGACCTCGTAGGTGAAGTCCACGTGGCCCGGCGTATCGATCAGGTTGAACTGATACGTCTCGCCGTCGTCGGCGTCATAGGACACGCGGACGGCATTGGACTTGATCGTGATGCCGCGCTCGCGCTCGATGTCCATCGTGTCAAGCAGCTGCGACTCCATGTCGCGCTCATCGACGGTATGGGTGAGCTCGAGGATGCGGTCACTGATCGTGGACTTGCCATGGTCGATATGTGCAACGATCGAGAAGTTGCGGATGTGGGAAATGTCAATTGAAGTATTCATGCGGACTATCTTACCCGAGCGGTACAAAAAATGGAGCCTGTTCCATAAAACAGGCTCCATTTATGCGCGTAATCTGTGTGGTGTGAAATTTACAACTTAAGCGTTGATGCTGTTCACGAGCTTGGCAAGACCGGACTTGCGGTTGGAAGCCTGGTTCTTGTGGATGACATGCTTAGCGGCAGCCATGTCGAGACGCTTGGTGACGGTCTTGAGGGCAGCCTGGGCCTTCTCGGCGTCGCCCTCGGCGACGGCGGACTGGACGTGCTTAGTCAGCGTCTTGAGCTCGGACTTGACAGCCTTGTTACGCATGCGAGCTGCCTCATTGGTGCGGATACGCTTCTTCTGAGACTTGATGTTTGCCACTTCTGGAGTTCCTTTCGAGTTCCTTGCAAAAAATGTATGACACCTCTGAGACACGGTGAGGTCATGCAAGCGCCTACTATAGCACGCTCCCCCTCAAAGGGATAGAACGAATTTGTCAAATAGGCAGGTATCATCACGATTTTCTCAAGATGTTCGTAATCCAGAGCAAAAGCGCGGTCTGAGAATCGGACGAACCCTTGAGCGCGAGCTCCACATCGACGGCACCCTCGAGCGCGGCAACGAGCTCGGTCATCGAAAAACGACGTGCCCAGGTAAGGTGATTCTTGACCTGCCAGGCCTGAAGCTTGAGCGTCGCGGCGAGCTCACGCCCCTGTCCACGCCCATCGAGCGCCTTGGCGACGATCAGCTCACGGATGCGACCGCATAGCAGCGTGTAGGTCCACACGTAGCTCTTGGAGGGCAGAAGCTTAAAGAGCTCGAGCGAACGCCGCATATCGCGAGCCGAGACGGCGTTGAGGAAGTCCCAAGGCTGAACCTCGGCCGTACGCACGATCCAACGCTCCACGTCGGCAAGCTCAATCTGGGGCGCCTCGACCATCTGGGCGAGCTTTGCCAGGTCGTTATCGAGCATGCGCGTGTTTTCACCCGAACGCGAGACGAGCTCCTCGGCAGCAGCCGTCGAGATGGACTTGCCGTGCTGTGTCGCCATCTGCTGCACGCGGCGCGGCAGTTCCCAGCGCTTGGTACCCGAGCAATCGACGATAGCCTTCTTGTCGATCTTGGCGATTGCCTTATACAGGCACGTATTCTTGGCAAGTGTGTCGGCGATAATGAGACAGACCGTCGTGGGGCTGGGACTTGCGAGGTACTCGACGAGCGGTTCCGAGACCGCCTTGGCAAGCTTGGAGCAGCCGTCGAGGATCACCAGGCGAAACTCGCTACCCATGGGAAAGGTATTGAGCGAGCCGACGATCGACTCGATATCGGGATCTTTCGTCATGTCGCGTTCATCGAGGTTGAACTCAACCATACCCGACTTTTCCAAGCGAGCTTTCATACGCGAGACGGCGTGGTCGCGTTTGACACCATCGGTACCGACGATCAGATAAGCCGGCAGCAGACCGGTTTCGGACATTGCGCTCCCCTCTCGCAGACTCTCGAGTTCGTACCGTGCCATTTTAGCCCAGGGGTTGGTCCCGCGCCAACGACAGCATCACGGTCGCTGGCATCGCATCGCAAAGCCCTTCGCGGTCGGCGAGACGGTAATGTCGCCGTGTTCGATGGTGCATGCGAACGCACCGCCCGCATCGCGAACCGCATCGATGCAGGCATCGGATGGATGGCCGTAGCGGTTGCCCTCGCCCGCACTCGCGATAGAGAGCTCGGGCTTAAGCGTGCCCAGCAGGTCTGTGTCGACGGAAACTTTTGAGCCGTGATGCCCTAGCTTGAGCACATCGATATCACCCACCTCCTGTACAAACTCGCGCTCTTGATCGAGCTCGGCATCACCAGTGAGGAGCACGCGCAGGCTCTTGCCTTCCTGAGCATAGGAGAGCAGCAAAACAAGAGAGTCCTCATTGCCCTCGCCATCCACCGTGTCAAACGGCCACATCACACGTGTCCGAAACGCGCCGATATCGACCGTGTCTCCACAAGCCACCTGCCGATACGTTATGCTGGGGCGATTCAGGACTTCAGCAGGCGCACCGTCAAGCGCATCGGCCGCAACCACAATGGCTCTAACCGAAAACTGATCGAGCACATCGGGAAGACCACCCCAATGGTCTTCGTCCCAATGTGTCACGAAGACGGCATCGATATGGTGGACGTTATTGCGAACCAACGCCGACACCACGCGCTCATCGAGCCCACAGTCCACGAGCGCCACGGCGTCACCCTGACGAACCAGAATCGCATCGGCCTGCCCCACATCGAGCACCGTCACCGAAGGCGGAGCGAATCGATCCCAGTAGATGTACGGAATCGCAGCCAAGAGCACCAGGCATGCAAGCCCCACCGCCATAGGACGTGCACGGGGACGCGGCCACCAGACCAGCAGAACCGCCAGCAAACACGGCACTAGATAAATCCACATGCTATCGGACGGCACGCTCACGGATGCACCCGGTACGGCGGCAAACAGCTGCTCAAAGAACAGCGCGCAACGGGCGGCAATCATGGGCACAACGAGTGCCCAAGCTTGCAACGGCGCCACGAGCGAAAAGGGAACCAACACGATCGACACAGCAAGCAGTAGACTCACCACCGGACCGATGACCGCATTAGACAGCGGAGCAATGAGTGAGAAAATACCAAAAGCAGGAATCGTAATGGGAAGTGTCGCCAGTTGCGAGCACAGCGTGACGGAAAGCATGCCGGCAACGCCCGATGGCACACCCAACTCACTCAAAGCGTAGGTCGCATAGGGGCAAAAGCACAGAATGGCAAAGACGCTGGCACATGAAAGCTGAAAGCCCATCTCGAACAGCACAGTCGGCCGCAGTAGCACAAAGATGGACATAGTTACGAAGAGTGCCGATGCGCCGTGCCGGCGACGCCCCGCACCGTTTACGACAAGCATCGCGAAGACCATGCAGCACGCGCGCACGGCCGAGGGAGACGCACCTGTAAAGGCAGCGTAGCCCACAAGCGTTATCGCCAATATCGCCCGCTGAAGACCACGTGAACACCGAGTCTTTTGCAAGACACCCTCAATCACAAACCCCACGATGGCAAGATGGCTGCCCGAGACAGCGATGAGATGCGCGGTGCCCGTTACCGAAAACCAGTCGCCCGCCGGCTGGGCGCGCAGCTCGGCCGAACGACCGCAGACGACACCGGCTATGAGCGCACGCGCCGGGTCGGTCGCAGGCGCGATGGACGCAAGCAGCCCATTTCGCAGCCGAAGCAGCGGCCCCGGAGAGCCCTCATCGACCGACACAATCCGAACGGCTTTAACCTTGCGCACCTCGCCTCGGAGCACGCGCGAGCGCCCATACGCATCGTTCTCGAAGCGCGAAACGCGGCCGATAACGCGCACATGAGACCCGGCACCAAGCTCGCGGTCGCACGACAGACGAACCTCACCCAAGCGCCTGCCGTCCACGCATGTTTCGCAGGTGTAGGAATACGTCCCATCGTTTATGGACGGATCACCCTGCACGACAAACTCGAGACTGCTTGCCGCTCGACCGCCGAGCGCCTTCGAGGCGCTGAGCGCACCCACAGCCCACCACGCCGAGACGACCGCTCCCGCCACGAGACCGACGGACGCGGCATACAGCCACCGCTTCCAAGGGGCAAGCCGCGCACAAGATTGAGCCAGCACAACGAATACCGCCGCCGCAACGGGAATGGCCCATAGCAGCCCGACCGCCGGCGCCTGCTCCCTCAGCAGCGCATCAGCGGCCACGTTGAGCACCAAGGCGCAGCTCATGCACACGCCGGCACACAGAGCCATCGTCCACGGCATCAAGGGCCGCGAAGGCATCACATGCTCGCGCTCTGTCGCACTCATACGCAGATGCAATCTTTAATTTTGGCAAGCTTCTTCTCGCCGATTCCCGACACACGCATCAGATCGTCAACCGAGGCAAAAGCACCGTTCTTTGTCCGCTCATCGATAATCGACTGGGCCATGGAGGGACCGATGCCCGAAAGCGTCTGTAGCTCTGCCGCGCTTGCCGTATTGATGTTTACTAGGCCCGTTGCGCCACTCACGCCCAATGATGCGGAAGCCCCACCATCAACACCGACTTCCGCAATGGACGCCTGCTGCTCCCCCACCGTTGGAACGTGAATCTTCTGCCCATCGACGACCTTAGATGCCCGATTGAGCCCCGTAACGTCTGCCTCGGGCGCCAGCCCGCCGGCGGCATCTATCGCCTGAGCCACCCGCGCGCCGTCCTGGAGACGATATACACCGGGCGACACAACGGCGCCATCGACATCGACATAGACCTCTGCCGCGGCAGAAGCCTTAGTCGAAGAGCCTTCGGATGTCTTTCCGCTCGAAGCATCGCCGGATCCCGGCTCCACTAACGAGCCCGTACCATCAGTGCGCTCAAACGACACACCGCCGGCACCGCCGCCAAGGTTCGCCATCGCCAAGCCGCTCGCCATCGCAATGACGCCCAGCATCGCCACCACCACAGCCTTATGACCGAGCAGCTTGCCCGCCCAGCGGTCCATCTTTTTGACCCGTTCGTGTTGTTCGCGCTGCGCCATAGCAAAACCTCCCAACAACATCGTGTCAGGAAAAGAGCCCTGCAACAGCCATGCTTCAAAACCGGTTTTCGCGGTCAAACCAAAAGCTGACCAAAACCTTGCACAAATCTGTCCATTTATTCAGGCACGCGTCAGCAAATGAACACTTAGCCGCAAAATGCCCAGATAGCAAAAGACCGACGATGCAGGCGCATCGTCGGTCTATGCACAAAATTACTCGTGATCTTGGTAAATCTCACGCGGAGCAAGCTCCGAATGTTTGCGTTTTAAGGTCTTAGGGGCCTTATACGTGTTGCTCTCGAAGTCGATGTACTCGGTCTGCTTGAGCAGGCGCTCAATCATCTCCTCGTGATCGAACAACTCCCAGGCCTCATGCACGGCATCGAGTTTAGCGTGCGTCTCGGGACGGCGCGGCATAAACAGCGTGCAGCAGTCGGGAGCGGCCTCAGTCGAGATATCGAACGTGCCGATCTCCTCGGCGCGCGCGATGATCTCCTGCTTGTCCGAACCGATGAGAGGACGGAACACGGGGATCTTCACGGCCTCGTTGACGGCCATGATGTTCTCAAGCGTTTGGGAGGCAACCTGCCCAAGTGATTCGCCCGTAACGATAGCCTTGGCACCCTCGATGTGTGCAATGCGCTCGGCAACCGAATACATAATGCGGCGATACATAATCACGCGCAGGTTGCTGGGACAGGTGACCGAAATCTCACGCTGGCAGTCGCCAAACGGCACCACGTACAGGCGGCCGATTTGGACACCCGGCTCAAGCGCACGGATGATGTCCTGCACCAAATACTCGCTCGTATCGGGCGTCTGCGGACGACCGGAGAAATGTACCGGCACGCACACCGCGCCGCGACGCGCGAGCATCCAGGTCGCCACCGGAGAATCGATACCCGACGACAACAGCGTCACGACCTTGCCGGCAGAACCCACCGGCAGACCGCCCACGCCACGCTCGGAGCGCGCATACACGTAGACGCTACCCTGGACCACCAGTACGTGCACCATCGCATCGGGGTCGTGCATTTGAACCTTTTTATCGGGGAAGGCCTCGCACAGTACCTCGCCCACCTGACGATTGATATCAATCGAGGTGAGCTCATAGTCGGTATTGGAGCGCTTGGCGTGCACCTTAAACGAATCGAAAGGACCAAACTCGCGCAGCGCCTTGACGGCGGCGGCACAGTACTCCTGCGGGTCGCGGTTAGTGTGATACGCCAAAGACACACGAGCAACGCCGGGAACGGTGCGAATGACACGCGCCGCCTCATCGGCCTGATGCTCGTTAAAGGTCACGAGGATATAACCGGAAATTCGAGACACGGCATTCACGGAAAAGGCGGCCAAGGCCGCCTTGATGTTATCCATGAGGATATGCTCAAAATGTGCGCGGTTCTTACCCTTCAGTCCAACCTCGTGATAGTGGACCAGGCAGACGCGAGCCGCCATTTAGGCTTCAGCAACCTTGTGGCCGAGCGCCTTCTCGTAACGGGCCTCGTCGTAAGAGATGTCGCCGTCGACAATCTCGTCCATAGCCATCGAGATGGTATCGGCACCGGAAAGCCCGATGGTGATGTCATCGACATCCTGGACGGCAAGCACGCGGTTGTGCTGGCCACGCAGCATGCTATTGATGTCGCAGGCGCGCTTGGAGGCAAGCGAAGCGAGCAGGAAGCGGTTGTGATCGGTCTTCTCCAGAAGATCGTCAATGCAAGGCTTTACAACGGACACGGACCTCAGATCCTTTCATGCATATCGAGAACGCGAACGAGCTCATCGGTCGCGCGGTCGAGATCGTCATTCACCACGACGTCGTCGTAGCGGTCGGCAAAGGCAAGCTCATGGGCGGCGTTTGCCATACGCAGCTCGATTGTCTCGGGCGTCTCGGTACCGCGATCGACCAGACGCTCGCGGAGCACCTCAAGCGAAGGCGGCTTGATAAAGATCAGCACGGCCTCGGGAAAACGCTCCTTAACCTGCAGGGCACCCTGGACATCGATCTCCAAAATCAGAGAGGCGCCCGAGGCGAGCTTGGACTGGACCTCGCTCACCAACGTGCCGTAGCAGTTACCGTGGACCTCGGCCCACTCAACAAACTCACCGTTTGCCACGCGGCGGTCGAACTCCTCGCGCGTCAGAAAAAAGTAGTTGACGCCGTCGACCTCACCTTTGCGTGGTGCTCGCGTGGTAGCCGAAACCGTCAGGCCCAGATTCGAGCGGCGCTCGCGCACACGAGTGACGAGCGTACCCTTGCCTGCGCCTGACGGTCCAGAAATCACAAAGAGCTTGGAATCCTGAGCGCTCACTTATTTGGTCAGCTGCTCGAGGAGCTGCTCGCGCTGACGGACGCCGAGGCCCTGGACGCGACGGGTAGCGGAGATACCGAGCTCCTCCATGATCTTGGCGGCCTTGGCCTTGCCATAACCAGGGAGAGACTCGATGAGGGTGGAAACCTTCATGCGGGAAGCGATGGGGTCATCGGAGTTGAGCACGGACTCGAGGGACTTCTCGCCCTTCTTGATCTGCTCGCGAAGCTCAGCGCGGGCGTGACGTGCGGCAGCAGCCTTCTCAAGAGCCTGCTTGCGCTGCTCATCGGTAAGCTGAGGGAGTGCCATTCGTACCTCCAAATAGTTGGGTTATATCTGATTCAATAATTGGCATTTTAGCACGTAGAACGTACAAAATGCCCAATCGCGGCTCCATAGGTTAGACGATACCCGCAAAAAGTGCAATATACTGCGCCCAAAGTTAAGCCCCTGACCTGCGATTCCACACAAAGGATGGGAAAGTTTACGCAGGCACAGGGGCTATTTTGTGCTAATGAGACCCAAAAGTGGTGACTTAGGGGAATCTTTTAGGCGACGTTTTCGACCAGCTCAGCGACAATAGCGTCAAAGGCGGCAACCGGATCGTCGGCGCCGGTGATGGGACGGCCCACCACAATGTGGCTTGCGCCACGCTCGATAGCCTGGGAAGGCGTCGCCACGCGGGACTGGTCACCAAGGGCGGCACCCACCGGACGCACACCCGGAGTCACGATGAGGGCATCGGGGCCCAGCAGCTCACGCATGTCGTGAGCCTCCATCGGCGAGCACACGATACCGTCGATGCCGTTGGCCTGAGCGAGCTTTGCCAGGCGGGCGGCCTCCTCGGCCACGGGCGACTCGACGCCGATCTCGCTCAAGGCATCCTGATTCATGCTCGTGAGCACGGTGATGGCGACGAGCTTGGCGCGGTCCTCGCGCGCCTCCTCGGCGCCCTCGCGGCAGGCAGCGAGCATGGCGCCCGAACCCAAGCCGTGGACCGAAAGCAGATCGGCACCGGCAAGCGAGGCCGAGCGGGCGGCACCGCGAACCTGATGCGGAATATCATGGAACTTAAGGTCAAGGAAGACCTTAAAGCCCAGGTCCTTAAAGGTCTTGACGATCTCGGGGCCCTCAGCGTAATAGAGCGTCATGCCAACTTTGAGCCAAGCGGCATGACCAGAAAGCTCGTGGGCGAGCTCGAGTGCGCGCTCACGGTCGCAGTCGAGGGCGACGATCACACGGTCGCGGGCATCGGTCTCTAGCATTCGAAAGCACCTACCAGCTCGTTGATGTCCTTTACGCCCTGGGACTCCGCCCAGGCCTCGAGCTCGTGCGCGATCTTGAGCGAAGCGCACGGATCGACGAAGTTGGCCATACCGACCGACACGCAGGTGGCGCCAGCCAGGATAAACTCGGCCGCATCCTCGCCCGTCATGACACCGCCGACACCGTTGATGGGGATATCGACGGCCTGGGCAACCTCCCAGACCATGCGCACGGCGATGTGGTGGCACAGCGGGCCCGAAAGGCCGCCCTTGGGCTTGGCCACGCGGGACTTGCGGGTATGGACGTCGATGGCCATGCCCTGGATGGAGTTGATGACTGAAAGACCGTCGGCACCGGCAGCCTCGAGGGCCTTGGCAATCTCGGCAACGTTGACCGGAGCCATCTTTACGAACAGCGGCTTATCGGTCACCTTGCGGCAGGCAGCCATAACGGAAGAGGCGCCCTCGGGCGTGGAGCCCATGGCGGCACCGCCGGCGGCGATATTAGGGCAGCTCACGTTGATCTCGTAGCCGGCAGCCCAGGGGCACAGCTCGACATACATCTCGAGTGCGCGGACAAACTCGTCAACGGAGTGGCCGGCAACCTGACAGATGACCTGGCAGCCGTCCTTGGACAGCTGTTCGAGCCACGGACCGGACTCACGGGCAAAGGCGGCCACGCCGGGGTTCTGAAGGCCCACGGAGTTGATCATACCGCCGGGAATCTCGGCCATGCGGGGCGCGGGGTTGCCGGGCCAGGGCTCGGCAGCGCAACCCTTGGTGGTGATGGCGCCCAGCTGCGAAACATCAAAGAAGTTCTGGAACTGCCAACCGTAGCCAAAGGTACCGGCTGCGGTGTTGATGGGGTTCTGCATCTTGACGCCGCCGAAATCGACGGCCATGTTCACGGTACCCACTAGAAGACCACCACCTTGGAAGCATCGAACACGGGGCCGCACATGCAGGCGCCCTTCATACCGTCGACCGTCTCGACATTGCAGGTGTTGCAGGCGCCAAAGCCACAGCTCATCATGCGCTCAAGCGACACCTCGCAGTACGCACCGGCCTCGGCGGCAGCGGCGGCGACTTTCTTCATCATGACGGCGGGGCCGCAGCTGGCGACGTAGTCGTAGCCGCCCTCGCCGAGCAGCTCGGCTGCCGGGTCGGTGCAAAAACCGTGCGTGCCCAGCGTGCCATCGTCGGTGCACACGTTAACCGTGGCGCCCAGCGCGCGGAACCCATCGACACCCACGGCCTTGGAAGCGGTGCCAAAGCCCAGGCACACGTCGACATCCACGCCCTGCTCGGCAAGCTTGCCGGCGAGGCAGAGCACGGGCGGAACGCCGATGCCGCCCGCCACGAGCAGCGCCTTCCTGGTGCCCTCGGGAACAAGCCAGCCGCGGCCGCCAGGGCCCAACAGGTTGGACTTGGAGCCGGGGACCATCTGCGACAGACGACGGGTGTCGTCACCCACGACGGCGTACCACAGCTCGACGGTACCGGCCTGGGCGTCGGCGCGATAGAAGCTCAGGGGCACGCGAAGCAGCGAGGACGCATCGCCGGGCACGGCAATGTTCACAAACTGACCGGGCTTGAGCGCACTTGCAAGCTTGGGGGCCGAGATGACGAGCGAGAAGATGCCGTCGGCGATCTCCTGGTTCGAGACGACCTCGAAGTCGTGCATGCGTGCAGTGGAAGGTGTGGGCATAGACGCTCCAATCCCCCATGCGATTGCATGGTCAAAACGAACAGAAAGCGCGGCACCGCAAGGGCACCGCGCACAAAAGCGATAAGGCTATGCTAGCAGATGCAGCCGTCGGCGAGCGTCTGCTTACCGCCGACAAACACATCGGTGGCACGACCGGTAAGCGTGCGGCCGGCAAAACCGGAGTTCTCGGCGCGCGACTCATAACCGTCCTCGCCGACCGTCCAGGTGGCAGAGGGGTCGAACACGGTCAGGTCGGCAACGGAGCCCGCCTTGACCTGAACCTGGTCGAGGCCCAGAATCTCACGCGGCTTGATGGCCATGAGCTCGACCATGTGGCCCACGCTCATCTTGCCCGTGTTGACCAGCTCGGTGAGTACGAGCGACAGGGAGGTCTCGAGGCCGATCATGCCAAAGGGCGCAAGCTCGAACTCGCGGGCCTTCTCCCACGGGGTGTGGGGAGCGTGATCGGTGACGATAGCGTCGACGGTACCGTCGATGACGCCCTGACGGATGGCCTCGGCGTCCTCCTCGGTACGCAGCGGCGGATTGACCTTGAGCGAGGTGTTGTAGGTCTCGTCCAGGTCGTTCTCGGTCAGGAACATGTGGTGCGGGGTGGCCTCGCAGGTAACCTGAACGCCAGCGGCCTTACCGGCACGCACGATCTCCAGACCATGGGCGGTGGAGATGTGCTGGATGTGCAGCTTGGCGCCGGTCAGCTTGGCGATCTCGATGTCGCGGGCGATCTGGAGCTCCTCGCCGGCAGCCGGCCAACCCTCGAGGGCCAGACGGGTCGAGACCTTGCCCTCGTTGATCTGGCCATGGCCGACCAGGTCCTCGTCCTGGCAGTGGCTCATGAAGACCTTGCCGAACATCTTGCCGTAGTCCATGCAGCGACGGAGCATGCCCGCGCCCTGCACGCCGCGACCGTCATCGGTGAAGGCGACGGCGCCGTGGGCGACCATATCGCCCATCTCGGACATGGCCTCGCCCTTAAGACCGCGGGTCATGGCGCCCGACGGATAGACGCGGCAGTGGCCGACCTCGGCAGCGCGGGACTTGACGAACTCCACGACAGTGCCGTTATCGGTGACGGGATCGGTGTTGGGCATGGCGCACACGCCGGTAAAGCCGCCCTTGGCAGCTGCGCGGGTGCCGCTCTCGATGTCCTCTTTGACCTCGTAGCCGGGCTCGCGAAGGTGAACGTGCATGTCCACCAGGCCGGGGACGAGGTACTTGCCGGAAAGGTCGCGGACCTCGGCCCCCTCGACGGCGAGATTCTCGCCGACCTCGGCGATCTTGTCGCCGTCAATCAGGACGTCAACGACACCGTCAAGCTCGACGGACGGGTCGACGACGTGGGCATTCTTAAGAAGCAAGGCCATTATCGGCACCTCCAAGCAGCAGATACAGGATAGCCATACGCACGCAGATACCGGCGTAGACCTGCTCCAGGATGACGGAGCGTTGCGGGTGGTCGGCCATATAGGAGTCGAACTCGACGCCGCGGTTGATGGGGCCCGGGTGGCAGATGATCGCGTCGGGCTTCATGAGCTTCTCGCGGTCCTTGGTCAGGCCGAAGAGCTTGTGGTACTCGCGAATGGTCGGGAACGGGGCACCCTCGAGGCGCTCCTGTTGCACGCGCAGCATGTAGACGACGTCCAGCTCGGGCAGGACGGAATCGAGGTCGCTCGTCACGTGGTCGCAGCCCAGGACCTCGGGCGACGGCGGCAGCAGCGTGCCGGGGGCGACGGCGTAGGTCTCACAGCCCATGATCTTAAGGGCGGGGATCAGCGAGCCGCAAACACGGGAGTGGGCGATATCGCCGACGACGGCGACCTTCAGACCGTGGAAATCACCCTTGTGCTCCCAGATGGTGTACAGGTCGAGCAGGGCCTGCGTAGGATGGTTGTGCTTGCCGTCACCGGCGCAGATGACGCTTGCGGGCGAGTTCTGCGTGACGATGTAGGGAGCGCCGGCGTGCTTGTCGCGCACGACGATGCAGTCGATCTTATAGGCGTTGAGGGTCTCGACGGTGTCGACAAGGCTCTCGCCCTTGACCGTGGAGGTCGAGGAGCCGCCAAAGTTAAGGCTGTCGGCCGAAAGACGCTTCTCGGCGAGCTCGAAAGAGCTGCGGGTGCGCGTCGAGGGCTCGTTGAACATGTTGACGATGGTCTTGCCCTTGAGCGTGGGGACCTTCTTGATGGCACGCTCGTTGACCTCGGAGAACGCCTTGGCGGTCTCGAGGATGAGCTTGATATCCTCTTCGGAGTACTCGGTAATGTCGATCAGGTGCTTATGGTTGAACGCCACGGTACTACTCACCTCCCAGCGGCGCGGAGCCCACGTGGGAACCCGGCGCGACGTCGTTAATCTCGACGGCGGTGTGGCCGTCGACTTCCTTCATATATAGGTGCACGTTCTCCTCATGCGACGAGGGAACATTCTTGCCGACAAAGTCCGGCGAGATGGGGAGCTCACGGTGGCCGCGGTCAACGAGGACTGCCAGCTCAATACGGCTCGGACGGCCCAAGTCCATGACGGCGTCGAGAGCGGCGCGAATGGTACGGCCCGTGTACAGGATGTCGTCCACCAGCACGACGCGCTTGCCGTCGACGCTAAAGGGAATGTTGGTAGCGTGGATCGCGGGAGCGAAATTGGTCGCATAGTCATCGCGGTAGAAGCTGATGTCCAGGCTGCCGAGCGGAACGTCGACGCCCTCGATCTCCTTGATCTCCTCGGCGAGCTTCTTTGCCAGAAGGTCGCCGCGCGTGACGATGCCGACCAGAGCGAGGTCTTCACAGCCCTCGTTGCGCTCGAGAATCTCGTGCGCGATGCGGGTCATCGCTCGATTGACGGCGGTCTCGTCCATGATGACCGCCTTGGGGGAAGTCGTGCCCATCGATCTCCTTCCTCACATGTCTTGACTGCTGACACAGTTAAAAAAATAGATGCCCGACCGCTCAAAGCGGACCAGACACCCACAAGGAAGGGCTGCTCTTTGGCAGCTATGTAATTCCATGTGGGTATCTCGTACCCCTTTAATGGTCAAGGGATAGTGTAGCCAACCTCGAGCTTAATTGCGAGCATAAATACAGAGCAATCCATAAACGGAGCCCAACACTCAATAAACCTATATATATTTGTGAGACGAGCTTGAAAACGCACGCACGAGCTGGCATAATCCCCTCTGCTGCACGCA
Organism: uncultured Collinsella sp.; assembly: GCA_902491055.1. Lineage (GTDB taxonomy): Bacteria > Actinomycetota > Coriobacteriia > Coriobacteriales > Coriobacteriaceae > Collinsella. Next base: position 84,456 of record CABUGI010000001.1, on the reverse strand, counting down.
AATCGGATCTACGTCCAGGGCCGTAGCGTGGGCACTATCGCCAAAAGAGGAATATCTCTGTGTAGATTGCGCACAGGGAGCGACTTCTGTGCTATAGTTCAGGCTTGTTTGTTAACGCGACATGTTCGTTTGTCGCCCAAGGAGGGTCAGTTATGTCCAAAGTTTGCGAAGTTTGCGGTAAGCACCCCGTTGCCGGTCGCTCCATCAGCCACTCTCACCGCGTCACCAACCGTAAGTTCCGCCCCAACATCCAGCGCGTCTACGTCGTCGTCGATGGTCACCGTCGCAAGATGAACGTTTGCTCCACCTGCCTCAAGTCCGGCAAGGTTGCGCGCTCCTAAATAAGGTCTTACCAACAAGTACCTCGGACTCTCCGGGTCAAAGGCCTCGCGTTCATATAGAACTTACCAAAGGCGCTCTCCCCTACGGAGGGCGCCTTTTTGCACTCATTGGGGACAGACTTACATGAGTGTTTTCACGCATTTGGGACAGACATAACGCGTGCCGGCATCGGTTTGCCCCCTGCCTCACGCAGCCTCCTTCCAGCCTGTGGTGGCCTTGGTTACGCTTGAAGAGCCGATACCAGTGATACGGGCAATTTGCTTGACCGTGAGATGTGCCCGCCTAAGCCTCAGCAGACAGGCATCGCGTTCGGGGCGTGGCAAGGCCTTGAGCAGCGCAGAATCTATGCTGGGCAGGACTTCGCGCGCAACAGAAAGAGCATCCTCATCGGGGATCCGTCGGCGCGGAAGAATCTCCTCTGACCAGATGCGCCCGGCAACTTCCTCGATATGCTCGCAATAGCAACGGGAACCTCCGACAATATCGAGCATAGGGGCCGCATCACAAATATCAAAGGGATCGTAGCCCAGCTGATATGCCTTGTAACTTGACCAGCGGTACGCCTCAAGCGAGCCGAGCACACCTTTCACGGGATTGAGATGGATATAATCGAGCAGCTGCACTGCCTGCGTGTCCAACTCAACCGCGACCCGCGAATAGCGATTGTCGAAATGCCTGCAATCTATTTATAACCAATGAGCAATGAGCGGCAATAACAGGCCCAGAACGGCAAAATGGCAAAACGATGTCTGTCCCAAATGAGTGAAAGCACTCATGTAAGTCTGTCCCCAATGAGCGAGGCGATGCAGCAGGCAGATAGTTTTAGTTAAAGCGTTTCAGTTTATTGAAGCGTTTTAGTGTGCCTTTTACGGGAATCTTACCGTTCACCGAATAATTTCTTGCTATCATGCAAGGCGTAGGGTAAATCTCCGATCGCAAGGAGACACAAATGGTGAAAAAGTCACCGGAAAACACTACTCCCGCAATTGTGGACAACGTAGAGGCGCTTGAGGCTAAGCTCGCTCAGATGCGAGAGGCCCAGGCGCTTTTTGCTACGTACACGCAGGAGCAGGTCGACAAGATCTTCTATGAGGCCGCCATGGCCGCCAACAAGGCTCGTATCCCGTTGGCGAAGATGGCCATCGAGGAGACCGGCCGCGGCGTTCTTGAGGACAAGGTCATCAAGAACCACTACGCCGCAGAGTACATCTACAACGCTTACAAGAACACCAAGACCTGTGGCGTTCTGGAGCGCGACGAGGCTTACGGCATCACCAAGATCGCCGAGCCCATCGGCATCGTGGGCGCCGTCATCCCGACGACCAACCCCACCTCCACCGCGATCTTCAAGACGCTGATCAGCCTGAAGACCCGCAACGGCATCATCATCTCCCCGCACCCGGCAGCCGCCAAGTGCACCATCGCCGCCGCCAAGCTCGTGCTTGACGCCGCCGTCAAGGCCGGCGCCCCCGAGGGCATCATCGGCTGGGTCGATGTTCCCTCCATCGAGCTGACCAACATGGTCATGCGCGACGTCGACATCATCCTCGCCACCGGTGGCCCGGGCATGGTCAAGGCCGCTTACTCCTCGGGCAAGCCCGCCCTGGGCGTTGGCGCCGGTAACACCCCGGTCATCATCGACGACACCGCCGACGTGCTGCTCGCCGTCAACTCCATCATCCACTCCAAGACCTTCGACAACGGCATGATCTGCGCTTCCGAGCAGTCCGTGACCGTCATCGACACCATCTATGACCAGGTCAAGGCCGAGTTCCAGAAGCGCGGCTGCTACTTCGTCAAGCAGGGTGCCGAGATGGAGGCCCTGCGTGCCGCCATGTTCAAGAACGGCGCCCTCGATCACCGCATCCCCGGCATGGCTGCCGCCAAGATCGCCGAGCTCGCCGGCATCGAGGTTCCTGCCAAGACCAAGATCCTGATCGCCGAGGTCACCTCCACCGACCCCGCCAAGGAGGAGTTCTCCCACGAGAAGCTCTCCCCGGTCCTGGCCATGTATCACGCCAAGGACTTCCAGGAGGCTGTCGACAAGGCCGAGCACCTGGTGCTCGCCGGTGGCCCGGGCCACACCGCCTCTCTGTACGTGCACCCCGCCCAGGCCGAGAAGATCAGCCTGTTCGAGCACGTCATGAAAGCCTGCCGCATCGTCATCAACACCCCGTCCTCGCACGGCGGCATCGGTGACCTGTACAACTTTGGCATGAAGCCGTCTCTGACCCTGGGCTGCGGCTCCTGGGGCGGCAACTCCGTCTCCGAGAACGTTGGGGTGAAGCACTTGATCAACGTTAAGACTGTGGCCGAGCGCCGTGAGAACATGCTGTGGTTCCGCGCTCCCGAGAAGGTCTACTTCAAGAAGGGTTCCACGCCCGTCGCCCTCGACGAGCTGGGCAACGTCATGGGCAAGAAGCGCGCCTTCATCGTCACCGACCAGTTCCTCTTCAAGAATGGCAACACCCGCGCCATCGAGGCCAAGCTCGACGAGATGGGCATCGCCCACGACTGCTTCTACGACGTCGAGCCCGATCCGTCGCTGCAGTGCGCACGTCGTGGCGCCAAGCAGATGGCTCTCTTTGAGCCGGACGTCATCATCGCCGTCGGCGGTGGCTCCGCTATGGACGCCGGCAAGATCATGTGGATGATGTACGAGCACCCCGAGTGCAAGTTTGAGGACATGGCCATGGACTTCATGGACATCCGCAAGCGTATCTTCACCTTCCCCGAGATGGGCAAGAAGGCCTACTTCGTCGCCGTCCCGACCTCCTCGGGTACCGGCTCCGAGTGCACGCCGTTCGCCATCATCACCGATAAGGAGACCGGCATCAAGTGGCCGCTCGCCGACTACGCGCTGCTCCCCAACATGGCTATCGTCGACGCCGACAACTGCATGACCGCCCCGCGCGGCCTGACCGCTGCCTCCGGCATCGACGTCATGACCCACGCCATCGAGTCCTACGTCTCCATCATGGCTTCCGACTACACCAAGGGCCTCTCCGAGCGCGCTGCTAAGCTCGTCTTCGAGAACCTGCCCTCCAGCTTCACGAACGGTGCCAAGGACCCGCATGCCCGCGAGGAGATGCACAACGCCTCCTGCATGGCCGGTATGGCCTTCGCCAACGCCTTCCTGGGCCTCAACCACTCCATGGCCCACAAGCTCGGCGCTTTCCATCACCTGCCCCACGGCATCGCCAACGCCGTCATCCTGACCCGCGTCATGCGCTACAACGCCGCCGAGGCTCCCGTCAAGATGGGTACCTTCTCCCAGTATCCTTACCCCAACGCGCTGCACAACTACGCCGAGATGGCCAAGTACTGCGGCATCGAGGGCAAGGACGACAAGGAGGTCTTCGAGAACTTCATCACGAAGCTCGAGGAGCTCAAGGACTTCATCGGTGTCAAGAAGACCATCGCCGACTACGGTGTTGACGAGCAGTACTTCCTCGACACCCTCGACGAGATGACCGAGCAGGCATTCAACGACCAGTGCACCGGCGCTAACCCGCGCTACCCGCTCATGAGCGAGATCAAGGAGCTCTACCTGGACGCCTACTACGGCCGCGAGCCCCAGGACTACGCCGTCTGCTAGTTTTTAGCACGGTTTTTTGCGGCGGGGGTGCACGGGTGTTTCACACCCCCCCGCCGTCGCTTCTATCGCATCGTTGAAAGGATGCAACCATGCTGCTACCCGATTCCAAGACCGAGCTCGTCCGCCGTGGCAACAAGGTCGTTTACGACCTGGGCGACAAGATCGTCAAGGTCTTTAACGAGACCAAGCCTGTCTCCGACGTGTTCAACGAGGCTTTGAATCTTGCCCGCATCAATGAGTGCGGCATCCGCAGCCCCAAGGCTCTCGAGGTTTCCCAGCTCGAGAACGCCAACGGCTGGGCGCTCGTGACCGAGAAGGTTCCGGGCACCACCCTTGCCGAGAAGATGACTGCCGAGCCCCAGCGCTTTGGTGAGTACCTCGAGATGTTCGTCGACCTCCAGATCGAGATCCACGGCTACACCTCCCCGCTGCTCAACCGTCAGCGCGACAAGTTCGCCCGCATGATCGACAGCCTTGATCAGCTCAATGCCACCACGCGCTACAACCTTCAGGAGCGTCTGGACGGCATGACCAAGGAGTTCAAGGTCTGCCACGGCGACTTCAACCCCTCCAACGTCATCGTCGGCGACGACGGCCAGCTCTATGTGTGCGACTGGGCACACGCCACCCAGGGCTCCCCTGCTGCCGACGTTGCCACCACCTACCTGCTCTTTGCCCTCAACAGCAAGGACCAGGCCGAGGCCTACCTGGAGCTCTACTGCGACCGTGCCGACATGCCCATGCAGGTCGTGCGTCAGTGGACGAGCATCGTCGCCGCTTCCGAGCTCGCTCGTAAGCGCAACGTGAACGATGAGTTCCTGAAGAACTGGATCGACGTCGTCGATTATCAGTAATATCTGAGCGATTTATTTCGCATCGGAGGCACAATGGAAAACCCCGCAGCTCGCATGGGCTGTGGGGTTTTCCTTTTAGATATCGAGGATGCTACAAGATAATAGGACGGCCCCGCATCTCCCCGATTGGAGAAATGCGGGGCCGTCCCACATATCGAACTACAAGCGAAATCGTCGATTAACGGCGGGCTGCCTTAACAAGCTCGGCAACCTTGGCAACGACCTCGTCGATCGCCACGTCCTCGCGCTCGCCCGTAGCACGGTCCTTGAGCTCAACGGTGCCATTCTTAAGGCCGCGCTTGCCCAGAACCACCTGATACGGGAAGCCCATGAGGTCGTTATCGGCAAACTTAAAGCCCGGACGCTCATCGCGATCGTCGACGACGACCTCGATACCCTCGGCACACAGGCCATCAACAATCTGCTCGCAGACGGTAGCGCACTCTTCCTTCTTGGGATCAAGCGGAATCACCGCGACCTCGTACGGGGCAACGGAGACCGGCCAGACGATACCGTGCTCGTCGTTGTGCTGCTCCACGACGGCAGCAAGCGAGCGGGACACGCCCACGCCGTAGCAACCCATGATGAGCGGCTTCTCCTTGCCGTCCTCATCCATAAAGGTGGCACCCATGGCCTCGGAGTACTTGGTGCCCAGCTGGAAGACCTGAGAGACCTCGATGCCGCGGGCAGCGGAGAGCGGCTTGCCGCAGTGCGGGCAGGGGTCGCCGGCGACAACGGTGACCAGATCGGCCCACTCATCGACGGTAAAGTCGCGCTCGGGGCAGGCACCGGTAAAGTGATAATCGACCTCGTTGGCACCGCAGGCCCACTGCTTGGAATCGCGCAGGCTCTCGTCGCACACCAGACGGATGCCCTCGGGCAGGTTGACCGGTCCGATAAAGCCCTTGTGCAGGCCGTTCGCTTGAAGCTCCTCGTCGGTCATCATGCGGTAGCCCTTGCCAAAGACATGCTCGGCCTTGCAGCCATTGAGCTCGTGGTCGCCCGGGACAATGGCCACGACCGGCTTGCCCTCGGAGTCGATGAGTGCCAGCGACTTGCGCGTGCCGTTCTCGGGGAAGCCGAAGAACTTGGCAACGGCCTCGATGGTGCCCATACCCGGAGTCTCGACCTTGGTGAGCGTGCCATCGCCGGGGCCCTCGGTCACAACGACCTTGGTGCTTGCAGCCTCGTCATCGGCAGCAAAACCGCAATCGTCGCAGTAGACGAGCGAAGCCTCGCCGGCGTCGGCAAGAGCCATGTACTCGACGGAAGTGTCGCCGCCGATCTCGCCGGAGTCGGCGACAACGGGCAGAGCCTTGATGTAGCAGCGCTCGCAGATGTTAGCGTAGGCCTGCTTCATCTTGTCGTACTCCTCCTGCAGGCTCTCCTGCGTGGCGGAGAAGCTGTAGGCGTCCTTCATGATGAACTCGCGACCGCGCATCAGGCCAAAGCGGGGACGGAACTCGTCGCGGAACTTGTCCTGAATGTGGTACAGGTTGACGGGCAGCTGTTTGTAGGAGCGCAGCTCATTGCGCACCAGGGCCGTGACGGTCTCCTCGTGGGTGGGACCCAGGACGAACTCGCGACCGTGACGGTCGTCAAAGCGCACAAGCTCCTTGCCATAGGCGTCGATGCGGCCGGACTCACGCCACAACTCGGCGTCGACCATGATAGGCATCATAAGCTCCTGGGCACCGGCAGCGTCCATCTCGTCGCGCACGATATTCTCGATCTTGCGGATCGAGCGCCATGCGAGCGGCAGATAGGAATACAGGCCGGCGGCCTCTTTGCGGATCATGCCGGCACGGAGCAGCAGGCGGTGGCTGGCGAGCTCAGCGTCCGCCGGATCCTCTTTAAGCGTCGGCGCATAGAGCTTAGACATATACATTGCTCGGGTCATTTATTTCTCCTCAATAAGCTTGTCGACCTCTGCCATAAGCGCGTCGACAATTTGGTCCTCAGCTACTTTACCAATGATCTGGCCATGCGAAAAGAGCAAGGCCTGACCACGTCCGCAAGCAACGCCCAGATCGGCATCAGAAGCCTCGCCGGGGCCATTAACGGCACATCCCATCACAGCGATCGAAAGCGGCGCGGAGTAGTTCTTAAGCCGCTCGGTAACCTCCTCGGCAATGGGAATAAGGTTAACCTGGCAGCGGGCGCATGTGGGGCACGAGACAATCTCGGGGCCACGGCGACGCAGGCCCAACGACTGCAGAATACCCCAGGCAACCGGCGGCTCCTCAACCGGATCGGCTGTGAGCGACACACGCATGGTGTCGCCAATGCCTTCTGAAAGCAAGATACCCAAGCCTACAGAGCTCTTGATGGTGCCCTGGAGCTTGGTCCCCGCCTCCGTCACGCCCAGGTGAAGCGGAACGTGGGGAATCTCACGCGACAGGGCTCGATAGGTATCAAGCGTCGTTTGCACGCTATGGGCCTTGGCCGAAAGCACAATGTTCGTAAAACCGCGGTCCTCAAAGTGCTTGACGAAGCGCTCGCTCGACATCACGAGCTTTTCGGGCTGCATGAGGTCGTCGCGCTCGGCGATATCCTGTTCGAGCGAACCGGCATTGACACCGATACGAATCGCGCACCCAGCGGCGCCCGCGGCATCGATCACGGCATCGACCTTGGCCCAATCGCCGATATTACCGGGATTGATGCGGAGCTTGGCGGCACCGGCCTCCACAGCGCCAATGGCCAGCTTGTGGTTAAAGTGGATATCGGCAACGATTGGCACCGGAGACTCGGCACAGATGGTGCGGAAACCCTCAAGCGCGGCCTCGGTGGGCACGCTCACACGCACGATATCGCAGCCAGCCTGCGCCAACGCGCACACTTGCGCAAGCGTTGCCTGGGCATCAGCGGTATCGGTGCAGGTCATGGATTGGACCACCACCGGCGCGCCGCCACCGATCTGCACACCGCCCACATGCACGGGGCGCGTCAACTCGCGAGGCAAAGGATGGGATAAAGACAATCCAAACACTCCCCTACAGAATAAATCGAAGGATGTCGGAACGAAGCATATAGACAAACAGCAGCGCAAAGAGCGCGATGCCCACATAGCTCACAATCGTCTGGACCTTGAGCGGAAGCTCGCGGCCAGCAATCTTTTGAATGATCTCGATGACCAGCTTGCCGCCATCGAGTGGTGGGATGGGCAGCAGGTTCATAAAGCCAAGCGAGAACGAAATGAGGGCGGCAAACGAAAGGAACGTGGCAGGGCCGGCAGCAGCAGCCTGTGAGGACATAACGCTAATGCCCACGATCGAAGAAGACTGATCGAGAATCTCCATCGTATGCTGCGGCTGGAGCAGGCGCATCACGCCCTCCGCTGTCTGCACGACACAGGAGAACGAAAGGCGAGCCGACGTGATGGGGTCTAAACGGACCACCTGCGTAGAGGCATACACACCTAGGCGCTCGTCCTCTTTGAGCGCAACCGAGGTCGAATGCTGCTTGCCGTCGCGCTCATACTCAATGGCGATATCGTCCTTACCGGCGGCCTTGCCGATGGCATCGTAAACGTCCATCCAGGTAGAGCACGATACTCCGTCAACCGAAAGGATCGCGTCGCCGCCCTCGATACCCGCCTTGGCGGCAATAGACCCCTCGTCAACCTGACCGATCACGTTGGTATCCATCGGCACGGTGACACCCGCAATAGAGTAGATGCTCATAAGCAGCAAAAAGCCCGTCAGGATATTGACGAGAATGCCCGCGAGCAGCATAAAGGCGCGCTTGAGAAAACCCTGGCCCAGATAGGTATGCGAACGCTCTTGCGCAAGGAACTCGGCTTCGCCGCACGGCAGCTCCCACACATCGCCCTCGGTAGTCGCATGCTCTCGATCGAAACGGCGGCCGTCAAAGGTGGTGTAACCCGCCGCGTCTCGCGGCAGCGTCTGATACTTGGTGGGATAGTAGCTCGGCGAGGGCTTCTCCCCTTCCTCATACCAAGGCGCGATAGAGCCCCAACCCAAGAGCAAGGCGCATGCCTCGAGCACAACCTCCTCGGATAGCTCGAGCTCGACAGCAAGGTCGGCCACGGTCACGCGACCATGACGATAGATAGCCGCGAGCACGCGATCGGCACACGAGACGTCGGTCGGATCCATACCGCAGATGGCAGCGTAGCCACCCAGCAGCAGCGGGGTCACGCCAAACTTGGTTCCAATGCGACGCGACGTGTAATGGATGTCAAAGCGGCAAGGCAGGCCCAAAAAGAACTCGGTCACACGGACGCCGCAGGCACGCGCCGCCAAAAAGTGGCCGCCCTCGTGCAAAAACACGAGGACGGAAAGCATCAGCAGGCCCCAAAAGACCGATGAGAGAACGCTCAGAACAGTATCCATAAAACGAAAAAGCAATCCTTATGGGTTAGGAACGGGTTGCGGCGAGCACCTGCGCAGCCTTTTCACGCGCCCATGCATCGATGTCGTGAAGCTGCTCAAACGAATCGACCGCCTGCATATCGTGGGAATCCATGCAGGATTCCACAATGCGATCGATATCGGTAAAGCTGCAGCCATCGTGCAGGAAGGCATCGACGGCGACCTCGTTGGCGGCATTGAGCACGCACGGCATGGTGCCACCCGTCTTGCCGGCACGTTCGGCCAGTGCCAGACAGCGGAAGGTATCCATGTCGGCAGCATCAAACGTGAGCTGCCCCAGCTCGCGGAAATCGATACGAGGCGCCGGGGTATCCCAACGCTCGGGATACGAGAACGCGAACTGGATGGGAATACGCATGTCGGAAGCACCGAGATGCGCCATCACGGAGCCGTCGGCGAACTCGACCATAGAGTGAATCTTGGACTGACGCTGCACGACCACGTTAATGAAATCGAGGTCGCAGTTAAACAGATGCATGGCCTCAATGCGCTCCAGGCCCTTGTTCATGAGGGTGGCGGAGTCGATGGTGATCTTGGCACCCATGGCCCACGTGGGATGTGCGAGGGCATCGGCACGCGTCACGCGGTCGAGCTCGTCGCGGGTGCGGCCAAAGAACGGACCGCCCGAGCAGGTGAGCCAAATACAATGAGCCTCGCGTGGGTTCTCCCCCAGATAGCACTGGTAGATGGCGGAGTGCTCAGAGTCGACTGGAATAAGCTGGCCCGGTTGCGCCAACGGCATAAGCAAGTCGCCGCCGACGACGAGGGACTCCTTGTTGGCAAGGGCAAGACGCTTATTTGAGGTCAAGGCCGCATGGCTCGCCTCGAGACCAGCGGCGCCCACAATAGCAACGAGCACGCAGTCGACATCGTCGCGACGCGCGAGCTCGCAAACCGCCTGCGCGCCAAGGCCAAGCTTCGTTCCCTCGGGCAACTCCTGCAGCACGGCGTCATCGCCATGAGCGACATCGGCCACGGCAACCGCCGGAACCGAGAACTCGCGGGCAGCGGCAACAAGCTCGGAGGTGCTGGAGTTAACGGACAGCGCCGTCACCTGCAGGCGATCGGCATGCTGGCGGCACACATCGAGCGCCTGGGTGCCGATGGAGCCGGTACAACCCAGGATGGCAACACGGAGGCGTCCATCGGGGCCATACGTCGTCTGGAATGACATTACAGCACGCCTCCGATCATCAGCATCAGCTGCGCGGTGATGCAGCCGAAGATAAGCGAATCGCTACGATCGAGCATGCCGCCGTGGCCCGGGATAAGGTTGCCGGAATCCTTGACGCCCACACCGCGCTTGATGCGCGACTCGATAAGGTCGCCGATAACGCCCAGAATGGACACGACCACGCCGCACAGCAGCGCATAGGGCAGGCTGAGCTTGAAGAAATGCGTCGCCCACAGGATGAGCCAAATCAAAACCGAGCCCAGGATGCCGCCAACAAACCCCTCCCAGCTCTTTTTGGGAGAGATCTTGGGAACCATCTTGTGTTTGCCGATACGGCTACCCACGATATAGGCAAACGAATCGGAGACCCAGAGAGACGCGCAAACACCCACCGAAAGCAGGGCGCCGGCAAAACCGGGCACGGCATCGCGCAGCAGCACGATAGCCGACAGCATAAAACCGGTGTAGATGGGACCCATGAGTGTCACGGCAACATCGGATATGCGGGTACGCGGCGACCAGACATACCAAATGCCCACAGCGAGCATCAGGGCAAAAAGCAGGGCATTCAGCAGCATCGAATCGCCCAACGCCGACAGCGGAAAGAGCACGGCGGCAGCGATACCCATGCGCTCGTTAGCCATCTTGCCATCGAGCCTTGTCATACGGAAAAACTCATAGCAGCACAGACCGCTCATGACGGAAACAAAGATGGCCGTGGGCACGATACCCAAAACCAGGCACAGGATAAAGACAACGGCGTAGACGATACCGGCGGCGGCACGGGTAATAAAGCCCGCCAGCCACGAACCGGAACCGCTCTTCGCTGCAGGCGCTCCCGCAGTGGCAGCTTTACGCGCAGGCGTCTTGGGAGCAGATGCCTTGGGACGATCGGACACGATTAAGCCTCCTCGGTCTTGCTCAGTCCACCAAACCTACGGTCACGGCCCTGATAGGCCAAAATGGCGTCGACAAGGCCCCAACGATCAAAGTCGGGCCAATAGGTATCGGTGACGTAGAACTCGGAATAAGCTACCTGCCACAGCAGATAGTTCGAAAGGCGCAGCTCACCAGAGGTGCGAATCACAAGCTCAGGATCGGGAAGACCGGCGGTATAGAGGTGGGAAGCCACCATGTCGTCATCAATTGCGGCAGGATCGATCTTACCGGCGGCAACGTCGAGTGCGATCTGACGGACAGCGCGGGTAATCTCGGCACGCGCGCCGTAGTTGACGGCAAGCGCCAGCGTCATACCGGTGTGATCGGCGCACTCGGCAAGACCGCGTTCAAAAACGTCGCGGGTCTTCTTGGGCAGCGCGGAAATATCACCCAAAAAGACAACGCGCACGTTTTCGCGCTTCAGAAGCGGCAACTCGTCGATGAACGTCTTGGCAAACAGGTGCATCAAGACGTTGACCTCATGCTGCGGGCGGTTCCAGTTTTCGGTAGAAAACGCATAGGCCGAAAGCACGTCGACGCCCAGGCGCACGCAAGCGGTAATGATCTCGCGCAGCGAGACGATACCCGCCTTGTGGCCCTCAGTGCGTGCAAGACCGCGCGACGTGGCCCAACGACCGTTGCCGTCCATGATGCACGAGATATGGTGCGGAATGTTATTGAGGTCAAGGTCGGAAAAACCGACGCCCGCAGGGGCGTCGGCAAAGTACTCGACCAGTTTATGCTCGTCGTATTGCACCTTAGATCTCCATGACCTCGGCTTCTTTTTCCTTCAGAAGCTCCTCGACCTTGGCGACATACTCATCGGTGTGCTTCTGGACCTTAGCCTGCTCGCGACGGACATCGTCCTCGGTGAGCTCCTCATCGCGCTCGAGCTTGTTGTTGAAGTCGCGACGGATGTTACGGATAGACACCTTGGCCTGCTCGGCGTACTCGCGGCACTCCTTGACGAGCTCGCGACGGCGCTCCTCGGTGGGAGCCGGGAACGGCAGACGAACCACGGTGCCATCGGAGTTGGGGGTAATACCCAGATCGGAAGCGCCGATGGCCTTGACGATAGCGTTGATGAGTGCCTTGTCCCACGGCTCGATGAGCAGCATGTGGGCCTCGGGGGTCTTGACGGCGGCAACCTGCGTGACCGGCGTGGGAACACCGTAATAATCGACGGTGATGTCGGACAGAATGTTGGCATTGGCGCGGCCGGTACGGACCTTGGAGAAGTTATGCTTGAGGGACTCGAGCGACTTGTCCATGTGGGCGGTGATGTTCTCTGCCATGCTTAATCCTCCTGATAGACGAGCGTGCCGACGGGCTCACCCGAAAGCGCGCGCTTGACGGTGTCCTCGCCATCGATGTTGAGGACCAAAATCGGCATACGGTTGTCCTGGCACAGTGCCGTAGCCGTGGAATCCATAACCTGCAGACCGCGGACGAGAACCTCGTGATAGGTAATCTTGTCAAAACGGACGGCATCAGCGCACTTGACGGGATCCTTATCGTAGATGCCGTCAACCTTGGTGGCTTTAATCAGAATCTCGGCGCCGATCTCGCACGCACGAAGAGCCGCGGCGGTGTCGGTCGTAAAGTACGGATTGCCCGAACCGGCGGCAAAAATAACGACGTTGCCCTTGGAAAGGTGGTTGATGGCGCGACGGCGAATATAGGGCTCGCAGATCTCGTTCATCTGGATAGCGCTCATCACGCGGCAGGGAACATCGTTATGCTCGAAGGCATCCTGCAGGGCGAGCGCGTTCATAACGGTAGCCAGCATGCCCATGTAGTCGGCCTGAGCACGCTCCATGCCACCGGCAGCGCCGGCCATGCCGCGGAAAATATTGCCGCCGCCGACAACGACGCCGACCTCATGGCCAACGGCTAGCAGCTCCTTGACCTGCTTGGCAAGATGGTCGGTAACCTTGGGGTCGATGCCATATTGGCCGTCGCCCATCAGTGCTTCGCCGGAAAGCTTAAGAAGCACGCGTTTATATCGGATGTCGGACAAAGCGATCCTCCTTTAATTAGACTCTCAATATGATATCAAAGGCTCTGATAAGAGCCATGAAAAAGCAGGCTGTGAGTAAAACCCACAGCCTGCTCATTACCAGCTACAAAAGCTTATTTACTCGCCACGGACCAGACGGTCAAAGGCAACGACGGTAATGGTGTCGCTGAGCTCCTTGGAGACCTGCTCAGCGTACTTCTTGATGGTGAGGGAGCTGTCCTTGATGAACTCCTGCTCGGTGAGCACGGACTGCTTGTAGAACTTCTCCAGACGGCCGACAGCCATCTTCTCCTGAATAGCCTCGGGCTTGCCGGACTCGGCAGCCTGGGCCATGTAGATCTGCTTCTCGTGCTCGACGGTCTCGGCCGGAACCTGATCGCGGGTAGCGCAGATCGGGGCGACGGCGGCAACCTGAAGGGCAACGTCGTGAGCGAAGGTCTTGAAGGACTCAGCCTGAGCGGTCTCGGCCTTTTCGAAGGCGAACTCGACGAGGACGCCGATCTTACCACCCATGTGGATGTAAGAAGCGAGCGCGCCGTTCTCGGCCTTGCGGGCAGCGAAGCGGGAGATCTTCATGTTCTCGCCCATGATGTGAATCATCTCGGTGAGCTCGGAGGAAACGGTCTCCTCACCCATCGGCTTCTCGAGCAGAGCGTCGACGTCAGCAGGCTCGGTGGTAGCGACAACCTCAGCGACCTTGGAAGCAAAGCCAGTGAACTTGGCGTTGGAGCCAACGAAGTCGGTCTCGCAGGAGAGCTCGAGCAGAGCGCCGGTCTTGCCATCCTCGGAGACGAACGCGGCGACAGCGCCCTCGTTGGTCTCACGGCCAGCCTTCTTGGCAGCCTTGGCAAGGCCGTTCTTACGCAGAACGTCGACAGCGGCGTCCATGTCGCCGTCAGCCTCGACGAGAGCCTTCTTGCACTCCATCATCGGGGAGTCGGTCATCTCGCGGAGCTGCTTGACCATAGCGGCGGTAATCTGGGCCATTGTGGTTCCTTTCAAAGAGATGAAAAAGAATTAACTAAGACTGATTTACTCGGCCTTGGGCTCAGCGGCCATCTCGGCCTCGGAGACCTGCTCCTTGCCGGAGCCAGCGAGGCAGGCGTCAGCCATGAGCTCGCACATAAGGGTGACAGCGGAGATAGCGTCATCGTTGCAGGGGATGCCGTACTCGACCTCGTCGGGATCGGAGTTGGTGTCGATCAGAGCGACGACGGGGATGTTCAGGCGCTGGGCCTCCTTGATGGCGTTCTCCTCGCGCTTGGTGTCGATGACGAAGAGAGCCTGGGGCAGACCCTTCATGTCGCGGGCGCCACCGAGGTTGGTCTGGAGCTTGGTGAGCTCCTTGCCGAGAACAGCCTGCTCCTTCTTGGGCAGAACAGCCATGCGTCCGTCCTCGACCATGGCCTCGAGCTCCTCCATGCGGTTGATGCGGGAGCGGATGGTGACGAAGTTGGTCAGCATGCCGCCGAGCCAACGCTGGTTGATGTAAGGCATGTTGGCGCGCTCAGCAGCGTTCTTGACGGCCTCCTGAGCCTGCTTCTTGGTGCCGACGAACAGCACGTTGCCGCCCTTGGCGACGTTCTTGACGAAGGTGTAGGCCTGGTCGGCGTCGAGGATGGTCTGCTTGAGGTCGAGGATGTAGATGCCGTTGCGCTCACCGAAGATGAACGGCTTCATCTTGGGGTTCCAGCGACGGGTCTGGTGACCGAAGTGGCAGCCGGCCTCGAGCAGGGTGCGGATATTAATCTTGGTAGCCATGTTAAACCTCCTGTGGTTTGCCTCCGCGCGGGGTCATCCTCCAAAACCAACCCGGACATGTGCTACCAAAGCCCGGGCACCACGGTATGAAGTAGCCGCGCGTGCGTGATAAAAACATGTTGCCGTGAAGCAACCCGATGAATGATAGCAGGAATGCATCTTCCTGCCAACCCGCAATCAAAACCACACACCTGAGTGCGCCGCGGGACGTCCCAGCCACTATTCGCCGCGGGGATGGGCTTGAGCCACGGCACGTTTGAGCCGATCGGGCGTGAGATGCGTGTAGATCTGCGTCGTGGACAGGCTCGCATGACCTAGCAGCTCTTGAACCGAGCGCAGGTCCGCACCGCCCTCGAGCAAATCGGTCGCAAAGGTATGGCGCATCGCATGCGGGGCAATGTCGGCCGGAATGCCGGCGAGCGTCGCCAGCGTATGGAACCGCCGCCTGAGCATGGCGGCACTCATGCGATTGCCGCGCGCCGATATAAGCAGCGGATGCGGCCCGGTAGCGGGGTCACGGCGCTTTGCCTGAGCGAGCAACTCCGGCCTCCCCTCCTCAATATAGAGACGCGTCGCCTCGAGTGCGCGACGATACAGAGGGACGATACGCTCCTTGCTCCCCTTGCCCCAAAGTCGCAGCGTTCGCTCGGACCAACCAATAGACTCCACGTTGAGCGCCGCGAGCTCCGAGATTCGCGCGCCGGAGGCATAGAGCAACTCAAGCATCGCCGCATCGCGCAGTCCCGCGGGCGTCGAGGTATCAGGCGTCTTGAGCAGCGCCTCAACCTGCTGGGTCGTAAGGACGCCCGGCAGGTCACGTGGCAGCTTGGGCGATGCGATCGCCGAGACCGCATCGCCCTCGACAATCCCCTCGGCAGCCATCCAGCGATAGAGAGATCGAATAGCCGACAGGTGCGCCGCAAGCGTTCGGGGAGCCACCTGCTCACGCGAAAGCTCGGCAAGATAGCGACGAATGGTGCGCACGTCGGCAGCGAAAGCATCAATATTCTCGCGCTCGCACCAGACAGCAAAGCGCTCTAGCCTCGAGCCATAGGCCGTCACCGTGTTGGGAGAAAGTCCCTCAACACGTGCGATATAGGCGATAAACGAGTCGACGGTGTCGTACAGGTCAAAGGCTATGACCGGTCGCCTCCAAACAAGTCGGAGCGCGTGGCCAAGTAGGCATCAAGGGCCTCGAGGGCGCGATCCGCATAAGCCTGATAGCGGTCGCGTTTGCTGCGGCGCTTACCATCCTCGAGTGGCGGCACCAGGCCAAAGTTGACATGCATAGGCTGATAGCCCACGGTGGCAGGATCGGTCGCATAGCCCACGAGCGCACCCAGGGCGCCCACACGCGGCAACTCGACGCCCGCGGCACCGATAGCCTCGGCATAGGTGTTGAGCGCCGCGAGCAGACCTGTCGCCACGGCTTCCATGTACCCCTCGGTGCCGGTGATCTGACCGGCCAGGCGCACGCCGGTACCGGGCACGGCAAAGGTGCTATCGAGCACGTGAGGGGCGTCGACAAAGGTATTGCGGTGCATGACACCGTAGCGGAAGAACTCAGCGTTCTCCAGGCCCGGCACCATATGGAAGACGCGCTTCTGCTCGCCAAAGGTCAAGTTGGTCTGGAAGCCCACCAGGTTATAGGCGGTCTTCTCCTTGTTCTCGGCACGCAGCTGAATCGCCGCCCAGGGGCGACGTCCGGTACGCGGGTCGGTGAGGCCGACGGGCTTCATGGCGCCAAAGCGAATGGCGTCCTTGCCGGTGCGCGCAACTTCCTCGGCAGGCTGGCAGGCTTGGAACAGATCGCCACCCTCAAAGTCTTTGAGCACCACGCGGTCGGCCGTGGTAAGCGCCTCGATAAAGGCCTCGTACTCCTCCTTGTTGAGCGGAGCGTTGAGATAGTCGCCGCTCCCCTGCTCCTCGTAGCGCGACTGCGAGAACAGCACGCCCATATCGAGCGTGGAGGCATCGACGATCGGCGCCGCCGCATCAAAGAATGCCAGGGCATCGCCACCGACGAGCTTCATAACCTCTTCGCTCAGCGCCGGTGAACACAGCGGGCCCGCGGCAATGACCACGTGACCCTCGGGAATCTGTGTGACCTCACCGTGCACGACCTCGATATTGGGACGAGCGGCAACCTCGGCCTCGACAAGCTCGGAAAACTTGACGCGGTCGACCGCCAAGGCGCCACCGGCGGGAACAGCCGCGCGATGGGCGCAATCGAGCAGCACCGAACCCATGCGCTCGAGCTCGGCTTTTAGTAGGCCAGCAGCGGAATCTGGACGGGTCGACTTAAACGAATTGGAGCAGACGAGCTCTGCCAGGTGATCGGTATGGTGAGCCGGGGAGCTCACCTGGGGGCGCATCTCGCACAGCTTTACGGCAAACCCGCGGTCTGCCAGCTGGATCGCGCATTCCGAACCCGCCAGACCGCCACCGATAACCGTCACCTGATCGAACTGCATCTGCAAACACCTTTCTAATTGACACGTTTTCCATTGTGACCGAAGGGCGTCTGGGCGTGAAGGGCAAACTTGGAGGGCGCATACCTTCCATCCATCATGCGCTCGATAAGGCCCTCGAGTTCAAGCGAACCCAAGAGTTTGAGTACGCCGACAGCATCGAGTGAGACGAGCGCCGCGATGTCGTCGACCTTGAGCGGAGAGGCGATGAGCGCATGCATCACGGTCTGCTGTGTTGGATTCAGGTCGGCAATGCCGGGAGCATCGGGGCGCGAGTAGCGCAGGGTGCCGTATATGCGAGAGATAGCCATCTCGATGGACTCCTCGTCGACAATGCAGCAGGCACCGTTCGCAATGAGGTAATTCGTGCCACGCGACTCGGGCGATAGGATCGACCCCGGCACGGCAAGAAGTTCGCGCCCCAAATCCATAGCAGCCTCGGCTGTAGAAAACGTCCCGGAAGGCATACCCGCCTCGGATACAAAGAGGGCTTGCGACAGGGCCGCGATCACGCGATTGCGGCGCGGAAAGGCAAACTTGCGCGGACCCATGCCCCACGGAGAGATCGACACGACCGCGCCACCCGTATCGAGCGTGCGCGTAATAAGCCCCGCGCTCGAACGCGGGTAGACCACGTCGGCACCCGTCCCCATTACCACGACGTGTTTGCCGCCGGCGTTGACCGCAGCCCAACCCGAGGCCTGGTCACAACCGACCGCGCCGCCCGAAACAACCGTCACGCCCGCATCAACCGCCACCTTTGCCGCAAGCTCTGCCACGGCAAGACCATACGGCGAGGCCTTTCGCGCGCCGATGATGGAGAGCGCGGGTGTCGAAAGCACCTCGGGGTTGCCGCGCACATAGAGCGTCTGGGGCACATCAGAAAGCTCCAAAACGGTCTCGGGATACAACGCATCACCTGGATGCAGCTCGAAGGCCCCCTCGACCATCATTGGTCCCTCCTTCCTTGGTACATCGCCGCCTCGAGCACGTGGTCCTGCGTCACATGCTCGCTCTCGGCGACATCTGCGATCGTGCGCGCAATGCGAACCAGGCGCACGATGCCACGCCCTGTGAGATGTGTGCGTTTGGACAGGCCGAGTACGCATTTCTCGGCAGCATCATCAAGCTCAAAGGTCGAAACGACGCCGTCAATGGACCGCGTCTCGTCATCCTCGGCCTCGGCATCCGCATCGTCCATACGGGATTCGCGCCAAGCGCGAAAAGCGCGACCGCGCACAACGTAGTCACGTAACTCAGCCGACGACATACCCTCCGCACCCTCGATAATCACTTGGGGGTCGGGACGGGTCACATCGATCATCATGTCGATACGGTCGGCCAAAGGACCGCGCAGTTTAGACCGATAGCGCTCGACCATCGCCGCCGAGCAGCGACACGGCACCTCGCGATCGCCCAAAAAGCCGCAGGGGCAGGGATTGCTCGCAGCCAGCAGCTGAAAGCGCGACGGGAAGGTAAAGGCCCCGTCGACGCGTACGATCCTCACATAACCGCGTTCGATGGGCTGACGCAATGTCTGCAGCACACCGGTGGGAAACTCGGCAAGCTCGTCCAAAAAAAGCACGCCGCCATGAGCCAGGCTGATCTCTCCCGGATGCACCGGGCGCCCGCCGCCAATGAGGCCAGCCGTTGAAATACTGTGATGGGGGCTTCGAAACGGCCGATGACCTGCCAATAAGCCATCAATGTTCTCACCCAAAACCGAATGGATGCACAGCGCCTCTTGTTGATCCTCGAGAGAAAGCTCGGGCAAAATGCCCGTCATGCGCCGCGCAAGCATGGTCTTGCCCGAACCGGGCGAGCCGATCATGAGCAGGCCGAGCTCGCCGGCTGCCGCAAGCGCCATGCCACGTTTGGCGACCTCCTGCCCCAGCACGTCGGCATAGTCGAGCTCGGGCTCAAAGGTCGCCTCGACGCCCTCGGAATCCAAGTAGTGCCGCGCGGCATCGCCCATGCCATGGGCAAGCTGAGACAAATGATCGATGAATCCACAATCCACGCCCGCGAGTGGCACATGCTGGTCGGACCTGCCGGCGATAAAAGACAGCCCCATGTCGCGAGCCAATAGCTGAAACGCCACCTCGCCTTTGACAGGAAGCACCGTACCGTCCAAGCCGAGCTCGCCGGCGATAAGGCAGCGATCGAGGTTATCACGGGGAATCTGCCCATCGGCCGCCAGAACCGCGATGGCGATGGGCAGATCAAAGCCGCTACCGGTCTTGCGAATATCGCCGGGCGCCAGGTTGACCGTAATGCCCGAGCGTGGGATCTCGAACCCGGCGGAGCGCATCGCGCAGCGAATACGACCGCGTGACTCCATCACCTCCATACTCGGAATACCGAGCATCTGAATGCCCGGAACGCCACCGGCAAGCGAGACCTCGACCGTGACGGGAATCGCCTCGACGCCGCGGATGCAGGCCGCGTGAACGGCAAACGTCTCGAACGCCATCACGACACCTGCCAATCGAACGCGTTGTACTGGTGCTCGATCTCGGCGATATGCCCGCCGCGGATGGTGACACCCACGGCATCGAAGCGAATCGCCTTGAGCGGATAATGCTCCATAAGATAGCAGCTTGCGATGCGGCGGTAGCGGCGTTGCTTTTGGGCGTCCACGGCCTCCTCCGGAAAGACCCTCGTGCTGCAATCCAGTGCAACGCGTCTGGTCTTGACCTCGGCCATTACCACGACATCGTCGAGCTCATCGAGCAGCACCAGATCAGCCTCGCCCTCGGTGCAACGATAACCCTGCTCCAGCAAGTTGTAGCCGCGCTCGTTAAAGTAGTCGATGGTGATCAGCTCGCCCAGCATACCCAGCTCGCGGGGACTGAGTCCCTTGATAAACTCGGGCGTCATCGCCCCGCAGTCGAGCTCGCCGTTTTCCCAACGCTCCTTGAGCTGCTGCGTCTTGCTCTTTTTGCTTGCGGCACTCATGGGGTCTCCTTTCCCGCACACTGCATTGCCCCGATGATGAGGGCACCTTTCATGCGGGTAAGTACCGGAAGCAAACCAAAAGCTGACCAAATGCCGACAAAAAACGGGCCGTACGCAGCAATGGTGTTGCATACGGCCCGCTACCAGCAGGTTTATAAAACCCCAGAGGTCCCTGTCTCCACAATTGACCTAGAAAAGGCGCTCAGTCTGCAGAAAGTTTCCGCAAAAGCTCACGCGGTGCAGCGGACAAAGTCCATGTTTGCGAATGGCCTCGATATGCTCGGGGCTTGCATAGCCCTTCGACTCGGCCAGATGGTACTCGGGATACTCGGCGTCGTACTCGACCATCATCTCGTCACGCGTGACCTTGGCCATGATGGACGCCGCGGCGATGCAGGCGATTTTGGCATCGCCCTTCACCACATCGCGCTCGTTAGGAACGGCGCCCAAGGGGTTGCCATCCATGAGGACACAGTCGGGTTCAAGTCCCGTATCGGCCACGGCGCCCGCAACGGCGGTACGGATAGCACGGGCCATGCCCATCTCATCGATATCCTTAGGCGCGATATGGCAAAAACCGATCGCCGTCGCCACCTCGGCAATCTTCACTGAGAGCAACTCGCGGCGCGCCGGCGTGAGCTTTTTGGAATCGTTGATGCCCCAGACGCGCGGCTCCATCGGAAGACACACGGCACACACGGTCAAGGGACCCGCTACCGAGCCACGGCCCACCTCGTCGACGCCCACGACCACACCATCACCGCCAAGCTCATGCATAAGCTCGTACATGTCATTGACGCGCTCGCGCTCGGCAAGTTCCTTGGCATGGCGCTTAAGAGCACGCTCGCAAGCCTTGATCACCTGCTGGCGCGGGTCCTCGCGATAATGCTCCACGAGGGCGGGGATCTCCTCAAACGTTGCGCTCGCCAGCTCTCCGGCAACCTGCGATGCCGAAACCGAGCTCGTCATGTTGGCCATACCAGGCCCTCCTTGCATGCAAATCAGATAAAAAGAAGGGCCACCCGAAGGTGACCCTTGTGTCCAAACGAGTGGACAGACGCTGCGATCTTCTTAGCGCTTCTCGGGGATGCGAGCAGCCTTGCCCACCTTGTCGCGGAGGTAGTACAGCTTGGCGCGACGGACGCGACCATGACGAACGACCTCGAGCTTGGCGATCTTGGGGCTGTGAAGCGGGAAGGTACGCTCAACACCGACACCGAAGGACATCTTGCGGACGGTGAAGGTCTCGCGGGCACCGGCGCCGGCCATGCGGATGACGTCGCCCTGGAAGACCTGGATGCGCTCGCGGTCGCCTTCCTTAATGCGGTAGTGAACCTTGACGTTGTCGGCGACGCGAACCTGAGGAATGTCCTCGCGGATCTGCTGACGCTCGATTGCGCGGATGTAATCCATGTGCAATTCCTTACTCTTCTAGAGGTGCCGTACCACCTTGGCCGGCACGTAGTTGAACAAACGTATTCGAGTATACACGCGCGGGTTTCTGCTGCAAGAACAATTTTTTACGCAGACAAAAAGACAAAACCCGCACATGATAACCGTCCGCCTCACGAATGAGACGGACGGCATGAAGGGGGGGCTACGTTAGGCGTCTGAACCCAAAACGTTAGGCGGAGCGCTTCGCCTCGAGCTTGGCCTGGGCGGCAGCCAGGCGTGCGAGGGGCACGCGGTAGGGCGAGCAGGACACGTAGTCCACGTCGGCCACATTAAACAGACCCTTGATGGACTTGGGGTCGCCGCCGTGCTCGCCGCACACGCCAAAGTGCATGTCGGGGTTGGTGGCGCGACCCTTCTCGACGGCCATGCGCACCAGCTCGAGCACCGCCGTGTCAATGGTCTCGAAGGGGTTGTCCTTCAAGATCTTCTTGTGCATGTACAGCGGGATGAACTTAGCCTCGGCATCGTCACGAGAGAAGCCGAAGGTGGTCTGGGTGAGGTCGTTGGTGCCAAAGCAGAAGAAGTCGGCATGATGCGCGATCTCGTCAGCGACCATGCAGGCGCGTGGCAGCTCGAGCATCGTGCCCACGGGAATATTGAGCTCGACGCCCTCCTCGGCAGAAACCTCGGCGATTACCCGCTCGATGACCTCGCGGGTCTGGACATGCTCCGCCGTGATGGAGACGAGCGGAACCATGATCTCGGGTCGCGGGTCGACGCCCTCCTTGATAAGGCGGGCAGCAGCCGTGGCGACGGCGCGAACCTGCATGAGTGGCAGATCGCTAAAGACGACGGACAGGCGAACGCCGCGCAGGCCGAGCATGGGGTTCGACTCGACCATGCCGTCGATACGACGCAGGCGGGCGCGCAGGGCTGCAAGCTCTTCCTCGCTGGCGCCGGCGGCTTCCTTCTTGGTGATGGCGACCTCGAGCTCGCGAGGATTATCCAGGAACTCATGAAGCGGCGGATCGAGCAGGCGGACGACCACATCGCGACCGGACATGGTCTTGAACATCGCCAGGAAGTCCTCGGTCTGAACCTTGAGCAGGTCGGCCAGGGCCTGCTGCTTCACGGCCTCATCGTCAGACAGGATAAAGCTCTGGATGATGTTCTTGCGGTCGCCCAGGAACATGTGCTCGGTGCGGCACAGGCCGATGGCCTCGGCGCCAAACTCGAGCGCAAGCTCGGCATCCTCGGGATTGTCGGCGTTGACGCGCACATGGTTGGCATGGCCACAGGTCTCGTCCAGGCGAATCTCGTCGGCCCAGGACAGGATGGTGTCCAGATCGCCGGTAAGCTCGGCGGAGACCAGGTCGACGGCGCCGTCGACGACGATGCCCTGGGTGCCGTCGATGGAGATGACATCGCCCTCGCGCAGCACGCGGTCGCTGCCCTCGATGCGCACGACCTTCTCGGCGGCGTCGATATGGAAGCGCTCAACGCCACAGACGCAGGGCGTACCCATGCCGCGGGCGATAACGGCGGCATGACTCGTCTTGCCACCGTGGCTGGTCAGGATGCCCTCGGCGGCGACCATGCCCTTCAGGTCGTCGGGGTTGGTCTCCCAACGAACCAGAATGACCTTGTGGCCCTCGGCGGAACGCGTGACGGCGTCGTCGCTCGAGAACACGACCTCGCCCACGGCGGCACCGGGGCTGGCGTTCAGACCGCTGGCCAGCGCCTCGTACTTCTTGGAGGCGTCAAACTGCGGGTGCAGGAGTTGGTCGAGCTGCGCGGGATCGATGCGGCTCACGGCCTCCTCGCGGGTGATCAGGCCCTCCTCGACCATTTCGATAGCGATGCGCAGGGCGGCGGTGGCGGTGCGCTTGCCCACGCGGGTCTGGAGCATCCAGAGCTTGCCCTGCTCGATGGTGAACTCGATATCGCACATATCGCGATAATGATCCTCGAGCGTCAGGAACACGCGCTCGAGCTCCTCACCTGCGGACTCGAGGCCCGGGGTGGTCTTGAGGTCGGCAATGGGCTCGGTGTTGCGGATGCCGGCGACGACGTCCTCGCCCTGGGCGTTAACCAGAAAATCGCCGTAGAACTCCTTGGTGCCGTCGGCCGGATTACGCGTAAAGGCGACGCCCGTCGCAGAGGTCTCGCCCTTGTTGCCAAAGGCCATGGCCTGCACGTTGACGGCGGTGCCGAGGTCGTCGGAAATGCCATGCTGCTTGCGGTAGATGCAGGCACGCTCGTTCATCCAGCTGCCAAAGACGGCCTGGATGGCAAGGCGTAGCTGAAGCTCCGGGTCGTGCGGGAAGACGGGCTTGCCGTCAGCGACCTCGAGCTCGGGATACAGGGAGGCATCGACGTTCTCGGAGAAGATGCCCTTAAAGGTCTCGACGAGTTCCTGCAGGTCCTCAGCCGAAAGCTCGGAATCGACGCGAACGCCGGCGACCAGACGGGCCTGGGTCAGGGCGTTCTCGAACAGGTCGGCGTCAACGCCCATAACGACGTTGGAGAACATCTGAATAAAGCGGCGGTAGCTATCCCAAGCAAAACGCGGATTTTGCGTCTGGGCGATGAGCCCCTGAACGGAGTCGTCGTTGAGGCCTAAGTTGAGGACCGTGTCCATCATGCCGGGCATGGAGAACGGAGCGCCCGAACGAACCGACACGAGCAGCGGATCGGAGGCGTCGCCGAGCTTCTTGCCGCAGCGGGCCTCGAGGTCCGCCTCGGCAGCAACGATCTCATCGAGTGCGCCCTCGGGCCACACGTTGCCGGCACCGGAGTACTCGACGCAAGTCTGGCAGGTAATGGTAAAGCCACCGGGAACCGGCAGGCCGATGCGGCTCATCTCGGCAAGGTTTGCGCCCTTGCCGCCAAGCACGAAGTTCATGGACTTGTCGCCCTCAGTGACACAGGTGCCCTGGGCGTCGGTTCCAAAACGGTAAACCCTCTTGCAATCGCTCACGATACTTCCCCTTTCATGCACTTACGCGCACGACCGTGGTAACGAATCGACCCGCCAAATGCGGGCCGTGAGGGAACTATACGGCGGGTTTTGAGCGGGCTTAAGCAGAGGATGCGCGGTTTGGTAAACGTGCTAAAACTGGCGGTAAACGGTAGGTAAAGGTGGTTACCTTATGAATATACCACTGTAAGAAAGTGCAGGTCAGATGCGATATTTTTGCTAAATCGCTTTATCAAAATGCTGCTACTATTAGGCTCGACGGGCGGCGCGGCGGGCACGGGCTTCTTGGATTTCCTCCAAGTGGCTAATGATCTCGGCTGCGCTTTCCTCGATGGCCTTGCCGTCGGTACGCACCACAAAGCAGC
Source organism: uncultured Collinsella sp. (assembly GCA_902491055.1). Lineage (GTDB taxonomy): Bacteria > Actinomycetota > Coriobacteriia > Coriobacteriales > Coriobacteriaceae > Collinsella. Next base: position 59,202 of record CABUGI010000001.1, on the reverse strand, counting down.
CTAGGCGCTTCATGAGCGCACGGGCTTCCTCGAGCTCGCTGTGCACGCTCTCAGGCTCGGCATAGGAGCCGGCAACGGCACGAGCGTAGTCATCGCCCAAGCGGCTATCGCGAATTTCGGAAATCACATCGACGGTCGAAATCAGGCCGAACAGGCGCATCGGGTCGACCTCGTAAATCGACTTGGGCGGCTCCATGCCATGCGCCAGTGGGACATTGGCGACCTTGTAGCCCTGATAGGCCAAATACATCGACAGCGGCGTCTTGGACGTACGCGATACGCCCAGCAGCACGATATCGGCACCCGACAGATCGTCGCAGCCGCGCCCGTCATCGTGCTCAACGAAATACTCCATGGCCTCGATACGATGGAAATAGCGGTCATCGGTCTTGTGAATCACGCCCGCAACGCCCTTGGGCGGCACACCGATGAGCGACGACAGCACGGCGAGCGTCGGGCCGATCAGGTCGACCGAACGGATATGCAGCATGCCCAGGTAATCGAGCACACGGGCGCGAAGCGCCGGATCGACAATGGTGTGGAACACGGCAATATCGCGATGATCGGCATCGACGCGCGGACCCACAAACGACTTGACCTGCTCCACCGAGTTCACCTTGGGCAGGCGCAAGAGACGAAAAGCCCCTTCATCAAATTGCCCGGACGCCGCAAGCACCACCTCACAAGCGGTATCACCGAGCGAGTCGGAGATAACGATAACGGTGGGACGAGCGGTGACCGGGCAATCCATGCGGGGCTCCTTTTGCGCTTATGCGCAGGCTGGCTTACTTTTTGCGAGCAAGCTCACCGATGTTTGCGATGCCGGAGAAAACGGCCTCGAAGCGGTTGAGCAGCTTAAGGCGATTATCGCGAAGCTGCTCGTCCTTATCCATGACCATGACCTCGTCGAAGAAGCGGTCGATGGGGGCGCGCAGGGCGGCAAGGGCGGCAAATGCGGCCGGGTAATCCTCGGCAGCAAGGGCGGCGTCGACAGCGGTCTGAGCAGCCTCGGAGGCATCGGCAAGCGCGAGCTCGACCTCGCCCATCAGGGCGCGGTCGTACTCCGCGCCCAGCTCGGGCTTGGAGATGTGCGCGGCGCGGGCATAGGCGGTCGCCAGGTTATCGAACGTCTCAGCGTCGTTCTTGCGGGCCTCGTCGAGGGCGGCGCAGCGGGCGAAGAAGACGGACGGGGCGATGATGTGCACCGCGGAGACGGCGGCAACGGTATCGGCCGGGATCTTTTCGTCGCGGGCCATGCTCACCAGACGGCCGTGGAAGAAGTCGCGAACCTGCTGAGCGACCTCGGCGGCGTCGAACTCGATACCCTGCTCGCTATAGAGCTCAAGGGCAAAGTCGATAAGCGACGTGGGATCGATCGGCAGACGGTCGCGCAGGATGTTGATGATGCCGATAGCGGCACGACGCAGCGCGTAGGGATCGGAGGAGCCGGTCGGGGGCTCGCCAATGGCAAAGATACCGGCGATGGTATCGAGCTTGTCGGCGCAGGCCACGATGCAGCCAGCGGTGCCCTCGGGCAGCTCGTCACCGGCAAAGCGGGGACGATAATGATCGCGAATGGCGTGGGCGACCTCATCGTTCTCCCCCATCGCGGTGGCGTAGTAACCGCCCATCACGCCCTGCTGGCTCGTGAACTCGACGACGGCGTTGGATACCAAGTCGGCCTTGCACAGGTGCGCGGCGCGAGCGGCATCGGCTGCCAGGTGAGCACCCAGGTGTGCCTCACGGGCAATAGCGAGCGCGAGCTGCTCGATGCGCTCGGACTTGGCGAGCACGCTACCGAGCTTCTCCTGGAAGGCGACCTTGGCCAGACGCTCGCGGAACTCGTCGAGGGAGATCTTCAGGTCCTCCTCGTAGAAGAACTTGGCATCGTCCAGACGGGCACGCACAACGCGCTCGTTGCCGTCGATCACGCGCTCGGCGTTCTCGGGCTTGCTGTTGGAGACGACCACGAACTCACGCGTGAGCTTGCCCTCGCCGTCATAGATCGGGAAGTAGCGCTGGTTGGTGAGCATGGACTCGCAGATGATCTCGTGCGGGACCTTGAGGAACTCCTCATCGAAGGTCCCGACGAGCACCGTCGGCCACTCGCAGAGGTTGATGACCTCCTCAAAGACCTTCTTGGGCGTATCGACATGGCAGCCGGGACGGGCAGCCTCGACCTCGGCGATACCGGCAAGGATGGCCTCGCGACGGCGCTCGGCAGAAAGCACGCCGGCGTCCTCGAGCACCTGCTCGTAGACGGCGGGGCTGGCGACCACATGGTCACCGGGGCCAAGCACGCGATGACCACGCGTGGTGTTGCCACTCGTCACGTCGGCAAACGACACGGGCACAACGTCCTCGCCCAGAAGGCAGCAGATCCAGCGGACCGGACGAACAAAGGTCGCATGCTCGTGACCCCAGCGCTGAGAGCGGTAGTTGGGCCACTGCAGGCCAGCGATAGTCTTCTCGCACAGGGCCGTCAGGATCGGGGTGGCCGGGGCGGAAGGGATGTTCTTCTCGGCAAAGACGTACTCACGGCCGTCGGTGTCCTCGCGACGAACCAGATCCTCGGCAGCCACACCGCACTTGCGGGCGAAGCCCTGGGCGGCCTTGGTGGCGTTACCATCGGCATCGAAGGCGATGTTGGCCGCGGGGCCGCGCTTGACCTCGTGAACCTCGTCGGTCGCGGTGGCGACGTCGGCAACGAGCGCAGCCAGGCGGCGCGGGCTCGAGATCACACGGACCTCGCCGTGGGCCAGACCGGCCTCGTCGAGACCCTTGGCGATCATGGTGCCAAGCTGCTTGACGGCATTGTTCAGCGGTGCGGAGGGCATTTCTTCCGTACCGATCTCAAACAGGAAATCCTTAGCGTCTGCCATGGCTTACGCCACCTCGCCTTCCTGATCGGCATTCTCGTTGACTCCGGCGACCTCGGCCATGTAGGCCTCGCAGCACGCCTTGGCGACGGCGCGGACGCGCAGGATGTAGTTGGCACGCTCGACCGCGGACAGGGCGCCGCGAGCATCGAGCAGGTTGAAAGCGTGGCTGCACTTCATGACGCAGTCATATGCCGGCAGCGGCAGCTTGCGCTCCAGGCAGGAATGGCACTCGGCCTCGTAGTCGTCAAACTTCTGACGCATCATCTCGACGTTTGCGACCTCAAAGTTATAGGCACTGAACTCGCGCTCGTTCTCGAGGAACACGTCGCCATAGGTCATGGGCGTGCCGTCGGGCAGGTAGCTCCACACCAAGTCGTAGACCGAGTTAACGCCCTGCGCATACATGGCAATGCGCTCTAGGCCATAGGTGATCTCGACGGGCACGGGGTCGACCTCGATGCCGCCTACCTGCTGGAAGTACGTAAACTGCGTGACCTCCATGCCGTTGAGCCAGACCTCCCAGCCAAGGCCCCAGGCGCCGAGCGTCGGGCTCTCCCAGTCGTCCTCGACAAAGCGGACGTCATGGTCGTTGGGGTCCAGACCGATAGCGGCAAGAGACCCCAGGTAAAGCTCCTGGGCGTTGACCGGTGAGGGCTTGATGAGCACCTGGAACTGATAGTAGTGCTGCATGCGGTTGGGGTTCTCGCCGTAGCGGCCGTCGGCGGGACGGCGGCAAGGCTGCGCATAGCAGGTGCGCCACTCGGCGGGACCGAGCGAGCGCAGCGTGGTCGCGGTATGGAAGGTACCGGCACCGACCTCGGAATCATAGGGCTGCATGATGACGCAGCCCTGCTCGCCCCAGTACTGCTGGAGGCGCAGGATGATGTCTTGGAAGGAAAGCGATGAAGCGTTCATGCCTCTAATATCCCCTCGTCGAAACGATTACACGGTTAGGTACTGTACTATAGCGGTTTTTAGTCGATAGCGCCCAGACGGTTGAGCGGCCAGTAACGCACGAGCGCCACGGCGATCAATTCGGAGCGGTCGACCGGGCCAAAGTAGCGGGAGTCAGCAGAGTTCTCGCGGTTGTCGCCCATCACCCACACGCACCCGTCGGGAACGGTGTAGGGATAGCTTACCTGAGCGCCGGGCGCTTGGACCGAAAGTGGCCAGCTCATGCCCGTCGTATAGTCCTCGTCGAGCGCTTGGCCGTCAACGACCACCTTGCCATCCTGCAGGTCGACCGTCTGCCCGGCCGTGGCAATAACACGCTTGACAAGAACATCATGCTCGGAGGTGCCATCGGGGTTGTGAAACACCACGATATCGCCCTGCTTGACGGGCTGACCGAGCTCGAGGCTCACCTTTTGTGCCAGGATCTGGTCGCCAATCTCGATCGTGGACTCCATGGAACCGGTGGGTACCACAAAGGGTTCGACCACAAACGAGCGAATCAAGAAGGTAGCGACCAGTGCGATCGCGACGACCACGATCCACTCAAACGCACCCTTTAGCACGGAATGCTGCGATGGAACCATCCTCACTCCTCGCTCTGCGAATACGAAGCGTCCAGAATCTCCTGCGCGTAAGCGCGCTCCTCGGGCGTGAGCCGCGCCGTCTCAATCAGATCGGGACGCCAACGACAGGTGCGCTCGATGGCGTTCTTACGACGCCACGCATCGACCTTAGCATGATCGCCGCTCACAAGCACCGGAGGCACGCCCTCGCCGTTGAACTCGGCAGGACGGGTGTACTGCGCGTACTCGAGCAGGCCTCCATCCTCGGCGGTCGAGAACGACTCGTCCACGTTGCTCATCTCGTCGCCCAGGGCGCCGGGAATCAGGCGTACGACGGCATCGGCAACGACCATAGCGGGAAGCTCGCCGCCCGTAAGCACGTAGTCGCCGATCGACAGACGCTCATCGGCATACGCATACGCGCGCTCGTCGACGCCCTCGTAGCGACTGCACACAAACAGCAGGCGCTCACTTTTGAGCAGGCGCTCGGCCACATGCTGCGTAAAGGGCTCGCCACAGGGGGTGAAGAACACAACCGTGGGCTTGGGACCCTCTGCGCTAATGGCCTCGATGGCCTCTGCGATAGGCTCGACCTTCATGAGCATGCCCTGCCCGCCGCCGTACGGCTCGTCATCGACGGTACGATGGCGGTCGTGCGTCCAGTCGCGCAGGTTATACGCCTTAAAATCAAAAAGGCCGGCCTTGCGGGCGCGGCCCAAAATCGATGTGGACATGACGGGCTCAAACATCTCGGGAAAGACCGAAAGGGTCTCGATCAGCATGTTGTCCTCCCTACTTGTCCATATCGATCAGGCCGTCCATAACATGGACGGAAATTGTTCCTGTGTCGGGAAGATCGAGCACGACCTGCTCGATCACGGGAATCAGTACCTCGCCGTACCGATCGCCCTCGACAACCCAAACATCGTTAGCGGGCGTCGACATGATCTCGACGATCGTGCCGAGCGAACCGAAGCGCTCGTCGACCACCTCGCGACCCATCAGGTCGGTATAGGCAGCGTCGAGCGAATCGAGCTCAAAGTCGTCACGATTTGCCAGCACGTAGCATCCCGTGATGCCCTCGGCGGCCGTCAAGTCGTCAATGCCCTCAAACGAGACCAGATCGCCATCGCCCGTATCGGTGACGGACACGACCGTGCAAAAGCGGTCGCGCTTGAGCGCCGGCGGCGTCAGGGCGACGCGCATACCCGGCTCTAATACAGAAGGAAGCCCCCGCAGCGGCTGCGCGAGGACCTCCCCCTTCCTTCCGTGCGGCTTGACCACACGGGCGATGTTTTTGTACTGGGACCTCAAGGTCCTAGCCCAGAACCTCTACCTCGACAGCAGTGTCGAGGCGAGCAGCCAGTGCACGGGCGAGCGTGCGAATGGCCTTGATGGTACGGCCACGACGGCCGATGACCTTAGCGACGTCATCCTCGGCGACCGAAACCTCAATCGTAGAGGCGTCATCACCATCGATGACCTCAAGGCTCACGGAATCCGGGTCGTCGACGATCTGAACAACGAGATATTCGACGAGATCGGCAATGCGATCTGAGAGCATTGCCTCACCCTCGAGCTGTGCAGCGTCAACCTCAGGCACGATTTACTCCTCGGCGCCCTCAGCGGCCTCAGCGGCAGCCTTAGCGGCCTCGGCCTCTTTGGCGAGCTGCTTCTTGGACTTCTTGACGACGGTCTCGGTCTTCTCGCCCTCGTTGGCGGCCTTGACCAGAGCGGCGACGGCGTCGGTGAGCTGAGCGCCCTTGGACTGCCAGTCGGCGATCTTCTCGAGGTCAAGGTTGATGGTCTTGGGGGCGGTCATCGGGTTGTAGCGGCCAACCTCCTCGATGATACGACCGTCACGCGGGGCGCGGGAATCGGCGACGACGACACGGTAGTACGGACGCTTCTTAGCGCCGTGACGAGCAAGGCGAATCTTGACTGCCAAAGGAAACTCCTCCAACCAAGCAGCTTTAGGCTGCAACTACAAACAAACAGTTGAACATAATACGCCATCGACGCGGGCAGGTGAAGTCCGTGAGACCAACTTCTTCGGTGTAGTCGAGGGCAAATCCATATCTTAGACAAGAATTCGGGATTTGCAAGCACATACACGCACCCCACATGAGCTGCGCGGTATACTCATGACATGGAAAGACGCGAACATACATACGGTTATGAGGATGCCATGGGCGTCACGCCGCCTCCCTGGACGGGTCCGGCGGTGGGTCTGATGGACCTTGATGCGTTTTTTGCGAGCGTGGAGATGCTCGATCATCCCGAATGGCGCGGAAAGCCGCTCATCGTGGGCGGAGACGCCGATTCACGTGGCGTCGTGTCCACGTGTTCGTATGAGGCACGTCGCTTTGGCGTGCACTCCGCCATGCCCTCAGCCGAGGCGCGGCGCTTGTGCCCGCAAGCCATTTGGACGCACGGGCACTTTGATCGCTACCGCGAGGTGAGCGCGCACGTTATGGCAATTCTCGCCGACGAGACCCCGCGCGTTGAGCGCGTATCCATCGACGAAGCCTTCATCGATATCACACCGGGTCGCTTTGCGCCCGAAGACCCGCTGCTGGTTGCGCGGCGTATAAGCGGTCGCGTGGCAGAGCTGGGAGTGACGTGCTCCATTGGCGTGGGCTGCAACAAGACGGTCGCAAAAATCGCAAGCGAGCGGGATAAGCCGTTTGGGCTGACCATCGTGCGCCCCGGAACCGAGCAGCGCTTTTTGGCCGCGCTGCCGGTATCTGCCATGAGCGGCATCGGGCGCTCGGCCGAGGAGCGACTGCGCCGCATGCGCATCTACACCCTCGGCGAGCTATCACGTGCACCGGAATCCACCTTGGCCTCTATTTTTGGCGTCAACGGCGAACGCATGCGCCAGCGTGCGCAAGGACTCGAAATCTCCGAAGTCACGAGTCTCGATGAAGAGCGCGAGGTCAAATCGGTCAGCAATGAACGCACCTTTGCGAAAGATTTGACTGAGCGTGGGGATATTGAGGCGGCGATTGCGCTGTTGGGAGAGTCAGTGGGACGCCGCCTGCGCCGTCAGGGGCTGACGGGTGCCACGGTAACGCTCAAGCTTAAGTATTCGTATGGCAGCGGGCGTACGGCACAGCGCCGGCTGCCTCATCCGACCGACGATGAGAACATCTTCGTGGCGGTTGCACTCGAACTGCTCGACAACATCTGGCAGGATGGCATGCATGTTCGCTTAGCGGGCATCGGCATGAGCGACTTCGACCACCGAGGCGGCATCCAGACTGACCTGTTCTGCGAGATCGATGACCGCGGAGCCCAATCCAGCGACCGCCGCGACCTCTCCGTCGCCATCGACGCCGTCCGAGACAAATTCGGCGACACCGCCCTTTCCTTCGGCCGCCAATCCCGCTTCAACGATTAACCGCCTTTGGGCAAAAAGAAAGCCGGGCAGGTGCGGAAACCGCACCTGCCCGGCGATATGCGTGAGGGTAGCTAAACCCCGTCTCAAATGAGCTACTAGAGGAGGTTGAGGGGGAGCTGGGGGGCGTCACCCCAGAGCTTTTCGAGACGGTAGAAGTCGCGCGCCTCGGGAGTGAAGACGTGGACGACAACCGAACCGTAGTCCATGAGCATCCAGGTCTTCTGCTCGCGGCCCTCGATGGAGAACGGATGCTCGCCGCAAGCCTCGGCGACCTTCTCCTCGATCTCGTCGACGATCGAATCGACCTGGCGGTTGTTGGTACCGGTGGCGAGCACAAAGTAGTCGCACACATCGGAAAGCTCGGTCAGGTCGAGCACCTGAACGTCCTCGCCCTTCTTGTCGTAGGCGGCCTGCGCGGCGGCGCGGGCGACATCCTCGGCGGCGACACCGCTCGCGGACAGCGAGGCGGCAGTGCGGTCGGACGTGGCGGCGAAGCTCTTGTGCTCCACACCTTCAAGAATCTGCTCGTCGGTCATGGTCTCGTCGGCCATGGAATACCTCTTTCTAGTCAGCCCGAGCTAGCGCAGCTGGGCGTAATGGTTGTAAATCGAAATAGCCGTGGGATAAAGATAGCGCCCGGACTGGATCACATAGACCAGACCCTGCGCAAAACAGGAGAAGAACAACTCGTCGAGTGAGGACTTCCCCACCATCTTGCGCAGCGCATGGGCATAATCGCCGTGGCGGTTGGGTTCGATGGCATCGGCCACAAAGACCACCATATCGAGCGGCGTCATGTCGCAGTCACCCACGGTGTGACGGTCGACAGCCTGGAAAACGGCCGGCGACAGTTCGGGAAAAAGCTGCGGAAGTTCATAGGCGGCAACAGGGCCATGCAAAAGCGGCGTCGCGGCGGAAGGAGAGCCGGCAATCTTAATGCCGTAATGCAGAGCGCGCGTGACCAGCTCGTCGTCGGAGAGCACTTTGTCCCAGTCATGGATCAGGCCGGCGGCAGCGGCATCAAAGCGGTCAACGCCGTAGACCTCGGCCAGATGAAGTGCGGTCTCGGCAACACCCAGCGAATGCACATAGCGCTTGCGCTTATCCTTCATGCGAACATCGAGCAGCTCTTGAATGCGCTTGAGCAGCGCGCGCTCATCGCCCTCAAACTGATCCTCTACCGACAACGTAGACCCCCATCACTCAAAATCTTCTTGGCCCAAATCGGCATATAGCCTGCGTTTGCGAATGTAGCCGAGCACGGACTCGCTCGTAAGATAGCGCACGCTCATACCGCGGGCAACACGCTTGCGAATGTTCGTCGAGCTGATCGCCAGCGCCGGAATCTGAATATAGCGCACGTCGAACGGCAGCCCCGACTCTTTGATTCGGGCACGCGCCGTATCGATATCAAAGCCCGGTCGCGTCGCCGCAATAAAGGTAGCAAGCTCAGCGATTCGTTCGGCATCATGCCAAGTCACAATATCGATAATCGCGTCGGCGCCCGTAATAAAGTAGAGCTTTACCTGCGACGGGTAAAAGTCGCGAAGGGCATGAAGCGTATCGGCCGTATAGGTTACACCCGGACGGTCGATCTCGAACCGGCTCGCCAAAAAGGCCGGGTTCGCGGCGGTGGCGAGGACCGTCATGGCATAACGGTCCTCGGCAGGCGTCACCGGCTTGTCAAGCTTAAAGGCAGGAGAGCCCGCCGGCATAAAGAGCACAGCGTCCAAGTCGAGCGACTCGCGCGCCTGCTCGGCGGTCACCAGGTGCCCGTAATGGATGGGATCAAAGGTGCCACCCATAATGCCGAGCCTAAACTCCTGCCCGTCCTCTAGAGGAAGCTCGGGCAGACCGATTCCACCGCGCAGCGACATGGCTTACTCGCCCTCCGAGGTCTCGGCATCGCCCGCGGCATCCGCCGCATCGACAACCTCGACTCCCTCATCCGCAGCATCGGCCACGTCAATGGCTTCAACGGCAACGTCCTCGCCAGCATCCTCGAGCTCCTCGTACTCCGAGAAGTCCTCGGCGCCCTCAAAGTCAAAGGCGCGCTGGCAAATGCGGACCTCGTCGCCCGCACGGCAACCGGCCTTCTCGAGCGCGTCGTCAACACCCATACGCGCAAACTTATGCTGCAGGTAAATGACGGCTTCCTCGTTTTCCCAGTCGGTCTGGATGACCATGCGCTCGATGGCACGACCGACCACGCGGAAGGCACCGGGCTCTTCCTGAACAATGCGGAAACGCTTCTCACGCTGCAGGCGGCGGCGCTCCCACTCATCGTCGCGCAGAACGACCGGCTCATCCGAGACAGCCAACTCGGCGCGCAGCTTAGCCACCTGCTCGCCCACGGCAAGCATCAGCGTGTTGAGGCCGGCGCCCGTCACGGCAGACACGGCAAAGAACATATGTCCATCGTCGAGCGCTGCGCGCTTGAGGTCGGCAATCTTGTCGGCCGTGCCCGGCGCATCGCACTTGTTGGCAACGACGATCTGCGGACGCTCCGAAAGCTCGGCGCCATACTGCTCGAGCTCGCGGTTGATGATGTGGTAATCCTCGACCGGATCGCGATCCTCAAAACCACCCGTCATGTCGACGACGTGCATGATCAGGGCCGTACGCTCAATGTGGCGCAGGAACTGGTGACCCAGGCCCTTACCCTCGCTCGCGCCTTCGATAAGACCGGGGACGTCGGCAACGACGTAAGAATATTCACCGGCACGCACCATGCCGAGGTTCGGCACGAGCGTGGTAAACGGGTAGTCAGCAATCTTGGGACGGGCGGCACTCATGCGCGCGATGAGCGATGACTTACCCACGGAGGGAAAGCCCACGAGCGCGGCATCGGCCATAAGCTTCATCTCGAGCTCGATCCAGTGCTCCTCGGCCGGTTCGCCCAACTGGGCAAAGGCCGGAGCGCGACGCACCGACGTCACAAAGTGCGTGTTGCCCAGACCGCCGGCACCGCCGGGCGCCACGACGACGCGCTCGCCGTCGTGCACCAGGTCGGCAATCTCAAACATCGGGGTCTGCGTCTCGGGATCGAGCTCGCGCACCACGGTACCCATAGGGACCTTGAGAATCAGGTCCTCGCCGCTCTTGCCGTTACGACGGGCACCCTGCCCGTGCGTGCCGCGCTCGGCGCGAAAGTGATGCTTAAAGCGGTAATCGATCAGCGAAGACAGCTGAGCATCGGCCTGGATGACGACATTGCCGCCACGACCGCCGTCGCCGCCATCGGGGCCGCCCTTGGGGACAAATGCCTCGCGCCTAAACGACATGCATCCGGCTCCGCCGTCGCCGCCGCACACGTTAATGCGGCTGATATCGGTGAACTGTGACAACAGAATCGCCTCCTACAAAAAAGAGGGAGACCCTTGAATCCTAAAACTCAAGTGCCTCCCACATATGTGCTCTATGAAGGGTGAATTACGCGTTCGCGAGCGGGCGTACGCTGACCCTGTGCTTGATACCCTTGTGGAACTCAACGGTACCGTCGACCAGCGCGAACAGCGTGTCGTCCTTACCACGGCCAACGTTCTCACCCGGGTGGATGTGCGTGCCGTGCTGACGGACGAGAATCGTGCCCGTGGTTACCGTCTGGCCGGCATAGCGCTTCGTGCCAAGGCGCTGACCGCGGGAGTCACGGCCATTACGGGAGGAACCGAGTCCTTTTTTGTGTGCCATTGTGTATACCTACTCTTTCGTTACGAGTGTAATCTACTCGGCGACGGGAGCCTCGGCAACAGCCTCAGCCTCTGCCTTGACAGCCTTCTTGGCGCGGGAGGTAGCCTGAACCTTCACGATCTTCAGCTTGGTGAGCTGCTGACGGTGACCCTTCAGACGACGATAGCGCTTGCGCTTGTGGAACTTGAAGACCAGCTGCTTCTCGCCCTTGAACTGCTCAACGATCTGAGCGGTAACCTTGGCCTTGGCCAGCTTGTCGGGATCGGTGACGATCTTCTTACCATCGTTGAGGAAGATAACCGGCAGGGTGACCTTGTCGCCCTCATTGCCCTCGATCTTCTCGACGGTGATGACATCGTCGGTGGCGACCTTGTACTGCTTGCCGCCCGTGTTAACGATTGCGTACATGTTTACTTGCCCTTCATGCATCAGTTAGTGCAACAGCCGAATATAGTAGCAGGCGAAAATACCCCCGTCAACGAGTATGTGGAGCAAATCCACAAGTTCGCACAGGTATGGGGCTGACGAGTCGGCCCTCGTCGTCCTCGCATGCTTGATTCTGACGCTCGACATCGTAGGAGCAGATGGTCACGAGGTCTTGCATACCGGTGGAAACAATAGGTGCATCCACGCCCGGGGTCAAGCCCTGCAACAAAACATCAGCAGCAGAAAGCAAAATTTCCGGACGCATGGAGCCCTCGTTGTCGGCATGGGTGTCGAGCATGAGCACCAAATGGTCCGGGCGCTCCCCCGCCGTGAGCTCATAGCCCACGAGCGTGTGATCCAAATCCAAGCGCTTGCTCTTTTTGCCGCGCGCGTAGTCGATGCCGTGGCCCGCGCGCAGCGTGTCGATCGCACGACGCACCTCGTCGGCGCTTACGGGCGCCTCGGGATCCAAGTGCAGGTCGATGCGATACGACAGGCGCGTGAGCTGCGCCGTCAACGCCGGCGTGCGCACGTCGATGTACGCCGCCTCGATGGGCGCCAGATCGGCCGGAGACGCCGCAGCCAGGCGCCCAAACGCCTCGTCGAGCGCCACGAACTCGGTCATAAACAGGTCATACCACTCGCAGGTCGACGACGTACCCACCGGCAGCGCCGAAGAGAAGCCCACGCGCATGTGCGGAGAGAAGCCCTGCGTGACGGCATAGGGAAGTCCCGCACGGCGCACGATGCGCTCAATGGTATGGATTACTTCGAGATGGCCCAGGTACTTAAGGCGATCGCGCTTGCCATAGCGAACACGAAGTCTAAAGAGCGAGGGGTTGTCGGTCAGGCGCTCACTCATGCGCGATCACCCATCAATACATTCTTGGCGTGGAGCGTGGGGCAGATCCCGCAGCCGGTGCACGACGTGCGGGTACAGTCGGGAGTCGTGACGCCCTCGAGCGAGCGACGGTACTCGCGCTCGAGGAAGCCGCGCGTGCAGCCGGGGCTCACGTGCTCCCACGGCAGGCGCCAGTCCAACTCGTAGGGCAGGTGCACGAGCTCATTGAGGTCGATGCCGTTTTTGGCAGCAGCTTCCTTCCAGTTATCGAGCGAGAAATGCTCTACCCAGGCGTCAAAGCGAGAGCCCGAGCGCCAAGCATCGATGATGACGGGCGTCATGTCACGACCGGCGCGGGAAAGCGCGGCCTCGATGAGCGAGGTCTCGGCATCGTGGTAATGCACGCGGACGGCACGGTTGCGAACGCTCGTGATAAGCAGCTTCTGGCGACGCTTGACGTCGTCGTAGTCGAGCTGCGGGCACCACTGGAACGGCGTGGCAGCCTTGGGGATAAAGACCGAAACCGAGATCGACACCGAAATCGAGCCGCGACGAGCCTTGGGCACCACGGAACGACCGAGCTCCAGCACGTGATCGGCCAGATTGGCGATGGCCACGATGTCCTCATCGCGCTCGCCGGGAAGGCCCATCATAAAGTAGAGCTTCATGCGGTTCCAACCGGCCTCGAAGGCCGCCTTGGCCGCACGGTCCAGGTCCTCCTCGGTCACGTTCTTGTTAATGATGTCGCGCATGCGCTGGCTACCGGCCTCGGGCGCGAACGTCAGGCCGCCCTTCTTTTCGCCGGCGACCGACTCGGCCATATCCACGCCAAACGAATCCAGGCGCTGCGACGGAATAGACACGCGAATACCCGTATCCTCCAGGCGACGGTTGAGCCTGCCGAGCACGTCGCGAATGCAGGAGTGGTCGGTCGTGGAGAGCGAGGTCAGCGACACCTCGTCATAGCCGGTCTTTTCCAGACCCTGAATCACCGACGAGACGATCTGGTCGGCCGAGCGCTCGCGCACCGGACGATACGTCATGCCGGCCTGGCAAAAACGACAGCCGCGGGCGCAGCCGCGCAGGATCTCGATAGACAGGCGGTCGTGAACCAGCTGCGCATAGGGCACGCACGACTGCGACAGCGGATTCGTGGCGCCGAAATCCTCGACGACGCGCTTGTAGACCACGGTCGGCGCATCCTTGCCTTCACGCGGCACGGTGTAGCCATGCGGCGAGCAGGGCTCGTCGTGACGAACCTCATAGAGCGATGGCACGTAGTTGCCGGCAATGGATGCAAGCTGCTCGACAATCTGCGCGCGCGGGACCCCTTCGTCACGCAGGCGGCGATGCAGCTGGCAGGTCTCGAGCAGCGATTCCTCGCCCTCACCGATGAGGATGGCATCGAAGAAGGCCGCGTACGGCTCGGGGTTGTACACCGAGGGGCCGCCGGCGATGATGATAGGGTCGTCTTCGCCTCGGTCGGCCGCCAACAGTGGAATGCCAGCGAGGTCGAGTGCCTCGAGGAAGTTCGTCACCGCCATCTCGTGCGGCACATGGAGACCGACGATATCAAACGAAGCGACGGGGGCAGCACCCTCGAGCGAGAGCAGCGGAATGCCTGCCTCGCGCATGGCGTCACCCATATCGGGCCACGGCACATAGCCACGCTCGCAGGAGATGCCCTCGGCCTGGTTAAGGATGTTGTAGAGGATGGCGATACCCTGGTTGGGCAGACCGACCTCGTACACATCCGGATAGATCAGGCAGCAACGGTAGTCGGCATCGGCCTTGGAAAGCGTGCCCCACTCGTGATCGATATAGCGACTCGGCTTCTCGACCTTGGCGAGCAACGGCTCAATTAAATGAAAACAGTCTTGGTATGCAACGCGCAACGGAAAACCCCTAAGCAGCGAGATCTGATGCGTCCTGATAGGACGCCATAGGACGGGTAGCGCCCGCGACCGTGGTCACCAGATCGCGAACGCGGGAGAACGTGGCAGTGACCACCTCGTTGGCACGGCTGTAGTCGACATCGCGCTCGTAGAGCGAAACGAGCGCACGGCCCATGCCATAGGTGCCCGCGGCAGCAGTGAGCGCCTTGACGGCAAACCCAATATGCGGCGTCTGCTTGACAAGTGCGCGGGTGACCGCTCGGATCACAAGACCGCCGGCAAGCACGCCCGCGACCTCGTAGCCGCGCTCAGGCTTAATGCCGCGTCCAAAGACGGCAGCGAGCTCAAAGAGCATGCCCACCTGCGCCAGCGCCATAACGGGATAATCGGCGCCCGGCAAAAACACCAGCGCACCGGTCGCCATATTGGTGAGCGCGCACGAGGTGATGATACGATTGGCCGCAGCGATGCGCATGAAGGCAAAGTTCGCCGCAAAAGCCGTTTCCTTGTCGGTGCGATCGAGAATCCAGCGGGCAAGCGTCTCGAGCAGATACGTCTTATCGGTTGCCGCTACCACGCCGAGCATGGGCGTAGACTCCTCGATAAACGGCACCTCCACAGCAGACTCGGCAAGCACGCACACGGGCGCGCCGGCGATCACGAGCTCCTGCACGGCACTCTCCAAGCGGTCGGAACCACACGAGAGCACCAGCACCACATCGGTATCGGTCTTTGGAGCAATTCGCTCCTCCCCCAGACGCTCGACGCGCACAATGCCCGAGGTCGTCTGCGGCACAAAGGCGTCACGCACCGTCTCGGCCAGAAAGCGCGAGGCGGACGAATCCAGATAGACCGAGACGCGCACAGGTGTATCGGAATCCTTCTTAACGGACGCGCCCATCTTAAAAGCGCGGGTCAGCTTATCTACGGGAATTTTCATGGCAAACCCCTCCAGCGGTTACGCGGCGCCCGAACGATGCCGCCATATGGATTGTACGATACCCACCGTCAGCAGCTGAATCATCATCGAAGACGAACCGAAGCTAATAAATGGGAGCGGAATACCGGTAATCGGCATCACGCCGATGCACATGCCGATGTTTTCGAAGGTCTGGAACGCCCACATGCCAACGATGCCCACACACGAAAGACGCAAAAACAGCGACTCACACTTAAAGGCGACGCGAATCGTCGAAAAGATCAGCAGCACGTAGAGGCACAGGAGCAAAAAAGAACCGCAAAAACCAAAGGTCTCGGACAGGAAGGCGAAGACGAAGTCGGTGTGGAACTCAGGCAGAAAGCCGCCGGCCGACTGCGTCGCATGGCCCAAACCCTTACCAAAGAAGCCGCCCGAGCCAACGGCGATAAGCGACTGCTGCAGGTTGTAGGCATCGTCCGAATCGGCATTATCGGGGTCGATAAAGACCGTCAGACGGTTCATCTGATACTGCTTGATGAGCACATCGTGGCCGAGCAACGAATCAAAGACCGAATCGAGCGCCAGAACGAGGGCCACCAAGCCCACGAGCAGGGCCAGAGTCGACAGCACCCATTCGCGGCGTGCACCGCTCATGCAGATGACGATGGCGCCCGAAACAAGCACGACCAGGCCCGAGCCCAGGTCGCCCATGGCAACGACGGCCAAAAACGGAATGGACAGCATGCCGCAGAGCTTGACGTAGTCGCGAACGGTATCGATGCGACCGTTATATTGCGAGCCAAGCGTAGCAATAAAGAAGATGGTGATGAGCTTGGCAAGCTCAACCGGCTGGAATGTCAAGCCGATACCGGGAATCTTGATCCAGCCCGTCATGCCCAGACCGCCCGTATAGGACAGGCCCGGAATCTTGGGCGAGAAGATCACGATCAGGTCGATGACGAGCAACGCCGTCGAGAAATTGGAAATACCGCGCAAGTCGGTACGCCAGACCAACACCGCCAGCACCGCCCCGATGCCGATTCCCAGCAGATGGCGTGAGAACGAGGCATCGGCCTTAAACTGCGAAGCCGACCAGATGATGATGGCACCGTAGGCGACGAGCGCCACAGTAGCCACGAGCACACCGATATGCACCTTTTGGCGAAACGTGCCGCGCGAGGCCGAAAGTTGCTTGTTGACGCGGTCCAGGCTGCTGCGAGAGCCGGTCTTGGTTGAACGGAACAGATCCGCCGGAGAAAAATCCATCGCAACCTCCTATCGAACCGAAGAATCGCCCGAGGCCGAAGAGGTATCGGGCTCGTCATAAATCACGCCGAGCACGTCGCGCACGACATGCATCGCGGTATCTGAGCCGCCGCCGCCCTGCTCCAGGACAGTAGCGATGACATACTTGGGGTCATCGGCCGGCGCATAGGCGCAGAACCACGCGTATTCGTCCTCGCCACTTTTCTCGCCCGTGCCCGACTTGCCGTATACCTGCGGCGTCAGGGTGCCAAAGTGCGCCGCCAGGGACGTCGATGCCGTGTAAATCACGTCGTGCATACCGTTGCGAACAAGAGCCAAATCCGAATCGCTGTTGATCTTGGCCTCCAGGCGCTTCTTCTTGCCCTTGCCGTTGTACTTATAGGCATCGCCGTCGCCATCGCGCGACACGGCAGACAAAAACACGTGAGGCACGTACTGTTTGCCGCCGTTGGCAAGACCCATATAGGCGCACGCCATCTGCAGGGGCGTCACCAGGATATCGCCCTGGCCGATGGCGATGTTGGTCATATCGCCGGCATTCCACTTGCGGTCCTCGGCAGAGGCGTCGGTGAAGTACGACTCTTTCCACTCGGCATCGGGAATACGGCCCGCGCCCTCACTCGGCAGATCGATACCGCAGGTCTTGCCTAGGCCCCAGCGACGAAAGACCTCCTGCAAGCCCTCGGGATGTTGCTCGTCATAAAAGAACGCCTTGCCCATGTCGTAGAAGACAGGGTCGCACGAGTTGGCGATACCCGACTGCAGCGTCATGGTGCCGTGGCCGGAATGCAACCAGCAGTACTTGCCCCACGACTTGCCCAGACCCGTCCAATAGCCCGTGCAGTTGGTCGTCTGCCCCGACGTGTAGGTTCCAAACTCAAGACCGGCCAGTGCCGAGAGCGGCTTGATGGTCGAGGCCGACATGTACTGTCCGCTAATGGCGCGGTTGAGCAGCGGGTGCGAACCCTTGTCATCATTGAGCTCGGTCCACACGTCATTTGAGACGCCGCCGATAAAGACGGACGGATCGAACTTGGGCTGGCTCGCCATGCCCAGGATCTCGCCATTGTTGGGATCGAGACACACCACAGCGCCGTTGCCGGCATTGCTGTAGCCAGTGGTCTTGGCAAGCTCGATAGCGCTCGCCAGCGCCGTCTCGCAGGCCTGCTGGATCTTAAGGTCGAGCGTGAGCTTAATGTCGGAGCCGGCCTTCGCAGGCACGGCACCGGCCTGACCGGTCACATTGCCCGAGGCATCGACCTTGACGGTCTGCTCGCCACGAATACCCTGCAGCAGGTTTTCGTAGTAGCTCTCAACGCCCGCCTGGCCCACGATATCGCCCGACTGGTACGTAATCTTGCCAGCAGAAGCATCATCATCGCCAGAGGTTTTCTTATTCTGGGCCTCGAGCTGCTCGGAGGTAATGGTGCCGGTATAGCCCAAGATATGGCATGCCGTCTCGCCATATGGATACTGGCGCTCGGTACGCTCGGCAATCTTGACGCCCGGAAACTCGCCGGCGTGTTCCTTGATATAGGCAACCGTGGAGCGACGGACGTCCGTCGCGATGGTATGCAGGCTCTGAGCGCCCTCTGTATTGTCCTGAATATTGCGAAGGACCGCCACGTAAGGCATTCCAAGCACGTTGGCAAGATGGCGAACCAGAACCTCATCCTCGGCAAGGTCGCGGTAGGCCACGACAGCAAGTGAGGGACGGTTCTGGACAAGCGCCACGCCATTGCGGTCGAGGATGCGGCCGCGTACAGCGGGAGTGGTAACGGTGCGAGTCTGATTGCTATTAGCCTGCTTCTCGTAATAGTCCGACGAGACCATCTGCATGCCCCACAGCTTGACGGCGAGCGCCGCAAACATCGCGCCCACACCCGTGGTGAGGATGGAAAAGCGGCCCTTAAAGGCGGTCGCCGCGGTATTGCCCTCGCCCTCGGTGGCGCGTGGGGCCGTTCCATGCTGCGTATCGTAGGTAAAACGGGAATCGCCACGACGCATGATGACCAGCGCGACCACGATGGCCACAACCAGCACGATACCGGCGATAATAACCGTCAACTGGGAAGACATCTACGGGCCTCCCCTATTTGAGCTTGCGGGTCTTGGGCTTAAAGCGCATACCCGTCTGGCGTCCGCCACGTGCGGAGAATCCATAGCCGGACTGCGGCACGACGCCGGACATCAAAAACGGAATGGCAACCAGACCCGTCAGGATCGAGGACGGCAGCGCATGGCCGAAGATCGCCACGACAAAGCTCGTCTCCAAACCCATAAACAGCAAGATGATGCTGTAGATCACATTAATGACGAGCGCGAAGGCGCCCACAGTGACGCCGCGCGCACTCGGGGTACCGCCCGTCTGACCGACGGCGCTGTGCACCAGGGCAAAAGAACCCACGGTCAGCAGGAGTGACATAACGCCCACCGGCACGGCAGCGGACAGGTCATAAAACAAGCCGCTGCAAAAACCGCACACGACGGCACGGGTCGGGTCGCCCGAGAACACGCTTAGGCACACCAGAATAATCATGAAGTTGACGCGACCGCCCGCAATGGAGATCTGCGGTGCCAGGCCTGCCTGCAGCAGCACGCACACGATGGCGGCGATCACAAACGTGCGGGAGCTCATCCCCTGCTCGTGTAGATCCATGGACATGCCCCCTATTCGCTCGAGCCGGAATCGGTCGTCTCGGACGTGTCGGAACTGTCATCCGAGCTCTCGTCCTTCGTCTTGGTCGCAGCATCGCGCGACAATCCCTGCGGTGTGCTGTTGGCCGTGCTCACGTCCTCATCCGAGGCCGACTGTTCGTCGGTCAGCGAGGTAATGACCAGCACTTCCTCGTTGTTCTCGGCCGTCGTCTGGGCGCGCACCACAATGGTGTAGTACACGTCGTTTGCCGATTTCTCAACCGACGAGACGGTGCCGAGCGGTAGACCCTTGGGGAACACGCCACCGATGCCCGAGGTCACGATGATGTCGCCAACCTTAACATCGGAGTCGACACTCACGTACTCAAGACGCAGCGTGCCGTCAGCCTGACCCTGCAGCATGCCCTGGGCGCGCGTGTCCTGCACCATGGCGGACACGCCCGAGTTCTCGTCGCCAATCAGGCGCACGGTAGAGGTCTTGGCCGATACCTCGATAATCTGGCCGATAACACCGGCAGAACTCGTCACGGGCATGTTGATGGTAAGGCCGTCGGCAGAGCCCTTGTCGATGGTTACGGTCGAGGTCCAGGCATCGCCCGAGGCACCGACGATACGAGCAGCGGTCGATTTGAGGTTGTAGGTCGACTGCAGCCCGACCAGCCCCTCCAGACGCTCGGCGGTCTTTTGAGCCTCGGAGAGCTCAGCAACCTTAGAGGTCAGCTCCTCGTTTTGCTTCTTGAGCTCGTCGAGCGTGTCCTGCGACGCCGTAAGGTTAGAGAACACGTTGCCGATGGCATTGAAGGGAGCCGCTACAGCCGAACCCACAAAGCGCACCGGCGAGGTAATCGTCGTTACGCCCGAACGCACGGCATGAATCGGTCCTGCCTCGCCCTCGCGGATGTAAAACGTGAGCAGCAACACCGAAATCAGGCTGAAAACAATCAACGGGCGCATACCCGTTGATTGTCGCTTGGTATTCAGATTTGTGGAGAAACCCGAAGATCGTGCCAAATGGAATCCACCTTTTGGAAATTAAGCATTGGTCTGGACGAAGCCGCCATCAAACGCATTGGCCTCGAGCACGCGGGCACAGCCGTTAACGACGTTATCGAGCGCCGTGGGGCTGACGTTGACCGAAACGCCGGTCTCATCGCGCAGGCGCACGTCGAGACCGCGCAGCAGCGCGCCGCCACCGGTCAGCAAAATACCGTAGTACATAAGGTCCGAGGCAAGATCGGGAGGCGTAGCGTCAAGTGCGTCCTTGACGGCCTTGGCCATCTCGTCGAGCGGCTTGTTGAGTGCGCGACGAATCTCCTCGCTCTCGATGCGCACGGTCTTGGGCAGACCGGTGATCACGTCGCGGCCGTTGACCTCGACGTCGAGCTCGTCCTTGAGCGGCACGGCGGAGCCGACCTTGATCTTGATGTCCTCTGCCGTACGCTCGCCGATGGCCAGGTTGTAGGCATCGCGAACGTGCGTGAGGATGGCCTGATCGAACTCGTCGCCGGCAATACGGATGGACTGCGAGACGACGATGCCGCCCATAGCGATAACGGCAACCTCGGTGGTACCGCCACCGATGTCGATGACCATGGAGCCGGTGGGCTCCTCGACGGGCAGGTCGGCGCCGATAGCGGCGGCCATAGGCTCTTCGATCAGATAGGCCTGGCGGGCACCGGCCTGGATCGTGGCCTCAAAGACAGCACGTTTCTCGACCGACGTGACACCGGAGGGAACGCAGACGACAACGCGCGGACGCGGAGTCCACGGATAGCGCTTCTCGGACGCCTTGTCGATAAAGTAGCGAAGCATGGCCTCGGTAACATCGAAGTCTGCGATAACGCCGTCCTTAAGGGGACGAACGGCCACGATGTTGCCGGGCGTACGACCGAGCATGCGCTTGGCCTCGATGCCGACCGCCAGGATGCGCTCGTCGTTCTTGTCGATGGCGACGACGGAAGGCTCGCGGATGACGATGCCCTTGCCGCGCACGGAGACAAGCGTATTTGCGGTGCCGAGGTCGATCGCAAGATCGCCCGCATAGCTACCGAAGAACATATCCATCAAAGAAAACAACGCAACTCCTGATGTGTTGGATGATTGCTGGAAAACTACTAGCCCATGATACTAGCGCAAGCCCGGCACCTCACTTGCGGTGAAGCACCGGGCAAAGCTAAATCCCATAAGGTCACTACTGGTTGTCAGCAGCCGAGAAATCCATATCGAGCGAGGAAACGGCCCAGCCGATATGATTGTCGGAGCGCAAGAATTTGACGGTGTACTCCTGCTCGCCGCCCTTGGACAGCGATGCCTTCACCTTAGCGGTCGTCTCGGTCATGGACTGATCCATGCCCTCGACGGACACGGTGGCGCCCTGCGGAATCGAGGAGATGATCATCGACTTGGCGTCCTCGGACAGGCTCGAGGCCAGGCAAGACTCGGCCTTTGCGGTGTCACCGTCGCCGGCAGCCTGGAACAGATCGGTGATAACCGACTCCTGCGAGGGGAAGCCAAAGCCGCGCGTGTAGGCAAAGCCCAGACCGCCCGCAGCAATCAAAATGAGCAGAAGCAGCACGATGAAGACCTTGAGACCCGTGTGGCGATGGCGACGACGGACCTTGGCCTGCTTACGATCCTGACGGTCCTGCCGGACCATCTCGGACTCGGACAGCGTAAAGAAGCCGGTGTCCGAGGGATCGGGCATAAACTGACCGGTCGCGCCCGTAGGATCGAGCGGATCGACGGCAGGAGCGTCCATCACGGGCGCCGGAGCCGTGGCCATAGCCGTCTGGGCAGACAGTGCGGCAAGCGAATCATGCACGCGGGCAAGCTCATCGGCCTGCTCGGAGGTGAGCTGGTAGATGCCATCGGCAGTAGCGGCGTTAAAGGCGTCGAGTGCGTCGGAGGGGCGGCCGGCGGCAGAAAGTGCCTGACCCATGCCGGCGTTGAGCGCACGCGTGTCGTCGCGGGGGCCGGCAAAGTCGATAGCCGTGCGGTAGGTCTCCACGGCATCCGCCGGACGGCCAAGCTTAATGAAGCAACGACCGAGCTCGCCGAGCGCGGCGGCAGGAGCCGGATTGGCGCCGTCGATGGCAGCCTGACGGAAGGCAGTACCCGCGTTGGCATAGTCGCCCGACTGGAACAGCGCGTTACCCAGGCCCAGATAGGCCTTGAACGGCGTGGCATAGGAAGCATCCTGCGTAGCGGCAGAAAACGCCTGGGCGGCCGTCGTGTAGTCGCCCACGGCGGCGAGCGCCTTGCCGCGGTTGGTGAGCAGCGCGCCGCGCTTGCCATAAGTGCCGTCGTTGAGGGCGGCGGCATAGGCCTCGGCGGCCTCGACATACATGCCCAGGTGCATCAAGGCGTTGCCACGAAGGTGATCGGCCTCGCCCATAATCTCATCGGGAGTCTTTGCCGCCCCAAGCATCTGGGCTGCAGCGGAAAAATCACCCGCGCGGTAAGCGGCGCGGCCCTGTTGGATCAGCTGGCTATTCAAGGAAGTCCCCTTTACTCGTGAACGATCTCGACATGGACGATCTCGTCGCCGGCACGCAGCTGCGAAATCACATCGAGACCCTCGACCGTGGTACCAAAGACGGTGTAACCGGAATCGAGGTTATGCTGGGCGCCCAGGCAGAAGTAGAACTGCGAACCCGCGGAATCGGGGTCCATGGAGCGTGCCATGGCAAGGGCACCATCGACATGGCTGTTGCGCGGATTGGTGGCAAACTCGCCCTTGATGCAGTAGCCGGGACCACCGGTACCGGGCATGCCGTCGGGGCCCTCAAGACCGGCAGCGACGTCGGCGCCGGACATATCGCGGGTATTGGGGTCGCCGCCCTGAATGACAAAGCCGGGCACATAGCGATGGAACTTAAGGCCATCATAGAAGCCCATCGTAGAAAGCTCGCAGAAGTTCGCGACATGAATGGGAGCGCCCTCGCCGTCAAACTTGACCTTGATGGTACCCTTCGACGTCTCGATAACGGCGCACTCGTCGCCGGCAAGCTGATACTCGGGCGTGTAGAGCTCTTTCTTAAAACCAAACATGTGGTTCCTTCCTCGTGCGTTTAAAGCATATTTGTACGAATTGTAGCAATAAGCATGCGCTTACATCAATTGCGCACGTAGGTTATGCCGACTATGGCGAACTAATTTTAGGAACGCTGCTGCGGCTTCCAGGAGCCCACGTTGGCGTCGTACTGATTAAGCGCGCTGTTGCCACCCTGAGCGATGGGCGCCAGGATCTCGCTTTGGTGAGAACTCATCGACTCGCCATCGGGAATGGCCAGCGAGATGTCCCAACTCTGGCAGATCACGTCGACGCGCTCATACATCCACTCGGCAAGCTGCTTTAAGTGGGCAATGTCGTCCGCATAGACCGTATCGTTCTGGTACTTAAGGTTGCTGAGCTCATCTTGCGTCTTTTTAATCTGGTCGCGCAGGGCGTAAGCACTCTGCGACAGCTCCTGACGGGTGGACAGCGGCGTTCGGAGATAGCCGTTGTTAAAGGAATCGATGACCTCGCCGATCTGGTCCTCGTCACCGTAGGACACGATGGTCTGATACAGACCGTCGAGCCTGGTATAGAGCTGATCATCGGTCAGCACGGTTTCTTCCTGGACCACCTCGGCAGAATCGTCTTGCTTGGTATCGTCCTCAGTCGCCTCGCCCTTTTGGCGCGTGGGGAAGGTGGTTTGTGCAGCTTGGCCAAACTGGTCGTAGAAGCCAGGCATGACACCCATGGGATCGGTCGTCACGAACCAATAGGCACCGCCGCAAACGACGGCAAGTACCGCGATGACGATGAGCGGCTTGGGGATATGACGCTTGTGCTTGTGATAGGCGTCCTCGTCGGGATGCACTTTGCGCTTGGGTTTTTGAGCATCGTCGTGCAGGGAAACGGGCGTGGGAATATCGACCTTGGGGATACCGAAATCCTTATCGAAAGCCGGCAGCACGCAGGTCTCGTTAGGATCGGCGGCGTCCGAAAGAACCGCGGCAGCCGAGGCGGGCGCATGAGGCACCTCGGTATCGATCTGCTCTTGCGTTAGGCGCGGAAAGCCCGCCGTGCGGCCCGCTGCCAGGTCGGATGCGGCCGCGTCCTCGGAGAGGATACCCGGAGCGGGGCGTCCGCATTTGGGACACGTACGATCGTGCGGAGAAAGACGGGCACCGCAGCCCTCGCAGAACACGAACTCGGTGTGCTCGGGGCCATCGCCCGGACCCACATAGGCGTTGCAGTAGGGGCAGAACGAGGCGCCGTCCTCGATAGTCTTAAGGCAATGCGGGCAGATCACGGCATCCTCTTTTCGAAGCAATTCAAACAATCGAGGTTAGAGCATAACATCGCCACGGCCCCACAGGAGCAAGGCACCAATTCAACATCGCCAGGGCGCGTAGTTACTTCTTCTTTTTGCTTGGCATCGAGACTTTGATGCCTTGGGCGGACTTGGTCACACGAGAGCGCTTAGCTCCGGTACTCTTCTTTTTCTTGGGCTGGGCCTGGGCCACGCCCTCGAGTGCGCGGGCCTCGGCCTCGCGAGCAGTGCGATCTTCGCGGCGCTGCGCCATGTCGGCGGCGACGCGCTTGGCAAAACGCTCGGCCGTCGAACCCGTCGAGCTCACCTTGCCGCCACCGCGACCCAGGTGGACGCGCACACCACGGCCAAAACCAGTTGCGGCATGACGACGACGCGGCTTGAGCGAATCCATCATCGTGGCGAGCTTAAAGAACACCGAGCAGGTAAAGACCACGATAACAGCCAAGATAACCATCTGGCCCATCGACAGGTTGGCAATAGACAGCAGCTCCGGGAATCCGATAACGCCCACCAGGATGCCGGCGACTACAAACACAAAGAGCACCACACGTAAGGGCGTGAGAGGCTGCGAGATGCGCCAGATTAGGCTGACGCTTGCCGCGCACGACGTAAGCAGGCACATCGTAGACAGCGTGAGCTGGCTAAAGCCAAACACGCGCGCCACAAAGATATCGAGCGCCGCAGCCAAAATGACCGCAATCGACGCCGGCAGTGCACGCTTGAGTACGTTGCTCAAAAACGCACCCTTCACACGAGCATTGTTGGGCTCCAGGCCCAACACAAAGCCCGGCGCGCCGATGCAGAAGAAGTTAATGAGCGTCATCTGGATGGGCTCGAAGGGGTACGGCGGCAGCGCGATACACAGCGCCGCCAGGCCCATCGAGAACAGCGTCTTGGTCAGGAACAGTGAGGCCGAACGCTGCAGGTTGTTGATGGAGCGACGGCCCTCGGCCACCACGGCGGGCATCGAGGCAAAATCGTTGTCGACGAGTACGATCTCGGCCACGTTGCGCGCGGCATCGGAGCCGGCCGCCATGGCGACGGAGCAGTCGGCCTCCTTGAGCGCCAGCACGTCGTTGACGCCGTCGCCCGTCATGGCCACGGTGTGCTCGCGGCGCTTGAGCGCCTGCACGAGCTCGCGCTTCTGCTGCGGGGTCACACGACCAAAGACATGGTAGCGGTCCACTGCGGCATCGAGCTTGGCCGGCGTATCGAGCGTCGTGGCGTCCACATAGGCGTCCGCCCCCGGCACGCCCACCACGCGCGCGATCGACGACACCGTACGCGGGTCGTCGCCGCTGATCACGTTGAGGGTCACGCCCTGCTCGTTAAAGTAGCCGATGGTCTCGGCCGCCGAGGTACGAATCTCGTCGCGGATGGTCACAAATCCCACGGGCTCGGCCTCGCCCACCATATCCCCATCGGGCGTAAAGCCGTCCACGCGCGCCACCACGAGCACGCGGCAGGTATCGGCAAGCTCGGCGACACGGTTCTCGACCTGGGCAAACGCACGATCAGAGAGCACAAATTGCGCGGCGCCCATTACGTAGGAGCCCTGCGCAAAAGAAGCGCCGCTCCATTTTTTAGACGACGAGAATGGAATGACCGACAGCGGCTCGGACACCTCGACCGGGCGATCGGCGTAATAGTTGAGCAGCGCCTGGCAGGTCTCGTTGGCATCGGCCGAAGTCGCACGTGCCACGTTAGCCAGCGCAAAATCGAGCACTGTGGTATCGACGGGAACAGCCGCCTCGTCCGAGTCCACGCCAAAGCCAACACCCTCAACAGGCAGCGGATACGTGCCCTCGACCTCCATACGGCCCGACGTGATGGTGCCCGTCTTGTCCAGGCACAGCACGTCGACGCGAGCGAGTGTCTCGATGCAGTAGAGCTGCTGTGCCAGCACCTTGCGGCGGGCCAGGCGCACCGTGGCGATGGCGAGCACCGACGAGGTCAGCAGCACCAGGCCTTGCGGGATCATGCCCAGCAGGGCACCCACCGTGGACAGCAGCGCCGACGAAGGCACATGACCAGCCAACAGCTCGGAGAAGCACCACGAAAGCGCGCTATCGCCCGGGGTTCCCGCGGCATCCCACAGCTCGCTCACACTCGAGGCAAACAACGCCAAACCGAGCGGGATCATGATGATACTCGCAAAGCGCACGATGGCGTTAAGCGCGTTCATGATCTCGGAATTGACCTTTTTGACGTATTTGGCCTCGTTATTGATCTTAGCCACGTAGTTGTCGGCGCCGACATGGATCACGCGAGCGCGCAGCAGGCCCGAGTCGATAAAACTGCCGCTCATGAGCTCGGAACCGGGCTGCTTCTTAATAAGGTCGCTCTCGCCCGTCAGCAGGCTCTCGTTCACGAGCGCCTCGCCCGAAACCACCACGGCGTCAGCGGGAATCTGGTCGCCGCGCCCCAGGCGGATGATGTCGTCGAGCACGATCTGGTCCAAGCCGAGCTCCACCTCGGCGCCGTCGCGCACCGCGATGGCCTTCTTGGAGGTCAGCAGCGTGAGCTTATCGACCATCTTCTTGGAACGCATGGACTGAATGACGCCAATGGCGGTATTGAGGAACACCACGAACAGGAACGTCAGATTCTTAAACGAACCGGTCAAAATGACCAGGAACGCCAAGATCACGTTGATCAAATTGAACAGCGTGCAGAGGTTCTCGATGATGAGCTCTTTGACCGACTTGGTCTTGAGCTCCATGTTGCGGTTGATTTTACCGGCGGCGATGCGCTCCTCGACCTCGGCGGTCGAGAGTCCGCGCTCGATATCCGTTGCTGCCATACCACGTCCCATCACGTCGCGTCGGTATAAGAAAAACCGCCCGGACCATGCGAGGTTCGGACGGTCTTACGTTCGATGGTGCCCCGTCTGCATAGATTCTAGAACCGAGATCTGCGCCGTTGGGACCGTCGTGTTGCTCAGGATACCACGGGCGGCGTAGCAACACCTTTTCTCGAGAAAAAAGCCCGCCCGGGATAACTAGAGCGGGCTGCGGCTAATGCCGGTTGATGCTCACGATGCAGAGCCCGATTGTCGCCACGGTGCCGCCGAAGAGCGAGCCGAGGACGAATGCCAGCGCGATCATGCTAGTACGGGTTGCCGTCGGTGATGCAGACCTGGAGTCGGTCGAGCGGCTCGCCGAAGAAACCGGCGTAATCATCGCCGCCATAGGTGGAGCCACCGTCGCACACGGTATCGAGCCACCCAGCGCGTGCGGTGGTCTGCGAGCGATAATATGCCTGCTTGTATTCCTCGCCGCCCGGGGTCACGTAGTACATGCGCACGCCGTCGATGGTATGACCGACGATACCCGCGCAGCCGTTGACGGTATCGTTGCGGTCGCCCTTGGTCACATAGTCGAGCCAGCCGTCTTCGATGGTATGCACCTGATACTTGAGTGTACCGCGATCGACTCGGGCGCAAAGGAGGTCGTGCTGTCGGCACGGGTAGCCCGCGAAGCCGTTGTCGCCGGAGCCGAAGTCGGTCACCTCGTCCAGCCAGCCGCCGCCCTTGAGGTGGAGGGAGTAGTGGACGGGGACACGCTTGCCGGATGCCTTTGAGAAGCCGCCGGATGCCGCCTGAACGGGATTTGCTGCGGCAGGCTTAGCGGCGGTGGAGGGAGCGGGTGCCTTGCCGTCCTTCATCGCGTCGTACCACGCCTGAGCGCGCTGCATGTAATGGTCGCGCTGGGAGCCCGCAAGCTCGCCGGGGCAGGCCGTGGCGCTCCAGTAGCGGTGCGGGAACACGTTCTTGCACCACTCGGGGCGACCGAGGCCGTAGTACAGGCACAGGGCAGCGACCAGGTGCGCGCCGCTCTCGATGGCCTTCTCGTGCACCGTCCACGGGTTGCTGCCGCTGTTCGCGTGCTCGATGGAGATGGTCGTGTCGTTGCCGCGTCCGGTGCCGATTCCGTCGCCGCAGGCGTAGGCGCGGTCGGTGTCGTTGACGTGCTGCACGATGTAGCCGTTGCGGTCGACCGAGTAGTGCGCCGAGCAGCCGTTGGCACCCCAGATGCCGTTGCACTGGCTGGCGTTGAGGTCGCCGGCCATGTGGTGGATGGTCACGCCCCTGATGCCGAACGGGCGGCCTGCGGAGAAGTTGCGCCCCAGGAGCTTGTACTCGTCCGGTTGGACGTTCGCGAAGTCTGCCATGTTAGTCCTCCTTGATGTCGCCGAGCGCCAGAAGGGCGTCCAGCCATTTGTCCGTGATGCCGACCGATTTAAAGGCCGCATAGGCCACCTGCACGCCGCCGACGGCGGCGAAGATGGACGTAACCCACGCCGAGGGTTCGGTCGGGACGCCGCCCGACATGGCCGTGAGGGCGCCGCATCCTGCCGAGACGGCGATGGCCGTCCAGCGGGCGACATTGCCCGTCATCGCCTTCGTCTTGATGGCCTGCACGATGTACGGCACGACCAGCACCGTGCACACCGTGAGGCCCGCCTGGATCTCATCCATTCGATTGCTCCTATCTGTCGGATTCCTTGCTGTAGATCAGGTCGACGCGGTCGCAGATGTGGTCGACCTTCTCCGCCATTCCCTGGCTACGCGCTTGGCTGTGGGCCAAGTCGTTGTGCAGGACCTCGTTGGACGCCACGACTGACTCCATGAGGGTCTTCATGGCCTCCATGAGCGAGTTGCTGCGTTCCATTTGCGCGGCGATGCGGCCCTCCATCTGCGAGCGCTCGCGGTCCCGCTGCGCGCGCTCGTCGACCTCGGCCTGCTTGCGCTCCTCGCGCTTCATGTCGATGCCGGCCTTGCGTTCGTTCTGCCTTTTGTATTCATCCAAAAACTGGCGGCCGAAGTAGAAGGCTATGAGGCCGAGAAGGACGCCACCGAGCCATCCCGGCCCATATGGCGCAAAGAGCTTGAGCACTTCCATCCTGAGCGCCCTCCTTCCGCCTATTCGGCCGTGTACTCCTCGCCGGTGATCTCCTTGTACTCGTCGGCGGTAATCCACTTGCACTCGACTGCCTTATGCACTCGCGCCTTGCTCCAAAGAGGTCGGTCGTAGTACTTCTTGACGAGCGCGAAGTGCTTGGAGTGCTCGTCGGTCTTCTTCGTCGGCATTACTGGTCACCTCCGACCGTCATGAGCAGGTAGTCGATGTTTGCCGTGTTCTGCTCGGTCTGCGTCGGCTGCGACGCCTGCTCGCGCATCTGGTCGAGCAGCGCCGATACGTCAAGCGTCTCGCCGCCGTCGTAGGCGGCGAGCGCCGCGGTGTAGGCGAGCTTTCGCGCCTTCCGCTCAGCGTACTCGTCATCGTCGATAACGCCCGCGTCGTGCGCCGCGTCGGGGTCGCCGATCTGCGACAGCAGATCGCGCAGGGCGTTGACCTCGGCCATGGTGCCATCTTGAAGCTCGTTGGGGCGCGGCGTGTCTTCCTCAGTGTCCATGCGGACTCCTCTCTTGTCGGGGAATGTGCCGCCATCGTATTAGTGCCGTGAGATTGCCGAGCCGCTTTGATGGGCGCAAAGGAAGAAGGCGCGCCGCAGCACGCCTTCGATGCTTCTGTTATTTCGCAGCCGCTTCGCTTAGGCCGCTGCTTTGAGTTGCCGGTTCTTCGCTATTGCGAGGGCTTGCTTCCGCTTGAATCGTCCCTCTGGTTGGCCTGCATTGAGCACCCCCCCCCTGCGCGAGATTTCCGAACAGGCTGCGGTACAGCGCGTCCATGGCCCGCACGCTGCGGTGCGCGTCCAGCCGCTTCATGCCTCCGCGCCAGCTCTGGTAGCTCTGCTCCACCTGCTCGGGGGTCATGACGCCATCGGCGACCATGCGGGCCATCTTCTTGAGCTTGCGGCGCTCCCGCGTTATGGAGTCTCGGCACGGCTTCACGACTATGCGGCCCGTCTCCGTGTAGAAGATGCGCTTCTTCAGCCACGTGAACCCGCGCGTGAGCTTCACCACGCGCGTCTTGCGCGGGTTCAGCTCGATGCCCAGCTCGGCGCATTTGCCCTCTATCAGCAGTAGGCACACCTGCAAGTAGTCCTTGGACTCGTGTATCAGGTAGAAGTCGTCCATGTAGCGCCCGTAAGACTCGGGGCGCAGCATCTCGGTCACATAGTGGTCGATGCAGTTGGGATGGGCCACGGCGCATATCTGGTTCGGCTCGCTGCCCAGCCCCAGGCCCACATCGCCCTGCGCGTCTATCAGGCGGTGCTCCAAGGCGACCACGCGCGGATCTAGCAGCGCGGAGGCCACCTGGTCTTTGACGGGTTGGTGCGCTATCCGCGCGAAGTAGTCGGAAAAGTCGCCGAGCAGTATGTAGCCATCGCCGCCGTGCCTCCTCCAGTTGTCGGCCAGGTGGTGCTTGAGCAGTTTCAGGGCGTAGTCGGTGCCGCGCCCCTTTATGTTCGCGGAGTTGGCGGCTATGAGAGTGGGGACTATGGCGGGAACGAGCGCGTTTTGTGCCAGGGACTTCTGTACCACGCGCTCGGGGAAGTGTACGGCGCTGATATGGCGCAGCTTTCCGCGCTCCCACAGGTCGAACCGTATGAAGCCCCGGCATATGTCGCGCCCCTCCAAAAGGTCGCGGCGGGACAGGACGGCGTTGCGCAGGTAGCTTTTCATGTATCGCTGCGTGGATGCCTTCCACATCACGCCGCGCGCGGCCTGCTTCGATGCCTTGCACAGGCTGTTGAGGTCGGCCACGGTATCAAGCGTGCACGCCTTGACGCGCTCGGCCTTGGCCTGCGCGCGCTTCTCCTCGCGGCGCTTGCGGCGCGCCGCCCGCCTTTGCTCGGAGTTCACAGGAGGCACCCCGCGCGGCTTGCAATGTGGCTCTGGCAGCCGCTTGAGGTATGGCCATGAAACGCGGCGAAGCCACGGAGCGCCGCGCCATGCAAGCAGCGTCCGGCCACCCTCGCGGGGTGCGTATTTACGGGCGTATGCCCGACGGTCACGCCTTCCTTCCTCTTCGCGCTCTGCTTTCGGCTCTGGGGCCTACTCGGTCTGGCAATAAGGGAATCCGGGGCGGGGGCGAACCCAGACGTTCGTCGCCGAGTTGTAGTTGGCATTGCCGTTGTTGTTGACATAGCACACGTCGGACGCGGAGCCCGACGCAACGGAACGCAGCCACCAATTGTACCGATAAACAAGGTGCGACCGCCGTCCATTATAGCGAACGCAGGCGCTCTAGCTCGGCCTCGGCCTCGGCTATGCGCTCCTCGGTGGACTTCTTGCCGGTGACGCGCACGTTCTTGCGCGCGCCCTTTAGCAGCTTGATCTCCTCCTCGACCATGGCCGCCAGCTCCTCGAAGCGGTTGGCGTTCACGGGCAGGCCGATATCCATGAGGCACTGCATGTCCAGCATAAGCTGCTCGCAGTCCGCTATGGCCAGCGTCAGGTAGCGTTTCCTCTCCAGCGCGTTAAACGAGCTGTTGGGATAGAAGCAGTCGGCGCGGTTGACGTTGTACACGATGCTGCGCGCGGTCTCCACCGTGGGGACTGCGTTCAGCAGCCTGTAGGCTTTCGGCACGACCGACGAGGAGGCCATGAGCTTGTTGACCTCCACGCGGATGGCGATGGCCTGTGTGAAGAACTTGTACTCGGACACCTCGCGGTTGCGCTGGTAGACGCCGCTCACGTGCACCTCCTGGGGAAACTGGCGAAAAAACGGCCCGCTTCGCGGGCAGGAGGCGACCGCGCAAGGCGGTCGCCTAAAAGCAGAGTATAGAGCACTCGGCTGGCTAGCCGACGAGGAAGCCGGGGCGGGGGCGAACCCAGACGTACGTCGCCGAGTTGCAGCTGGCATCGCCGTGGCCGTGGACATAGCACACGTCGGACGCGGAGCCCGACGCAACGGAACGCAGCCACCAAGTGCACCGATTTCCGTTGACTCGGTGCGCCGTGTCTCGGAACAGGTCGAACTGGCAGTCGAAGCCCACGCTGTAGCCCTTGGTGCCCCACACTGGGCAGCCGTACACCTCCATCTCCGACAGCGAGAACACCTTGCCGATATCCTGCCAGCTCCACGAGTTGGAGTCGTTGAGCGCGCCGCTGGCGCTGTAACGCTCCTCAAGCAGGACGCGCTGGGTCAGCAGGTACTTGGTCAGGCTCTCGGGCAGGCACGCCTCGAAGGCCGTCTCCCACGCCTTGAGGTTGCTGTTGGGGTAGGGGCATTTCTGGTCGGCGGTGCCCTGGTTCGTGTTGGTCGTGTTCCACATCAGGAAGCTGTCGTTGGCAACGCCGGTCACGGTCTTGGCCACGGCGATGGGCGCGGAGGCCACGAACGCGATATGGTGTCCCTTGCTGTTGTCGCCGCAGTAAAGGTATGGGTCGATGTGGGCAAGCAGGAACCGCACAGATTGCTGTGTGGTGACGGCGGATGCGCTCACAAGCGGCACGTCCAGGTAGTCGCCCACGCGCAGGCCTGCGAAGTTCGCGGCGGCGATGCGCTTATGCAGCGCGTCGTACACGCTGCCGCTGCCGATCTCTCCCGCCAGGATGGTGGCGATGTTCTGCCCGCCGTACTTGCCGATGAGGCTCTGGCGGTTGTACTCGGCGTTGTTGAGCGCCGTCTGCGCGTTGCTGCGCGCGGTATCGTCGATGACGTTGAGCGGCTGGCCGCCTACGACCAGCGTCTTTGCATTTGCCATTTATCCTCCTTAGGAAAGGGTTACCGTGCTGCCCGATACCGAGCACGTGCTGCCGAACGTCACCGTGTCCCCGGATACCGACGCCTTGCCGGCAGGGCAGTAGACTGTGCCGTCCATGTAGATGAACTTGTCTGTCGCGTCGGCGAGCATCGTCGCGAGCTGGCCGTTCTGGCGGCGCAGCTCGACGATGTCGGACTCGCCGGCGGCGCCCTGCGCCGCCGCGTTCGCGATCTGCAGTGCCGCGCTTGCCGCCGCATCGGCCCTCGACGCCGCACCGCTAGCGGCGGATGCCGCATCAAACGCGGATTGACCGAGCCGAGATAGCTCAGTGCTCCACTTCCTGTAGAGGTCGTCGAGCTCCTGGTCGTAGCTGACGGCAGGCCCTGTTGTCCCGTCCACATTTCCCAGGATGACGAGCGCGAAGTCCTCGGTCGTCTCGGAGGTCCCGTTGGCGTAGAACTCGAAGTATGCCAAGCGGCACTTCCCCACCCCGTTGACGGCCTCCGGCGCCAGCGTGACGCTCACCGTGCCGTTGCCCACGGTCGCCGTGCAGCGCGCCCACGTGCCGTCGGCATGGAGCACGCACAGGCGCGCAAGCTGGCACGTCGGGGTGTACGTCGCGCCGTCCACGGTGAGCGACGCCGTTATCTTCTGCGTCTGCGTCTCGCCCCTGCGCACGGTGACGCGCTGCGGGACGGTGCCCGGGCGCTTGCGCATGTCGAGAGCTATAGCGTGAGTGATCATTCCTTGGCCTCCAGCGCCTTGAGCGCGGCGAGCGCGGCCCTGAAGGCCTCGACCGGGTCGACGGCCTCGGTTCCCTCCCCCGTCTCGTCGGCCGTGGCCGGCTGCGGGTCGACGATGGCCGACAGCGCGTCGAAGCACGCGACCGTGGCAGCGGTGCGCTCGTCTACGTAGGTTGGCTGCACGAACACGAAGTCCTGGCCCTGCGAAGACGGCTCCGACACCTCCGACGCCTTGACCACCTTGCGCGTCCCATCGCTCATGACGGCGATGAATACCATGCCGTTCTTCTCGGCCTCGGCAAGCGCTTCCGCGTCGTAGCAGGTCAACTGCCCCTCGACGTTGCCAACAGGGTCATGCGCCATGTAGTCGACGATGTATGCCATTTGCATTCCTCTCTATCCAGTCGTTCCGACCGTTGAATACGATGTGAATAGACCGTTGATCGTGTTTATAACGAAGTTCCCGTAATGCCATCCGACCGTGCCGTCGTGATTGTCGTGCACCTCTGAGACCAAGGGTTGAGACACGGAGCCGGTTCGTCCGTAGGTCGTGGTAACGTTTCTGTCGGACGTCGCCGCGGTGGAGATGATCGGAGATGATATGCGAACACTTCCCTGCGCCTGCATCTGGATTCCGTAATAGACAGCCCCCGTGTCCGTGTCGCGCATCGACGCCGTGTAGTCGATGTATCCGACTTTTGTCGGGGTGCTTCCATTGGTGGTGCGGTAACCGGCGAGCTCGCCCGCCGATGTGAGCATGGTGTACCAATTCGTGTAGCCGCACTTGAACGTCCCGTTTGCCGTGATGTTGTTGGCGGTCATGTAGTTTGTCTTGAGCACGCCCTCCTTGAGGTTCCAGCTGTTCCGACCCTTGGCGTCGGCGATGGTACCGGTGGCCACGTAGCTCGCGTTGATGTAGACCTTGTTATTGCTCATGTAGAGCCCCTGGTCGGCACCGTTGTTGGTCAGGCGGTCGAAGATGGCCTTCTGGTCCATCTGCTCGTCGTAGGCGCTCAAGATGCCGTCGGCATAGTCTTTAGCGTTCTGCTGCTCGATGGCATGACGTGCCCCGGTCGCGGCATCGGCGTAGTCCTTGACCGCGCTCGAGTAGGCCCCGTATGCGGCGTCGTACTCGTACATGGCGGCTTTGAGCTCCTCGGCGGTCTTGCACTTGAGCACCTTGTCGACCTTGTCGGCGTAGGCGCCGTACGTGCCGCCCTCGTCGGTCGTGCCGAAGGCCTTGGTGTAGCGGGGGCCGAGGACGGACGAGAGGAACTTGGCGCTCAGCGCCTTGTTGGACTTCAGCGCGTTGAACTGCGAGGTCATCTCCTCGCGCTCCTTGTCCACGTCCTGCTTGGCCTTCTTCACGGCCGCGGCCTCTGCCTCGGTC
The DNA here is from genome assembly GCA_902491055.1 of uncultured Collinsella sp. Lineage (GTDB taxonomy): Bacteria > Actinomycetota > Coriobacteriia > Coriobacteriales > Coriobacteriaceae > Collinsella. Next base: position 23,629 of record CABUGI010000001.1, on the reverse strand, counting down.
ACAATACCGTCTTTGGCGAGGTCCTGCACCGTCGCGTCGAGGCCATTAAGTGAGCCTGTGAGGTCGTGCGCGCTCTGGTAGGCCTTGTTGTACGCAGCCTCGAGGACAGGCGCCGTGTGGGTCACGGAGCCATCTCCGTAGGTGATGCGCTCCATCGACCAGACGAAGTATCCGTTCGACCATTGCGGGAGGTCCTCGGACCATCCCAGCTCTGGGTTCTGCGCATTAATCGGCGGCACGCCGTCCGATTGATTCTTGGCGTAGAGCTTCACGCGCGCCGCGATGGCGCTGCCGGCCATCTGGTTGCTGCCGTTGATGGCCTTGGCGAGGCACGGCGCCGTGTACGTGGTCGAGCCGTCCGTCCACGTGACCTTGCTCCTCGTCCAGATGTGCTTGCCCTTCGCCCACGCGGGCTGAGCCTCCGACCAGCTGCCGCCGGACTGCGCCGTGGAGCTCGTGGACAGATAGTACTGCTCCACGATGCCGCGCACGCCGATACCGGTCGAGCCCTTGTCCCCCTTGGCGCCGTCGGTGCCGTCCCTGCCGCTGATGCACACGGGCTCGCTGTACTCGATGTCGCCAGACTGCATTGTGGTCTTGGTGCGCGTCCAGATGTACTTGCCCGACACCCATTGCGGCGCCGTTGTCTGCCATCCGCCCTGCGGCTCGGTGACGCGCGACGTTCCCTGGGCGTACTCGACGTCCACCGACGCTATCACGGCATCGGCGACGGCGATGTCCTTGCCGTCGAGCTTGGCGCCGGGGCCTAGATGGACCTCGCTCTCGTCGAGGTTCCAGTAGTTCTTGCCGCTCCTGTCCTGGATGGTTCCGGCCTTGATGAGGTCGCCCATGAGCGTGCCGACCGTGATGAAGTCGGCGGTGAAGCCCGCGCCGGTGCCGAAGGTGCGCCAGTCCCACGAGCCGTCGGCCTTGCAGCCGGAGGCGATGCGAAAGCCCTGGGAGCACAGCTGCATGGCCATGCCGTCGCCGGTCGTCGAGCGGCCGTCCGCGTCGAGGGGCACGGAGCCGAAGATCAGGCCGCGCTCGAAGCTCGTGTGGACGTAGCTGTTGCCCGCGAGGTTGAACTGCGTATTCATGCTGTCCATGACCTGCTGGAGGTACGACGGCGGCGTGGATGCCGCCACGTCCCAGTTGGACGAGCGCTTCGACAGGCTGGACACTTTCTGCTGCTGAGCCAGCAACATGTCCGTCATGGTCTCGGTCACGTTCCCGAGCGTCACGCGCATGGCGCCCCCGAGCTCGTCGGTCACGAGCCTGGTCACGCGGCCCTCGCAGCGCAGCGCCGGCGAGAAGCACGTGTCGACGATCTGGACGTCGTCGCCCACGGCGACGCCCTCCCACTCGCGCCCGAACTGCACGAGGTCGACGACGTCGGCCTCGTAAGTCATGCCGGGCTCCTTGCGGGAGTCGTGGTACGCGCGGGTCTCGGCGAGCAGCGTCGCCGCGTCCTCACAATTTGGATTTTCATATTGCCCGAACACGTGGGCGTGCCCGCCCCTGCCGTCAGGTCGCCCGTACAGCTTGAGCGCGGTCGCGTCCTCCACGTAGTTCTTGCCGTTGTTGATGTCGCCGAAGGTCAGCTTGCGGCCGTATCCGCCGGTATCCGTCTCGATTCCCTTGCCGTAGCCGTAGCAGGCCGTTATCGCCCCGTAATGCTCGGTGCGGGAGACGGATGCCAGGTCCTTGGTGTAGGTGAACCGGCGGTGGCCGCCCTTCGCGCCTCGATGCGAGCGGATGCCCACCCTGCGAGAGGTCACCCTGCCGCCGGATACGGTGATTTCAGTCTCAAGCTCGCCGCCGCATTTCAAGATTGACTGGAGCGCCTCGCGCGCCGAGGTGTGGTAGAAGGTCAGGCCCTTGTCGACGGTGCCGGTCTGGTCGACCGTTCCGGCGGTCCAGCGGGTCGGCCCAAGGCAGACATTCAGCGCCTGCAAGAAGCCGTAGCCGTAGGGGCGCTTGTCCTCGATATAGTCGCCGTACGTCTCGCAGATTGAGTTGATCGCCGTGTCCGTGTAGACCGTATCGCCTCCGGCGTGGAGGCCCTTGGGGTCTTGGCAGACGTGCTCGTGGACCTTGCCGAGGCGGTCGGCCCAAACGAGGCGGTAGCCCTGCTTGAGCGCGAAGGTCGTGACGATGTCCACGCTGTCCTCGCCGTTGAGCTCGTCGGTATGGGTGAGGGAGAGCAGCTCCTCGGGGCCGATTGTCGATACGTAGGCGTCCTGCCACGTGTATACGTCAATTCGCACCTAGAGCCACCCCTCCTCCCATACGAGCGTCGCGGTGCCGCCGCTCGTCTTGATCTGCTGCACGCCGTCGAGCGAGAAGAAGTCGCTCGCGACGGTCACGGGCCAGTCCGCGCCGTTGACTGTGCAGCGCTCGGCGCGCATGTCCAGCACGACGGTCTGTGCGCCCGTGAACGACGCCTCGACGCGGACGAACCGCCCGGTCGAGACGTTGGTGATTGTCCAGCTCGAGCCTGCCGGGGGCTTGCACGTGACCGTAGGGTAGGCCCTGTAGTTGCCCCCGGCGGCGACGGCGCGCTGGGATGCCGTCACCTGCTCGGAGCGCCGCTGCCCGTGGGCGGCGGGGTCTGCACAGTAGAACGCGAGCGTGAGATTCGGCATGTGTGCGTTGCGCCCCTGCTCCGCCCCTCCCCTGTAGCGCGCGAGCATGTAGCGCTCGGGAGCGTCGTCGAGCACGAGGGCCTTCTCGCCGCCGGACAGCGCCGAGGCGAGCACGGCCCTTGCCTCGGCGACCTCGTCGAGGGAGCCGCCGACGATGTTGCAGTCGACCGCTATCTCGACGGGCTCGAGGCCCGTGGCGCGGATATGCGAGCCGTCCATGCCCGGGACCTCGGTCTCATCGAGCCGCACCTTGGGGACAATCGGTCTCGTGACCTTTGTCACCAGCAGGTACGGCGTGAGGTCGATTCCGCCGAATATCATGCGAACCCCCTTGCGGCGAGCGTGTGCCTGCCGCGCATCGCGATGGCGGAGGAGACGCGCTCCGAGTCGATGTACAGGTTTCCGTCCTTGTCCCGGATCTGCTCGAGGACGGACAGGATGCCGGCGAGGGCGTCGTCGGAATCCTCCTCGGGACGCGCCGGAGTGTAGACCGCGGACGGAGCGACGGTCAGGCCCGTCGAGAGCATCCCCTGCGCGGTGTCCATGGCGCCGCTGATGGCGGAGACCACGGTGCCGGTGCCGGAGCCGATGCCCTGCGCCCAGCCCTGCATGAGGGCCTTGCCCGAGAAGGTCGTGTAGCCGTGCCCGGAGAAGGGGCCGACCTTTGCCGGCGAGAACGGGAAGAAGGAGCGGATTCTGGATACTGCGCCGGAGACCGCCGAGGTCACCGAGCCGATAGCGGACATGATGCCGTCCTTCAGGCCGTTGAGTATCGACTTGCCGGAGTTGAAGAGCCAGTTGCGCGCACCCGAGAAGAACCCGGTAATCTTGCCCTTGATGCTCGTGACGGTCCTGTAGACGGAGTTGATTCCGTTGGACGCCGCGCTCTTGATGCCCTCCCAGATGGACGAGCAGGCGCTCTTGATGCTCCCCCACATGCTCGACCACGTGGAGCTGATGCTGTTGAGCACGGAGCTGATCACGCCGCTGACCTGATTTATCGCCGAGTTGACGGCGAACTTGATGCGTCCCCAGACCACCTCGACGAAGTCGCGGACGGTGTCCCACACGCTTGACCAAATCGAGCTGATTCCATCGAGCGTGGACGTTATCACGGACTCGACGACCCCGATGGCCGCTCGCACGGCGAACTCTATCTGAGACCAGACGAGCTCGGCTACCGACTTGATGGTGTTCCAGACCGTATCCCAGTCTCCGCTTATCGCGGCGGTGACCGTGGAGATGACTGTCTGCACCACGGCCATCGCGACCTGGACGGCAGTGGAGATTGCATCCATCACGCCGGTCAGGACAGCGGAGATCACCGGCCAGACCGCGTTCCAGACGGCGGAGATGATGCCCATCGCCACCTGAATCGCGCCCTGGATGAGCGGCATCGCAGCCAGCACCGCCGACAGCACGGACTGCACGGCGGGCATGGCGATGGCGACGAGCTGCGAGACGGTCGTCATCACGTCAGCGATGACGGTGACCAGGAAGCCGATGACCGGCGACAGCGCCTGCACGATGCCGAGCACCACCTGTATGCCGGTTGAGAGCACCGGCAGCACGGCCTGCGCGATGTTGAGCAGCGCCGTGCCGATTGGCGCGATGAGCGGCGCGATGAACCCGATTGCCGCCTTGATGCCGTTACCGACGGACGTGGCCACGCCAAGGATGGCCTGAAGCGCCGAGCAAATCTGCGAGGAGTCCACCTTCGGCAGCTTGATTCCGATGCCGGCGAGCGCCCCGACGGCGATGTTCCACGCCGTGGCGAGCGCCTCGGAGACGATGGGCGTGAGCACCGACGCGACGCCGGAGAGCGCCGCGGGGAGCGCCTTGATGATGCCCTGCCCGATCTGGGCGACGCGCGGCGCGATGTTCTTGGCCACGGCGCCGACGGACGTGAGCAGCTGCTCGGTGAGCTGCGAGAAGTCCACGTCGTCTCGGCCCAGACCGGTGAGGAAGTTCTCCCATGATGCCTTGGCCATGCCGATGGAGCCGGAGATGGTCGTCGCGGCCTCCTTGGAGGTCGTGCCGGTGATGCCCATCTCGGACTGCACGGTGTGGATAGCCTCAACCACGTCGGCGTAGCTGTCGATGGTGAGGTCGGCGGTCTTGCCCTGCGCCACGCGCAGCTTGTTGGCGTCCGCGATGAGTCGCTCCATCTCGGACTTCGTGCCGCCGTAGCCCAGCTTCAGGTTGTCCAGCATCGTGTAGTTTTGCTTGGCAAAACCTTGGTAGGCGTTCTGGACGTCGGCCATGTCCGAGCCCATCTTGTTGACGTTGTCCGCCATGTCGCCCATCGCCGTGTTGGCGGACTCGGCGGCCTTCGCCACGTCGCCGCCGCACGAGCTCACGAGCGATGCGGCGAAGCTGGTCGCCTGGGTCATGTATTGGTTTGCGCTCATGCCGCACGTCTTGTACGCTTCCGCGGCGTATCCCTGCAGTTTGCCGGACGCGGAGCCGAAGAGCGTATCGACGCCGCCGACCAGCTGCTCGTAGTCGGCGTATGCGGATACCGCAGCGCCGCCGATTGCGGTCACCGCCGTGGTGAGCGCGCCCATGCCAGCCGCGGCGACGGTGCCCACGCCCCTCGCGACGGTGCCGAGCCCGCTCAGCAGTCCGCCTGAGCGCTTGACCCCGCCGTCCACGCCGGAGGTCATCGAGTCGCCGAATGACTTTCCGGCCTTGGAGCCCGTGTCGCCGAACTCGGAGCAGACCGCACCGGCGAAGCCCTTCATGGACGGCATGAGCGTGATGCATGCCGAGCCTACGCTAGTCGCCATCCCGTCCTCCTAATCCTAAAATCTCGTCGATTTCCGCCCTGTTCGCGAGGGCGTTGCGCTGGTGCCTCTTGAGCTCCGCGAGCTGCCCGGGCGTCTTGAGCGGCTGCGGTTCCTGCGGCGGCCGGTGCTTCTTGTCGCTCAGCCCCCACGCGAGGCTCCTGAGCTGGTGCTCGATGCGCCAGAGCATGTACGTCTCCTCGCTCCATTTGAGCTCCGGGTACATGCGGCACGCGCACCTCGACTCCTTCGGCAGCTGCTCCCACAGGAGGGCGGCGCGCCGGAGGTCGTCCGGTCCGCCCTCGAGCGGTAGGTCGATGCCGTAGTACTGGCGGAAGTCCGCTACGACTTCTGCGCGGTGCCCTTCGAGCTCGAGGACGAATCCTGGGAGTTTTTTGCCTTCGCCGCCTCGAATGCGGCCTGCATGAGCACGCCCGTGGACTCGACGGAGCCGCCGAGGCGCTCCATGTACTCCTCGTCGCGGCCCGCGAAGACGCGCTCGAAGGCCTCGAACATCCCGCCCGGCTCGGTCTCGCTCTTGGCGAACTGCTTATTCGTCTTGTAGCTGAGCAGCTCGTCGAGGTCGGCGGTGAACTCGCCGTCGATACCGGGGATGGTGAACGTGAGCTCGGTCATTACTTGCCCTCCGCGGTCTCGGTGGACTGGATGTAGTCGTAGCAGGTGTTGCCGGCATCGTCGGTGAGGTACTTGACCGTGAGGGCGCGCGCGGCGAGCTCGCCCACGGCGAGGGTGAGGTCGTCCAGCTCGGAGGACTGGGCGAGCGGCACGACCTTGCGCCAGCGGCGGCCGTCCTTGAGCACGAGCTCGAGCACGGCGGGCCATGTCTCAGTGGAGTCGCCGTTGTGCTTGACGGTGATCATGCCGGCCTCGTCCTTGACGTTGCCGGAGCCGTACATGACCTTGAGGGTCGCGGCCTTGATCTCGGCGAGCGTGAGCTGCGCGCTCTCGACGCGGGAGGTCTGCGGCGACGCCATGAGGTCGCCGTTCATGTCCTTGATGTCCTCGGAGTCGCTGTCGAGCGTCTCGACGTAGCCGTCCTCGCTGATGTAGCCGAGGCATTTCCACGCCTCGGGCAGCGCGGTCTTGTAGTCGGTCGGCAGCGCCGTTCCGGCGGGCGCGGTGAAGATGTAGCCGCCCTTTACTCCCTTGGCGCTGGAGACGTTGGCGACGTTGTTCTTGTTGCTTTCTGCCATGATTGCTCCTTATTCGCAGATGGTCAGGTTGATGTTCGTCTGGTATCTGGGAGTCCCCGTGTCGGGGTCGTCCCATCGGTACGTGCCGTCGGGAACGGCCGAGAACACGTTCGGCTCGTCCTCGATGGCGGCGCACGCCCGCTCGACGGCCTCGGCGACCTCGCGTGCGCGCCTGCGGGTCTTCGCCCACGACGTGGCGAGCACGCGCGGGGACTGGATGAACCGTGTCGCGCTCGTGGCGGCGAGGGTTACCTGGACGAACTCATCGGGTCTCTCGCGCGGCACGTCGGGCACGCACTTGATTCCGGTCGCGTCCATGAGGCGCTGGGCCACTACCCTCTCGATGTCCATCAGTCACCTCCGAATGCCGATTGCAGTCGGTTATGCCTGCGCTCGCTCACGTTGGCGTGCTTGCTGTCCGTGTAGACGACGCGGCCCCTCGCAAGCGAGCCGCCTATGGTCGCGGTGCTGTAGCCGCTCTCGCCGTACTTCGGCGTGAACGTGGAGTTGCATGCGGCAGCGGCGGCGTTGGCCTTCTCGGTGAGCATGGCCTGCACGCCCCCGCCGTTCATGACCTCGGCGTATCCGCCGCGGTTCCAGCCCTTCCACTTGATCTTGACCTCGCACTTCGCCTTAGCCATCGGTTCGGGTCACCTCGCAGGTGAGGTCCCAGGGGCCGGGCGTATTGGCCGCGGTGTATCGCTTGGGGTCGCCGACCACCTTGTAGTCGGTGCCGCGAACCGTGACCGTCGCGTCCTTGAGGTCAACGTCCGTGCCCTTCGGGAAGCAGAGCGTGTAGGCGACCGTCACGCCGTTCGGGCGCGTCGAGTCGAGGTCGGCGGTCGCGCCGGGGCACACCACGACGTTGTCGACCGCCTCCTCGGACACCGTCTCGCCGGTGGGCTCGCCAAGCTCGTCGAATGACTGGGCCGCATTGCGCACGGTCACGGTCTCGCCGGAGATGAGGCACATCATTCGGTCACCCCTCCCCTCTCCAGCGGCGTGAGCGACCCGAGCGCCTGACCGGTGAGGCCGAGGCGCCTGAGGTCGCTCTTGCCTAGGTACATCTCGCCGAGCGCCGAGCCGTAGGTCACCGATGCGGTGTAGATTCCGGCCCCCTGGCTGTACTGCGTGGCGCCCGCCATCGCGGACGGTGCCGAGAGCACGCGGTTGACGAGCAGGCAGCACACGGCGGGGGCCGCTCGGTCGAATGCCGGGCACGCTCCCTCGGTGTACTCGCCGATTCGGTCCTCGAATGCCGCGAGCATCAGGTCGGATGCGTCCTGCAGCAGCACCTCGGTGCGCGCCGAGTCCGCGGGCTCGCCGTAGCGGGCCTTGTAGTCGTCGACGCTGGCGAGCGCGGCCATCGCTACTCGGCCTCCATGATCCCGGCGTCGACGAGGGCCTGAACGACCTTCGCGACGGTCGGGCTGGCGCCGGGGTTGGCGACCTTCTTGGGCACGACGAGCGGCTTGCCGTCGGGCGAGACGAGCGCCACGTGCTGCGGGAGGATGCTGGACGCCTTGCCCGCGTCCTCCACGATGAATTTCTGGACTAGCTGAGCCATCTCGGTACCCCCTAGGCGCTCTTGAGGACGGCGAAGGCCTTCGGGTCGAGTACCGCGTATGCGAGGACGGCCTCGGTGCGGTAGGCGATCTGGTTGTAGCCCTTCAGGTCCTGACCGGTGTTGTCGGGGTCGCCGTACTCGATGACCTCGGCGGTGATGTCGCGGACCATGCCCCACTTGATGGCGGAGAAGTCGCCCATGATCGCGGAGACCTTGGTCGGGGTCTTGGCGAGACGGCCGTTCACGGTGCCGGACACGGAGGCGGGAATGCCGTCGAGGTTGCCCACGTTGAGGGACAGCGGCACCTCGGGGTACAGGCGCTGTCCGGTGGCCGGGACGCGCAGCTTGCGCAACTCGGAGGCGAACTGGCGGCTCATGGCGATGCCGTTGATGCCGTAGTCGAGCAGGGCGTCGGAGAGGGAGTCGATGTCGTCGACCGGGGAGTCGGTCTTGGCGACGCTGTGGACGTCCTTGTCAGCGGTCAGGGCGGTGTAGCCCGTGAGGCCGAGGCCGGTCTTGGGGTTGATGGCGTGGTAGATGATGTAGTCGAGCGCGCGACCCGCGGCGGCGGTCTGGTCGGCGATGATGTTGGAGATGATCTCCAGCTGGTTGTCCTCGTCGGCCCACTTCAGCTCGTCGGAGACGCGCGTGGTCGTGACGATCTTGGCGCGCTTGGCGACCACGGGGTCGGTGGAGATCTCAGAGCCGGACTTCTTGCCGCCCTCGGCGACGACCTCGGCCTCTGCGGTCGGGTTGAACACGAGATAGGTCGTGTCGGCGAACTTCTGCGGCGTGCTGGGGCTCAGCGTGGCGATGGTGGAGGTATCCTTCACCTTGCCGATGATGGTGGAGACCACGCTAGACGGCAGCTTGATTTTCTGGGTGTCGTTTGCAGCCATTTCTGTGCCTTTCTTCGGGTTTGGCTTACTTCAGGAGGCGCTTGGCGAAGTCTCGCAGCGCCTCGTCCCCGCCCTTGCCGCCCTTGTCGAAGCTGCCGGGCTTCTCCACTCGCGGCGCGGGCTTTGTCTTGAGTGCGGCGAGCATCTTGTCGCACCATGCGGCCATGCTCTCCTCGTCCTCGCCGACGATGAGCTCGGCGGGGACTCCCTTCTCCTGCGCGACCTTGGCGGCGGTCTTGGCTCGCGCCTCGGCCTTCTCCTTGGCGTCGAGTCGCTTCTCGAGCTCCGCGACCTTCTCGTCGGCGGTCTTCTTCGCCTGGTTGGCCTCGTCGAGTGCGCTTGCCGCGCTCTTATTGGCCTTGGCCTGCTTCTCCCACTTGCGGGAGTGCGCCTTCTCGGCCTCGTAGAGCGCCTTGTAGTCGGGCTCCTCGCCCCCGGTCGGCTCCGTACCGCCCGTGGGCTCCGTGTTGGTCTCTGCTGCCATGTCGCGTCCTTTCCCGGACCGTGCGGCCCGTCGGGCCAGCCGTGCGGCCGAGCCCCTTAGATGTGCGTTTCGGGCCGTGCGGCCCTGTCGCGCGGCAGTGTCCTACGGGCGTGAGATTTGGCCTGTTTGGCGTTTTTCGGCATGAAAAAAGCCGCCCGTGGGCGGCCATGCGGTATGATGGGGTTAGGCGGAAGCTGTTTGACTCACCTATTGAGACATGCAGCCCCCGCCTATTTTTTTATCGTTTGGAGCGACCCGTCGTGCCCCAGCATCCTCACTTCGGCGATTCCGTACCTCTTCATGTACTTGCGTATCCACGCTTCGGCTTGGCTGTCGGTGACCGACTTGTTCTCGCTGACGTCGAAGACGGCGAACCGCACTCCGCTCTTGTTGGCCACGGACTTCATGTGCGACTTGAACGTGTTCTCCGATTTCGACGTGTACACGGTCTTGATTTCGATGCCCGTGGACAGGTCGGCGCGGCTTACGGTCGTTTTTCCCTGTGCGTTCTCACTCTTCAGGTGCACCTCGTCTTCCCAGAACTCAGTCTTGTAGCCCAGTGCCGCCAGCTTCTCCGCGGTTCTCCTCTCTCCGGGGTCTACCCTCCACCTCTTTACCTTGTCGCGCCTCACAGCATCGTCCGTGAACGTTATGCCCTTATGCTCGCCGCCCGCGTACCAAGACGGGTCGCGTAGCTCTATCTCGGATGCGACGCGGTTGTTGAGGTAGGCGGTGTACGCCTTCCCCTCCTTGTTGCCGTGGCGCCTCACGAGCGCTTCGCGTTCGTCCTCCGGCATTGCGTACCAGTCGGAGGCGATGCCGTCGCGGCCTCCGAGCGCGGCCAGGCAGTCGTTATACCTCTCGTACATCCCGTCAGGGTCGTATCCCTTGACTGTGGTCACCCCGTCGAAGCCGGGAACGATTCGGCAGTCGCAGTGCGCGTGCGAGTGTTCGGCCGCCTCCTCGGTCTTGGCGTAGAAGCCGAACGACGCGAGCATGAGGCAGAACCCGCACGTCTCGCCACGGGGAACGCGGGCGTACCACGGCTTCGCCGGGTCTTTGCGCGCGTTGTGGGCGACGCACCTGTTGGCGGCGCGCCTGATCTCCTCGTCGACCCTCGTGACGCACCGCGAGACAAAGACCTCGGGGGCGCCCTCGACGACCTTGCCGATGAAATATCTAACCGCGCCGAGCGTGGCGTCCGGGTCTCGCATGGACTCGGCGACCGCCCGATACTTCCCGGGGAAGCCCTGCGACGCCCTGACCGCGTCGTAGTATTCTGCGGCCCTCGCGGCGGTGCACGTGTCGGCGTAGTACCCGAGCACCGCCTCGATCGTCTCGTAGGCCCTCTCGCGGAGAGAGGCGACATCGCCGCCACCTCCGCGCTCCCAGCTCGACAGCAGGGACTCGAGCGCCGGCCTCACCTTCGCCTGGGCGTCTGCCGACAGCGCGTTCACCTCATCGGTCAGCTCGTCCAGCAGGCTAGTCGGCACCGCCGCCATTCTCGCCCTCCTTCGGCTCGAACAGCGATGCGATAGCCGCGCCCGCCTGTGCCTTCTTGGCATCCGACTCGATGCGCTGGATCTGCTCGTCCGTGTAGTCGAGCATCTCGTAGGCCACCGTGGAGTTGGCGAGCTTCGGGAGCGCCTGCACCTGCTTGAGCAGCGCGTCGGACAGGCTCACCGTGGACGGGTACGCCGGGCTGAGGAATCGCGGGTTGATCTCATGCCCCGCGTCGCGCTCGGTGGCGAAATCGGTGCCGTTCGCCACGGCGAGCGCCATGTAGGCCACGTTGCGCAGCGCCGTGCCGTTGTCGCGGTTGAGGTTCTTGGCGTCGATGACAAGAGGCTCGAGGGACGCGGCGATGGCGTCCGAGGAGGACGGGTTGTCGTTGGACACGCCGAAGAAGCTCACCGGCACGTTGGTCACGGCGGACATCTGGCAGGCGAGCTGGCGCAGGTACTCGGTGAGCGGGGCCATCTGCAGCTGCGCGGACTGCCAGACCGTCGGCTTGTCGCCGTCCGGGTCTTTCGTTATCTCGTTGACCGCGCCCATCGAGGCGTCGTACTTGTTGCCGTCGTTGAGCATCTTCTTGTAGGTGCCCAGTAGCCAAGTCTGCGGCAGGGTCGCGGCCTCGGCGGCGACCTCCATGCGGGCGCGCTGCCGGATGGCGTCGTCGGTGATGCTCATCACGGAGCGGCTGATGCGCGAGGTGCCGAAGGGACGCTCGAGAGTCGCGCCGTGTGCCATCGGCTCCATGAGGCAGCGCCCCATCGAGTGCTCGCGGTACTCGGCTACCCACGAGCCGCCGTCGCGCGTGAGCACCACGAGGCTGTCGTCGGTGAGCAGGTGCACCACGGTCGGCACGCGCTCGGTGTCGCCGGGCATCTTCTTGGACTCAGCCACGACGAGGCCCGCCCTGATGGCCTTGCGAGCGTCGTCCCAGAGCGCCGCCGCCGCGGTGGCGGGGTAAGCCGAGATGACCGGGTAGCCGCCGCCGTCCGTCACGGTCCAGAAGCCGCAGCAGTGCTTCAGCTCGCCGATGAGGTTCTTGCGGTAGAGGCGCTCCAGCTGGTTCGACTCGCAGATGGCGCGGAGGGCCTTGCTCGTCTGCTCGTCCGCGCACGTGTAACCGTTGAAGATGGAGCGGTCGGCGAGTGCGTGCACGGCCTTGCGGGGCCAGTCCACGCGCGGGTTGATCTTCTTGGCGAGGCTCGCCGGCATGGCGATGCCGAGGTCCTTCACCGACACGTGCCCGAGGTAGTAGTCCTCGCGCTCGAGGTTGCTGGCTCGATGCTCGCGCCAGACGGTCATGAGCTCGCGGACGAGCGCCGCGTCGCCCGGCTCCAAGCCTGCGGCGGATGCTACCTGCCCCGCCAGTTCCATGTTCACTGCTGCCATCAGAAGCTGGCCTCCTGTTCCCTTCGCGGGTCTCGTTTCGTGGTTCTCGCCGCCCAGAGGGCGAGCGATGCGGACTCGATGGGGGCGGCGATGGAGTCGGGGCCGTCCGCGAAGCCCCATCCGTCCCTGCCTATGTCGCGCTTGAGCGACTTGCGCGCCGAGTCGTCGAGCGCCGGCGACTCGATGTGAGACAGCGTGCCCGAGTCGACCTCGTCCTTGAGCATCGACGCCGCAGCCTGCACGATTGCCGGCGTGCCCATCACGAGCGCGCACTTGCTGAAGCCGCCGTCGAGCATCCGCCGCTTGAGCGCGTCCGCTCCGGACTTGCCGTCGATGCAGGCGCACGCGATCTCGTCTCGGTTGCGCAGGAGCATGTCCGAGATCGCGACCGTTCCGCCCGAAGCGCCCATCACGTCGTACAGCTCGACGTAGGACGGTCCGTCCCTGTCGGCGAGCGCCCAGGACACCGCGGCGTTGGAGCCGTCTGCGGAGAACTTCACGCCGAAGGCGAGCTTTCCGTCAGTGGGCGCTGAGTCGCGTCGGCACCCGTCCCACTTCTTGGAGGACAGGGCGTAGAGGAGCGAGCCTCCCGTCTTCGCCCACCACCCGAGGCGCTCGCGCGCGAACACGTCGGGCTGCATCTGCTCGGACTCGCCCTTGACGGCCTCGTAGTTGAGCACGGTGCCCATGGACGGGTTGTACTCGTACCAGCGGGACTCGTCGTGGACGTCGCCTATCTCGTCCGCGCCCCACTCGATCCACGCCATCTCGGACTCGCCGTCGTGCACGTCGTCGTGGAGGTCGCGGAACACCGTGCCGACGTTGTCGGGGCCTGGCGGCGTTCCGAGGTAGATGGTCTGCGGGTTGTGCATCGCGCTCGCCGAGATTGCAGGCAGGGACGCCGCCTGCTGCGTGTCCGTGAGCTCCTGCGCCTCGTCGTAGATGAGCACGTCGTAGGTCTTGCCTCGCGCCAGCGAGTTGGTGCGGGTGGTGAAGCGGATGAGCCCGCCGTTCTTGAGGCTGATGGCCTGCTGCCCGTTCGTCTTGCGCACGGCGAGCAGGAGGTCGTGCAACTCGGTCTCATCCTCGTCCTCGAATGGCTGGGACAGCTCCTTGAACATCTGGTCGGAGGTGTCGCCGTGCTGGCAGGTGTACAGGATCTTCTCGCCGTTGAGCGCGCCGTAGAAGCAGCGGGCTCGAACCACCCAGCTCTTTCCGTTCTGGCGCGGGATGGAGATGCCCAGCGTGCGCAGCAGGTACTTGTCGCGCGCGTCGCGGGCCAGCATCGCGTCGAGCAGGTGCGGCTGCCACGGCAGCGGGTCGCCGAAGTACGCGGTCGCGAGCTCGCAGGCCATCTCGCCGTCGCCGCTGAGGTCCTCCGGGACGTTAGCCTCGTATGTCGGCGTCTGCCTGGGCTCCATCAGGCGCCCGCCGCCTTGGCCTTGCGCTCGCGGTCGGCGAACATCAGGCTCAGCACCCTAGCGCCATCGCTCTGCGGACGCGCCTGCTGCACCTGGATGGGCACCGCCTTGCGCGACAGCCCGAGCAGCTCGTTGAGCGCGCGTATCTCGGCGGTCGCCTGCTTGAGCACGGACACGGCGGGGTGCGGGCGCTCCATGATGGCGTGCCTGCCGTTCTTCGCCTTGATGGGCTTGTAGCCGACGGGGTCGAGCACCTTCACGGACTTGCCCTTGCTCATGGCATCCTCCGCGGCCTTCGCCACGGCGTGCCAGTAGCACAGCAGCGCGAGGTTCGGCGCGTCCTCGTCGGAGAAGCGCCCCGATGCGGTGACGCTCGCCCAGATCTGCGATTGATAGTCGTCGGATGCGACCGATTCCGGCATCTCCGGCATCCCGGCCTCCTTTCTCGTGCCCGCATTGTGCGATGCGGGTGAGATTCGCGGCCTACCCCCGCCCTGGGGTCATGGGGCGGGGGGAAATCGGCACTGGCAGCGATGGGTGTCCGCGCACCCCCGGGGAGGGGCAATGCCCCCGCCATCGGCGGCTCAGCGCCCCAAAAAGCAGTGAGGCGCAGCCGAGCAAACGACCGCGCCTCCAGTTAGGCTTTTCAACCTCGCCTATTCAGTTGTTCCAAGCCTTCAGAACAGCCTCGTGCGCCTTATCTCGACGGGCCTCGCGTCGCCCGGCATGTACTTGCCCTTCCTCTGGTTGCAGATGCGATGCGCCGCGTCGAGGTTCGCGTAGTCCAGCACCGCGCCGCCCCTCGCCCTCGGCACCACGTGGTCGGCCTCGAAGCTCCACGGCGTGCCGGGCGGCAGGCTGTAGTCTATGGGCTGTCCGCATATGTGGCACGGCCTGCCCTCGGCGCGGAGCCTCGCCTTGAGCTTGCGCTCGGCGTTGCCGTTGGAGCTCCACGTCATGCCAGGCGCTTCCTCGCGAGGTAGTCCTTCTTCACCGACAGGGTCGGGGTCTCGTCGGTGCTTCCTATCTTGATGGTGAGCGTTATGGGCGGCAGCACGAACCTCTCGTCAATGTCCCCCGCCACGTCTTCCGCCATGGACTCCAGCAGGGCCGCGGCGTCGCGGAGCTGCCGCGCCACCCTCTCGCCCGCACTCATGCGACCAGCCCCGCGAGCACCCGCCAGCACCACACGACGGCGGCGGCGCACAGCAGCACGAGTGCCGTCACGATGAGGCACCCGATGAGATTGCCGGCCAGCCTTACGATCCCGTCCATTCAATCCTCCAATCTCACCCGCACGCCATGCGCACGAGAACGGTCAGAACCACGGCGAGCGCCCATGCGGACCTCGCCGCCCACGCCAGCAGCGCGGCGAGCGCCGCCAGCGGCATCAGCCACAGAACATGTCGCACGCCGCCTCCTGCATGTCCCTCATGTGGTTCGGTATCCACTCGAGCGCCCATGCGGCGACGAACGCCGGCTCCTCCTCGGCCTCGCCGTCCTCGGCGAAGGCGCGGTCGAACTCGAGCCCGCAGACCCCGTAGTCGCAGCAGCACTCGACCATGTGCCTGCACTCGGCGCAGGTCGGGCCGCGCTCCCCGTAGTGTCTGTCGATGTCGCCATCGAGACATCCCGGCGGCAGGTTGTAGCCGCTGTCCGGCTCATAGCTGGCGCCCAAGGCGGGTCACCTCCTCGCACCATGCCTCGCGCTCGTACTGCTCGATGAACCAGTGCGCGTCGTCCTTGATTTCCTCGAGCGGGTCGTCCATGTCCTCCAGCTCGCCGTCCGGCACGTCGATGATGTGGCACTCGGTAATCTCGAATCTCATTTGGTCTCCAAACTCGTATGCGCCCTGGGTTTCACGATGTCCCGCGGGTCTTCGCCCATCGCCTCCGCGAGGTTGAGCAGGAAGTTCATCTTGACCTCCCGGCCCTCCCTGATCGCGTGGCTCAGGCTGCTGAGGTTGATGCCGGCCGCACGCGCCAGCTGCTTGAGCGGGACGTGGTTGTCGACTCTCCAGGAGGCGATTCTGTCTGCATCCAGAACGTACTCGGTCGCCATCGCGTCACGCCCTCTCGAATCGGTTTTGGTCGAGCCACCAACTCGGGCACCGCTCGAGGCCCATCCACACGCGGTAGCGCATCCAGTCCTTCTGGCGGTCGGCGTGGGCGCAACCGTTGGGTCGTCCGTAAAGGCATGTCGTGCAGTTTTCGGGCACGTCCCTCTTCTCGACGACGATCATCTCTTTACCACCCTCTTCCCGCACTGCGGGCAATAGTTCCAGACGCCGCTCACGCGGTAGTGCTCCTCGTCCTCGACCTTGCAGCCGCAGACCGAGCACAGGAAGCCGTTGTCGCACGAGTCCTGGACGCTCCCGTCGTAGACGTTCTCGCACTCGCCGCGGTCGACGAGGTCGGCGAGATAGTCGAATACGTTGCCCTCCGTATAGCCGACGCACTCGAGCACGCGCTCGAAGATGTCGAATATGAACGGCTCGAGGACGGTCCTCGGCAGGCTGTTGAAGAAGCCCCTCGACCCGCGCAGGCTCGCCGCCGCCTCGCGGCGCTGCTCGTCGCTAATCATCAGTCAAATCCTCCCCACACCACGGGCAATACCGTGGGACAGTCTCGAACTCGGTCCAGCTCGTGATGTACGTGTCGTCATGCTCGTAATGCACGACGCCGAAGACGAGGTCGCACCTAGGGCAGTGGACGGCGTCGACTGGGTCGACGTCCCCTATCGCGACCATCTCGTTGGTGTAGACCAGCTTGCGCGGCTTCCACTTCTGGTGCGACGGGGTCGCACCGCACGTCGGGCAATCGACCGGCCTTGCGAACTTAATACGCTTCATCTTCCACCACCACCGCCCCGCAGACCGGGCATGAGTACCAGTCGACTGGGAACGCCTCGGAGGTCACGACGAGCACACCGTCCGGCCTGTCGCCGGGCACCAGCACGCGGCACCCGCACTCTGAGCACTTGAATGATTCCTTGGTGTAGTCGGCGACGTTGTGACATGTCGGACGGTCGATTAGGTCTGCAAGGGCCGCGTACGTCTCGTTCTCAACCTCGTGAATGAACTTGCCGTCCACCTCGACGCCGATTGAGTTTGCAATCACGTCGAGTGAATCAACGTGGCGGTATGCCCCGGTCGATGCTTCGCGCAACTCAGCCACCGCTCGCTTGCGCTCCTCGTCGTTAATCATCGTCTCCCCCTTCCGGGTCAATGAGATCAGCGAGCTTATCGAGGACAACATCGAAGTCATGGTAGTCCTCGAAGCCGACCACCACCTCGGCAAGCTCGTCGAAGAACTGCTCCTTGTACTGGATGGAGTGGCCGATAGTCAGGTGTCGCAGGTTCTCAGCCATCTCGCGTCGCTCTTCGCTAGTGAATGTCATCGAAACCAGCTCCAAACATACAGTCGTAGTCGCACTCCCAGGTCTCTCCGTCGCGGCTCATGGTCGCCCCATACCTCGGAGTACCGCCGGTATCGTCGCCCCAGAAGTGGAAGTGCCATCCAAGGAAGTCGAACTCCTCGTCGTACTCGTCTGCGGCGTACCTCGTGTCGCCGTACTCCTTGTAACCGTCCCACCCGAACTTGCGGGAAAGGTCATCGAACGTGTATATGGTCGGCTTGTCCTCGCCGTCCTCCCACTCGTAGACCTCCGGCCAACCCTGCTTGTAGCACCCGACGCGGACATTGCCGTCGCCCATGACTCCATGGTGCGAGAACTCGAACCACTCGAATCCGTCATGGTGCTTCATGATGTTCGCGTACACGCGGAGTCCAGTAGGCAGGGAACCCTCGTCGGTGTCGTATACGCCTACGTCCTCCTTGTCGGTTCTGCGCTCGCCGTTGAGGTACACGAACGCGCCGTAGTCGCTGTATGCCATGGCTATACCTCCTTCGCCGCCGCCTCGCGGCGCTTTTCATCGGTAATCATTCGTCCACCTTGGATATGGCCAGCGCCACGTATTTCTGGGCAAGGCCCTCGAAGTCGTCGAGGATGTAGTCGATTCGGTAGACTTCACCGTTGAGCGGATGCCTGGCTGCTTCCCCGACGGCGTAGCCTTCGTTCGTGACAACGTCGAATACGATCTTGTCGCCGACCTCGTAGCCCCGGTCGTTCTTGCGGACCTCGAACGTCTTGGTGCCGTTCAGGACGGCGTCGGCGTATTGCTCTTGAATCTTGAGCCTGTGCGTCGTCATCAGTCCTCACCCCTCAGCTTGCGGATGCGTTTGAAAATGTCCCTGAAGGCACGCCCGCTTTGGTAGTCGCAAGTACTAGAGCCGGGGTAAGCCAGACAGGCCGAGCATTTGCCGGTGGGGTTAAGGTACCGACAATACGGGCTGATGGTGTCGTCATGACTCCCGGCTCGCCCCAAGTCCTCCAGCAGCTTCCCCCAGCTGTCGGGCGGGGTGAGATGTACGTCACAGGCACGCAAAGTCATGTGTTCGCCGGGCGTGCGCTCGATATACACAAACCAAGCGTCATGGGCGTCATGGGTGTGGTACATGTACTCGAACCTCAAGACATGAACCATAGTTCCATCTGAGATAAACAACTTCGAGGTGTCCAGCGGAATCTCGCACCCCTCGGCATCCTTGGGCAACTCGACGCTCATCCGTGCATCACCTCCAGACCCATCGCCCTCGCGATCTTCTCCAGGCTCCTGTCGTACTCGGCGACCGCGCCGTCCGCGAGGTCTGGGCCGACATGCGACCACAGCCACGCGCTCATGCCCTCGAGGTAGCCGACGGCCCTCGCCGCGGCCATGTCTTGCTCGCGGCCGAGCTCATCCCATCCGCTCATCGCGCCTCCCAGTAGTTGCACCTGGCGAGCCCCTGCGTGCGGTGCACGAACTCCGGGCGCCGCCCGCACTCGTACTCGGTGCGCTCCACGCCGTGGACGGTGCGCAGCACCGTCGCGCAGCAGTGCAGACAGTTCTCACAGCGCTCCTCCCGGAGTCCGTCCGCATAGATGTCCGGCCTCTCGTTCCCCGTCATCTGTATCCCCTCTTCCCGTACCTTCCGTCGTTCACCATGTTCCTTACGTGGCGCCGCATGTCCTGCGCCGCCTGGTCTCCCTCGGGCGGCAGCTTCCGCCCGCTCGCGCACTCGACGCAGTGGACGCGCCAGCCGCCGCGGTAGCGCTCGAAGTGCCCGAAACCGGGAGGCGTCCACCTGCCGCACTCGCGGCAGTAGCCGCCGTAGACGTTCCTAGCCATTCCCCTGCTCCTTCCTGTAGACGTCGCGGGCCATCGCCTCCGCGAGCTCGCGCATGTCGGTCACCTCGGCGCACTCCGCGCCGAAGAACATGCCGAGCTCGCCCCTCTTGTGCCTGTCGCACCGGTACGCCCGGCAGATCTCGGGCCTCGCGGCGTAGACCGCGCACTCGCGCCCGTCCGTCAGGTACGGGCACAGCAGGTCGTACTCCGCCCTGGGCTCGGCGGGCTCGATTCCGTTCCGGCGCACGTACGTCTCGAGGCGCACCCGGTCGAACGGGCTCACGGGCAGGAAGCGCGAGCAGCACTCGCCGCAGCCCCTGCAGTCGCCCGTGTACAGGTCGGTCACGTCGTCGCTCTGGAGCCCGGCGTGGATGGCCGCGGCGACGGCCCTCTCGTCATTCATCGGCCCGCCCTGCCGCTCTTGTCGGGCACGGCGGCCTCTGCTCGGCACGCTTGGCCACCTTCTTGTCGTAGATCCTCTTGAGGTCCCGGCGCATGAACCGGGTGAACTCCTCCTCGCCGACGTCGTCCGCCAGCGCCACATATCGCATCGCATCGTGGCACCATTCGTCGAAGTCGAGCAGCCTTCCGCTGAACGCGCTCTTGACGTCCGTGACCTCGGCGTAGGTGAAGCGGGTCAGCATCTCCTCGCGCATGACCCTGTCCGCGAGCGCCTCGATGGGCGTCTTGGGCCGGTTGATGATATGTCGGTAGCCGTTGGCCATCTTTGTCATGGCGTCGAGCTGCTTGACCAGCTTGTTGTTCTCGGCCACGAGGCGCTCGTTGCGGCGCTGCTCGTAGTCAAGCTCGGCGAGCACGTACTGCTCGCAGTTGGTGATCTCCATCGTTATTTCACCTCTCGGATGATCTCATTTCCGTAACGGTCGGTGATGGCCCAGTAGCCGAACATGTAGAGGTCGGGGCTGTGCGGCGGATACTCCCTGAGCAATGTGCCGGACCACCATGCCTCCTCGGCCGCCCCGGTGCGCCATACCCACTCGGCCCTGAGGCCGCCGTCGTGGAACTTCCCGTGGCAACCGGTCGTGCCGGAGCCGCACAGGGCGAACAGCGGGCTGCGCAGCTCCCACAACCCGTTTGGCGTGACGAGCCTGAACGTCTTTCCCCACGACCTGCGGGCGACGTGGTGGCAGTTGGAGGCGCGCCTGCCGCACACCGCGCACCGGGCCTGCGTCGGCTCGTATGCCGTGTCGTGCGTGTACCTCGCCCCGAGGTGCGGCTTGCCGTAGAGCTCGGCGCGCTCCTTCGGCCATCCCCTCAGCAGGCCCGCGTCGAGGATCATGAGAGCCTCCCGTCCGGGCCGGTGAACTCCACGACCTCGGCGCCGTGGCGGAGCCTGGACACGATGGCCTTGGCGGTGTCCGGGTCGCCCTGCTCGGCGAGCCTTCGGACAAGCTCGCCCGGGCGGTACTGCGTCGTGACGCAAGTCGGCAGCATCGCCGAGTAGCGTCTGTCGACCAGCTGGAACAGGCTGTCGAGCACGAAGCCCGTCGGCCTGCGCTTGCCCAGGTCGTCGACGATGAGGTACCCAACCTCGCAGTAGCGCTTCAGCGGGTCGCCACCGTCGTGGAAGCTGCGCTGGATCTCGTCGAGGATGCGGTACATCGGCACCATCAGGACCTGCGAGCCGGAGTCGGCGAGGCGTTTGGCGATAGCCGCCGCGCAGGTGGTCTTGCGGGTGCCGACGTCGCCCCAGAGGTAGAGCCACTTCCCGCGGCCCATCTTGTCGGCGAGCACGCCCGCCTTGACGTGGTCGAGCGAGAGGTAGCGCTCCGGGACGCCGGCGCGCAGGTAGCGGCGTCTCAGGGCCTCGGCCCTGTCCTCCGCCGCCTTGCGGGCTGCGCGCTCCTCGGCCTCGCGCCTGTCGGCCTCGGCCCCGGCGCAGTCGCACTCCTCGTAGCCGCAGAACATCCTGATGCCCGTGGCCTCGGCGAGCGCGTCGGTGTATCTCGCCTTGAGCACCTTGCCGCAGTGCGGGCAGATGCGGAACTTCGGGCTAGTCGTAGACGCTGTAGTCATCGCCCGATGCCTCCTTTCCCCTCGGTTTCGAGGACCTCAGCCAGTTGCGCACCGTGGCCTTCCAGTCCTTCATCGGTGCCTTGCCGACCTTCCAGCCCTTGGACTCGTAGTAGTCGACGAAGTAGTCGGGGTCGAAGTCAACGGAGCCGAGGGCGATGCCCCTGGACTCGGCGTAGGCCGCCGCGTACTCGCGGACATCCGCGGGAGAGGGGGCGCGGAAACGCGCCCGTTTCCCCTTCCCTTTCTCCGTAATTCCTACTTCCTCTTCCTCTTCCTCTTCGCTTGGTCGTTTGCTTGCGGCTTTGCTTTCCGTCTTGCTTTCCGGTTTGCTTGCCGTTTTGCTTGGCTGTTTGCTTGGCTGTTTGCTTGCATCGTTGCTTGGCTGTTTGCTTCCCCCGTTGCTCCCCGCCACGATGCGTGAGCGGGAGGTCTCCATGACGGGCCGCACGGCGGCGAGGATGGCCCTCTGGCTGTCCGTGCGCGGCTCCGGCACCTCCCCGGTGCGCAGGTACCGGACGATCATGCCTATCAGCTCGTCGCCCTCCCTGCGGTTGCCGAGAAGGAGCGGCCCGTCGACCAGGGAATCTAGGATCTGCATCCCCTCGCCGCTAAAACGGGATGTCTTCGTCGTACACGTCCAGCTGCTGCTGGGCGGGTGCCGGCTGCTGCGGTGCCGGCTGCTGCGGTGCCGGCTGCGGCGGTGCCGGCTGCGGCGCGGCCTGCGGTGCCTGCTGGGGCCGCTGCGGAGCAGCCTGCGGGGCCTGCTGGTAGGCCTGCTGGGCGTTCCATTGCGGCGCGGGCTGCTGCGGCGCCGGCTGCGGGGCATATGCCCGCGGTGCCTGCTGGGGCGCGTACTGCTGCTGGTATCCCTGCGGCGCGTACTGCTGCGGGGCCTGCTGGCCGTTGGGGTTCTGGCTCATGAGGACGACCTCGTCGGGGATGATCTCGACCTTCGAGCGCCTGCCGCCACCGTTCTTGTCCTCCCAGGAGCTGTAGCGCAGCTTCCCCTCGATGGCGACCTTCATGCCCTTGCGCAGGATGCGCGAGAGCGCCTCGGCGCGGTTGCCGAACATGGTGCAGTCGATGAAGTTCGGGTAGTCCTCCCACTCCCCCGTCTGCTGGTTGCGGCGGCGGTCGTTGACGGCCACGCCGAAGCCCAGCACCTGAGTGCCGCCCGGCGTGGCGCGCAGTTCGGGGTCTCGGGTCAGATTGCCCGACACGACCACTCTGTTGATGCTCATCTGTATGTCTCCTCTCCGCCGCTCGTCCATGTCCTCTGGATGTCGGCGTCCACTGTCTTGATTCGCAGCTTGAGGGCCATGATCGCCTCGCTCGATGCCTTGTAGAGCGCCTCCGCGCAGTCGCGCAGCTGCTTCTTCTCGGCTATCTCCTCGCGCCCCCGGCACAGGTCGCCGATGATGGTCACCGGCGTGCCCTTGGAGCGCTCCTCGAGGATGGCGATGCGCAGGGCCTTGCGGTAGTCGGCCTCGTTCTCGGCGTACTGCTGGCCCGTCCGCCTGAGCGTGTCCAGCTCCGCCATGAGGCGCTCGAACAGCTCCTCGCGCTGCGCGTACATGTCCTGCATGGCCTACAGGACGCGCCACGTCGGGGTGGCGCAACAGCCGGGATGCTTCTTGAACTCCTCGTACTGCTCTTTCGACTCGAAGGTGTAGGCCGTGCCGCAGGCCTTGCACTTCGCCGTGAAGCCGCCGCTCTCGGGCGGTTCCTTCTCGGGCTTGTCCGACAGCGCGTCCGGGTCGCTCTGCCCGTCGATGGCGAACAGGCCGCACAGCGCGTACTTGCGCGCGTAGCTAGATGCCATGCCGGTCACCTGCGCGTCATCGGAGCCGCTCTTGTGCTCCGCCTCGCGGGCGTAGGCCTTGAACTCCCTCGTATCGCCGTGCCCGTCCTCGAAGAACAGCGTGCACGTCGCCTCGACGTAGTAGCGCTCGCCCACCTTGCAGATGCCGTCCTGGAGCGTGAACGCCACGCCCGCCTCCTTGCGGGGCTCCTTGAGCGCAGCGACGATGTCCTCGAACGAGCGGTAGCTGAACTTCCCGAACGCGTTGTAGCGCGCCTTGGGGACGGTCACGGAGCGCTGCACCTTGGCTATCGCCTGGGAGAGCGTCATCTTCTCGTCGGCCATCTAGCGCACCCCCCTGCACTTGATGGTGCCGGTGATGCCTCGCTCGCGCAGCGCCGCGGCGAGCAGCTCCATCTGCGAGCGGGTCGCGGACGGGATCTCGACCGTCCACGCGCAGGACAGCTCGGGGCGCGCCGCGGCGGCGGGTTCCGCCTGGCGCCTCGGCGCGGGGCACGGCGCGGGCTTGGACTCGACCGCCTCGCGCATGGCGGCGATGCGGGCGTCCTCATCGTCGGCGGCGCGGGCGGCGTTGAGCGCCGAGCCCAGGTCGAGCGTGCGGAACAGCTCGCGCTCGGCGACC